>NZ_JBAWDE010000189.1:0-18931 GCF_049590575.1 Pseudomonas sp.
TTCATGACCCGCGCCAGGCGCCGCCGGTGCATGCGCTGAAGGATTTCCCGTCGCGCTTTCTCGACCTGCAACTCGGCAACCTGCGCCAGGCGCTGCTGGCCTCGGGCTCGATCCCGATGGTGATGCAAGGCGTACGCGACCTGCCCGGCGCGGGCGCCGGCACCTACCGCGACGGTGGGCTGCTGGACTACCACCTGGACCTGCCCTATCACGGCGACGACATCGTGCTGTACCCGCACTTCACCGACCGGGTCATCCCCGGCTGGTTCGACAAGGGCCTGCCGTGGCGGCGCAGCAGTCAACAAGGCTTGCAGGATGTGTTGCTGCTGGCGCCGTCCAGGGAATACCTGGCGCGCCTGCCCCACGGCAAGCTGCCGGATCGCAGCGACTTCAAGCGCTTCATGGGCGACGATTCGAGTCGCAACACGTACTGGCAGACCGCGATGAGCGAGAGTCGGCGCCTGGGCGATGAGTTCCTGCAACTGGCGGACAATGGCGGGCTGGGCGAGCGCTTGCTGGCTCTGTGACCCAGCGGTATGCGCGGCGAGGGATCAAGCTGTTAAACTCGCCGCCTGCCGAATACTGACCGAGCTGAAAATACTGTGGAAATCTTCAAGGAATTTACATTCGAATCCGCCCACCGCCTGCCCCACGTACCGGACGGCCACAAATGCGGGCGCCTGCATGGGCATTCGTTCAAGGTGGCGATCCACCTGAGCGGCGACCTGGATCCGCACACCGGCTGGATTCGCGACTTTTCTGAGATCAAGGCGATTTTCAAGCCGCTCTATGAACGCCTCGATCACAACTACCTCAATGACATCCCAGGCCTGGAAAACCCCACCAGCGAAGTGCTGGCCAAGTGGATCTGGACTGAGCTCAAACCCCTGTTGCCGGAACTCAGTGCGATCCGCATCCACGAAACCTGCACCAGCGGCTGCATCTATCGCGGCGAGTAAGCCCGCGCTGGGAAAAAACCACCTTTACGGTGGTTTTTTTGTGCCCGGTATTACCGGTCTGAATGCGTAAAAACCTTGGACTCTCTCCGAGGCCTCCACTGATCCAATGTGTATCACCGCTGCACCGCTTTCGGGCCCGACTGGGCACCGCGAACACTCCCGCCCGCGTTTCTCTCCTGCTTGGCCGCAAATACTGTGCACGCTGCACAGTGCCGACCGTGCGCCAGTCACTGCTGCCGATTTGGCACGCGCGGTGCAACAGGCCAGCGTCACTCATTCAGGGAGCAAGGCACATGACGCAGCAAGAACCGGGTAACGACTACCCCTTGAGCGAAGTCCCCATGCATGCGCGCAAAGGCCTGGCGTCCACCGCCATGGTGCTGCTGGGCTTCACCTTTTTTACCGCGACCATGTTTGCCGGCGGCAAGCTGGGCGTGGCGTTCAGCTTTACCGATATGCTCGGCGTGGTGGCCCTGGGTAACCTGTTGCTGGGTATCTACGCCGCCGGCCTGGGTTACATTGCCTTCAAGAGCGGGCTGAACTCGGTGCTGATGGGGCGCTTCTGCTTTGGTGAAGTGGGCAGCAAGCTCAGTGACTTGATCCTGGGCTTTACCCAGATCGGCTGGTACGCCTGGGGCACGGCGACGGCCGCCGTGGTGCTCGGCAAATATTTCGAACTGAGCCAGGGCAGCGTGCTGGCCTTGATGGTGCTGTTTGGCCTGGTGTTTTGTGCCACCGCCTACATTGGCTATCGCGGGCTGGAGATTCTTTCTTATATCGCAGTCCCGGCCATGGGCCTCCTGCTGTTTCTGTCGATGTGGGTGGCCACGGTGAAAGTCGGCGGGCTGGACGGGCTGCTGGCGGTAGTGCCGACCGGCGAGCTGGACTTGTCCACGGCGATCACCCTGGTGTTCGGCACCTTCGTCAGCGGCGCGACCCAGGCCACCAACTGGACGCGGTTTTCACGCTCGGCCAGGGTCGCGGTGCTGGCCAGCCTGATCGGGTTCTTCATCGGCAATGGCTTGATGGTGCTGATCGGGGCCTACGGCGCCATCGTCTATCAACAGCCTGACGTGGTGGAAGTATTGCTGCTGCAAGGTTTCGCCATGGCGGCGATGGCCATGTTGCTGCTCAACATCTGGAGCACCCAGGACAATACGATCTACAACTTCGCCGTGGCCGGTTGCAACCTGCTGCGCACCAAACGCCGCAAGACCGTAACCCTGGCGGGCGCCGTGATCGGAACCCTGCTGGCGCTGCTGGGCATGTACGACATGCTGGTGCCCTACCTGATTCTGCTCGGCACGGTGATCCCGCCGATTGGCGGGGTGATCATGGCGGACTTTTTCTACCGCTATCGCGGCCAGTACCCGCGCCTGGCGCAAGCAAGCCTGCCGGCCTTCAATTGGCCGGGGATGCTGGCGTATGCGGTGGGCACTGTGCTGGCATTCAACTCGCCATGGGTCGCGCCGCTGGTGGGGATCGTCGCCGCGTCGCTGACCTACATCGTGCTCACCGCCGTCCTGCGTGTACGCGCGCCTTTGGCTGACGCCCCGGTATGAGCCTGACCGTCGCCGAGGTACTGACCTTGCCGGGCCTCGAATCGATGTGCCTGCGCGCCGGTTCCGTGGCCCTGGACAACGTCGTGCGTTGGCCGTATGTGGCGGAAAACAGCGGAATCGCCGAATGGGTGCTGGGCGGTGAACTGGTGTTCGTCACCGGTATCAATCACCCACGGGACGCGGCCAACTTGCTGCGATTGCTGGACGAAGCCTGCCTGCGCCAGGTGGCCGGGTTGGTGATCCTGACCGGGCCGGCGTATATCCAGGCAATCCCCCAGCGTTTGCTCGACGCCGCCGAAGCCGCCGGCATGCCGCTGATCGAGCAGCCCTACTCACTGAAAATGGTGCTGGTGACCCAGGCAATCGGTTCGGCGCTGATCCAGTCCGAACAACTGGGCCGCTCGCGGCACGACGTGCTGGAACGCTTGCTGAGCGGCGACTACCAATCCCTGGACGTGCTGCTGCACCGCGCCGTGAAACTGGGCATGTCGCTGGCGGGGCATTGGCAGGTTGCGCAACTGCAAATGGAGGGCAGCGAGTTGCTGTTTGCCGAAGGCGACGCCGCACAGGTGGAAGCCCAACTGGCACGCCAACACGACGCTATCAGTCGGCGTTTGCGCCAGCTGTCGGCGGTGTTGCCGGTACTCGGTCGGGCCGGGCAATGGACGCTGCTGCTGCCGGCCACGGATGCCGTCGCGGCGTTGGCAAACCGCCAGCAACTGGCCGATTGGTTGAACCCGCTTAACTTGCGCCTGGCCCCACTTAAGTTGTTTATCGGGCTGAGCGCCGCTGCGCACCCACCCGCGCGCCTGGCCCATGCCCAGGATGAAGCACGTCAGGCATTGGCTGCCGCACGCCGGTTCAGCGAGCGCGCCGGGCTCTGCGTGTACGACGAACTGGGTGTGCTCAAGCTGCTCAGCGGCGTGCGTGATCGGGCGTTGCTCGACCAGTTTCTCAATGAGCGCCTGGGCCCGCTGCTGCGTCACGACCTGCATCATGGCCCAAGCCTGATGCCGACCCTGGAAGCCTGGTTTCACGAGAATGGTAACCTTGTGGCCGCTGCCCAGCGTCTGGCCGTACACCGCAACACCCTGACACACCGCGTCCAGCGCATCGAAGCCCTGTGCGGCCTGACGCTGGACAATGCTTATGACCGCCTGGACATCGGCATCGCCCTGATGATCTGGCGGCTGTCTGCCTGATTATTTTTAGCCAAGAGGAACTTGCCCATGCACATCATCAACGCCCGCCTGCGCAACCGTGAAGGCCTGCATGATCTGCACCTGGAAAATGGCCGGATCGCCAGCATCACCCCACAAACAACGGTGCCGGTACAGAGCGCCGACGACCTCGACGCCGCCGGCAACCTGGTCATACCGCCCTTTGTCGAACCGCATATTCACCTCGACGCCACCCTCACTGCCGGTGAGCCGCGCTGGAACATGAGCGGCACCCTGTTCGAAGGCATCGAATGCTGGGGCGAGCGCAAAGCCACCATCACTCAGGAAGACACCAAGACCCGCGCCAAGAAAACCATCCAGGCGCTCGCCGCCCATGGCATCCAGCACGTGCGCACCCACGTCGACGTCACCGACCCGGACCTCACGGCGCTCAAGGCGATGCTGGAAGTGCGCGAAGAAAGCACGCACCTGATCGACCTGCAGATCGTCGCCTTTCCCCAGGAAGGCATCGAGTCCTACCGCAATGGCCGTGAGCTGATGGAAGAAGCCATCCGCCTGGGCGCCGACGTGATCGGCGGCATCCCGCACTTTGAGTACACCCGCGACCAGGGCGTGAGCTCGGTCAAGTTCCTGATGGACCTGGCCGAACGCACCGGCTGCCTGGTGGATGTGCACTGCGACGAAACCGACGACCCGCACTCGCGCTTTCTCGAAGTGCTCGCCGAAGAAGCCCGCAGCCGCGACATGGGCGCGCGCGTCACCGCCAGCCACACCACGGCCATGGGCTCGTACGACAATGCCTACTGCGCCAAATTGTTCCGCCTGCTGGGGCACTCCGGCATCAGCTTCGTGTCCTGCCCCACCGAAAGCATTCACCTGCAAGGCCGCTTCGATAACTTCCCCAAACGCCGCGGCGTGACCCGCGTCAATGAACTGTTGGAAGCCGGCATGAACGTGTGCTTTGGCCAGGACTCCATCGTCGACCCCTGGTACCCCCTGGGTAACGGCAACATTCTGCGCGTACTGGAAGCCGGCCTGCACATCTGCCACATGCTCGGCTACCGCAACCTGCAAAGTGCCCTCGACCTGGTGACCGACAACAGCGCCAAGGCCATGGCCCTGGGCGACCGCTACGGCCTGGAGCCCGGTCGGCCGGCCAACCTGCTGATCCTGTCGGCAGACAGCGACTATGAGGTGGTCCGCAGCCAGGGCCTGCCGCTGTACTCGATCCGCAACGGCCAGGTGTTGATGAAGCGTCAACCGGCGCACGTGGAGTTTGTATAACGGCCTGGATCAGACGATCGAGTCGAGATCCAGCGGTTGCGCCCTTCCCCATTCGTTTTGCGTGGGCTCGGGGATGCTCGCCACTTGCGACAACTCACGGTTCTCACGGTGGCTGAACCACCGTTTGAGGCTGGGCTGCAAGTGCGCGCAATGCGCGTGGTTGCCATATACCTCGCGCGCTTGCAGACGGCGCCAGCGCAGGGTTTCCAAGCGCTCGCGACTGGTGTGCAGGCGGTCGATCTCGAGGTTCAACGGCTCGTGGTATTCATAGGTCCGGTCGTTGACCGGGCGCCGACGCGCGAGCTCAAGGCGCCTGGCCCGCAGTTGTTGGCGCATGGTTTCAAGCGCTTGGTCGAGCAATGCAAACTCGCGGGGGGTCACCAGTGTGCCGTCTCTGTCCAGGGTCTGCTGCCAGCGACGCAGCGTCGCCCAGGCGGCCGGAATGTAGCTGGCGGTCATGAAATGCTGGCTGGCCTGCAAAAGCTGCGTTAACAGGTTGTCGCGGTCAGGCATATCACCGTGGAGTTGCAACGCGCGATTACAGGCGGCCTCCTGGATAGACTCGCAGCCAGGTTTCCACAGCACCGAAGACTGCGTGCCGTCGGGAAGCATGATCGGCATGAAGTGTTGCTGCTCGCCGTGGTGCTGATACGGGTTGCCGCCAACACGTACCAGGCCGGCGGCGAACAGCAAGCTGGCAGGCCCGGGGGCGGCGAATAAGGTGACGGCACCTGGAACCCAGAGTTTGGCGGTGGTGTTCATCCACGGCGCCGGAACGCTGGGCACCGGGTCGTTATGGTTGACGATACGGTGGTGGACCAGCGCTGAGGCGCCTGCGGCGAACTCCGCGTCGGCGGCGCGGGGGGCGCCGTAGGTGTAGAGGAGGATGTTGTAGTTGAGGTCAGGAGCTCGACGTAACCCCTCTGCCAGCAGCAAGGCGATTGCACCGCCCAGGCTATGACCGCAAATGACGACGCGCTGGCCGTAGTGAAACTGATCCAGGTAGCGCAGCACGAAATCACGCATGGCCCGATAGGCCTGGTAAAACCCCTCGTGCGCCTTGCCAACACCCTCGACGAAAGCCACCTGATGGGCGTTGGCATCGCGCACCCCATCAGCAGCGCTGGCCGTACCGCGCACCGCAATCAGGATCACCTCGTCATGGTGGGTGATAAATGCCTGTGTGTCGGTACCGAACTCTTCGTCATTAAAAAAGTGCACATTCGCTGGGTGCTGTTGCTGGTCTCCCAACGACGGCTGATTTTGTGGGTATAACGCTGGATCGAAAGGCAGAATCTCGAAGCGTCGGGAATACGCAACCTCTTCGTAAACCGGATAGAAACGTTGCACTTGCTCTGGATCAACCTGCCAGGCTTCCTGATAACACGACAGCTTTTCTGCGAATAGATGACCGATGCTCGGCTCAAGAGGGAAACTGACTTCACTCTCAGGCTTCTTGGGAGGCACCTGTCCGAAATCGCAATAACTCAAGGTAGCCATCAATGCCAGCTGATAAAGATTCAAGGCGCAAAAGCTGTCTTCGGTGGAAAGCATGGGGCGTAGCGCTCGTAGAGGGCGCACTTCGAGAACGGTGTGGTTATTGGGGAACAGCACGACTCCCGTCAAAGTAGATTGCGGCGGTCCGAACCCCAATTCGGCCATCATTTTCAGTGCATGGCGTTTGGGCGGATACGCTCGGGGCGCTATCGGCGGTAAGTGAGCCACGTGGCGCACCAGGTCGCGTACTTCAGCTTGATAAAACCTGTCGGCTTTCTGCTGAGCAGGGTTACGTTCGCCACGACGACCGTCTGTCGTGGCAAACCGAGTCTGCTCGGCGCGAACTTGCAGCTCGGTGATAGGCAGTTTGTAGCTGCCCCGTATCATTAATTGCTGGTATGTCTGCTCTATCCCTGAATAAAGGTCGTCGAAAACAAGCACCACGGGGCCGCAATAAATATCCGACAACTTGGCGAATCCGTTTCCATTCAACCTTCCTTTGTACCGTTGTCCACTGCTGTCGTGAACAGTGTATGGCAGGCCACCATAGGCCGTTCCCACTCCTGACTCATCCACCAGGCCGAAGCTCACCCAATGTCCTCGCAATGGACAGGCAGGTTTACTGTCACTGAAAAAAGGTTGCTTCCGTGCGTCCAGCTTCATGAACTTGCTCCTTGTTGTTGCACGATGGATAGACATCGCAAATGCGGCCATCCGGCATTTTTATCGGCTTAAAGTCGGTTGTATTGCCGTTGCAGTGTCCGTACAGGTCTTCGTAGCTGGTCCCTCTACAACGTTTCCACCCGCCTGGAACGGCCACCCAGGTATCGTCGAAAGCAGGCTCTTCCTCATCGCTCACAGTCAGTACGACCCTCAGCGTTTTTCCCGCTAACTGGTCGCGTAGCAGAGGACTTGGCGAACGAAGCCCGCCCTCCGAAAAACGGCAGGCAAGAATCTTCCTGATCGCGTGCTGCGGCCCCGCGGTCCGAAACCACCACTGACATTTGCGGTGCAGCTCTTGAATCGCCGAGCCTGGCGCGCTGTCTCTATCAGCGTTCAATGTGTCAAGAATCGAGAAGGCTGCAAGATCTCCTCCTACGTCGGTAGATCGCTTGCCCCACTTTGCATAAATCCTGAAATCCACACTGCGTAACACCGACGGGCAACCTTCAATCTCCTCAGTCAGCGGCAGCTCGTAGCTCACTCGCTCGGCTACCGGTTTATAAGAAGCAATAAGGATCTTCCTCTCGGGTCTCTTGCCCCTTCTTCGCGGCAAAGTGCAGCTTTCCCCAGTTGCCGGGCTGTAGTTAGCGCCGGCGATGAAGCGAAATTCCGCCGGCAAATCCACCTCTAACGTCAAGCTATCGACCGGCTTCCCCACACACCCCGAAAGCCCCAGCATCCCCAGCGCCAACAACCCCACCCGCCTTCGCCTGCTCATTGGTTTGCTCCTTTCACGCGCCACTGCTCCACTACCCGATCAAAGTGGTCTCCTGGCGTTTCGCCCACCTTTGGCTGCCAGCGAATCACACTGCTGCGAGTGGCTTCTTCCAGCCGCCGCACGACCAGGAATTCCAATTGCTCCGGCCTGCGCCACTGCCAGACATGCGCCTGCTCAAGTACCTGGCTCAACCAGATGCTCGGCGCTTGGAATTCCACCAAGGCAGCCAGGTCCTCGCTGTGCTCGGCCAACAAGTAACGCAGGATGTTGGCGTGCAGGATGGCGCTGGCGTTTGGATTCGGCGTGCTCAGCCATGGGGCGGGATCGGGCACGGGATAGTCGCCGGGGGCGGGGTTGTCGGTACACTGCCAATGATCGTCATGCCAGTAGCAGACGCTGATCAATGGGCCGAGGAATTCCGGCCAGTGCGCCGGCGGCAAATGCTCCAGTACACGTGCCAGCGTGCGGTTGTCGTGGAAGCGGAACAGCGCCTGGTCGCCTTGGGCGCCCGTCAACAGCCGGTCGCGCCAGTGTCGCGTCGCACTCGTCAGGTCTTCGCTGGGCAAACTGGCCAGCCAACCCCAGTTGGTTTCTGGCCGGTGCAGAAGGTCGAGCAGTGCAGGCTCGCTCAGGAGTTCCAGCAACAACAGCACCGGGCCCGCCGCCGCCAATTCTGCCACTGCGGTCTGCGCATAGAGGCCGCGATACTGTGGCAAGTCGCGTGCCGCCAGCATCAGCGGGCGTACCTCGTCGCTGCCCTCAAGGATCAAGCACAACCGGCGTCCGGCCTGTTGCTGTCGGGCCATCCACTGGCCTGGCATGGTCAGCATCAAGCGACCCTCCCTTGAACATCACACAGGCCCTCACGGCAGCGTTCGCATACCGGGCAGAAATCAGCGCCGAGTTGCCTGGCCAGATGCATGATGGAACCTTGCGCCGCACTGACATTCGGCAAATGGGAATCAGCCAGGGAACTCGCCAATTGGGTTACCAGCGGTGAACCACCTAGGCTGATGGGGCGGCTGCTGAAAATCCCGCCCGCCTGGATGACCAGGTGCTCTCCTCCCGCCTTCAAACTCAGCTGTGTGCCTGCATCGATCACCAGGCTGGCGCCGGCCTTGAGGTGCAACTGCTGGCCTGCTTCAATCACCAGGATATGGCCAACGTGGGTCCGACTGTCGCCTTGCACATCGAGTTGATCGCTCGCCTTGAGTACCACTTTGCGATCACCGGTGATGTGGCGGTGCTCCTCGTTTTCCAGGTGAACCGTGCTTAACCCCCGGATGATCTCGCGTCGTTCACCTGCGACCTCGAGGCGGCTGTCATGACCCACCTGCTGCTCCAGGTCACGCTGAGCCCGCAGGTAGATAAGTTCTTCGCCACGGCGGTCTTCCAGGTGCAGTTCGTTGGAACCGCTGCCGCTCGGAGAGCTGCGGCTGCGCAGGACACTGCGGGTCTTGTACTGCGGCAAGGGATAGGTCGGCCGATGGGTTGCATTCGGCAGGCAGCCGTTGACCAGCGGCTGGTCCGGATCGCCTTCCAGGAACGTCACCAGCACTTCCATGCCGACCCGCGGAAGCAGGGTTGCGCCAAACCCATCACCGGCCCAACCGGATGCGACCCTGACCCAACAGCTGCTTTTATCATCATCCTTATCGAGCCGGTCCCAGTGAAAGCGTACCTTCACCCGACCATACGCATCACAGTGCACATCCTCACCGGCAGGCCCGGTCACGGTGGCGGTCTGGCTGCCGATAATGGTCGGCCTGGGATGTCTGAGCGGCGGCCGATACACCGCTCGCCAGGGTGTTGCGATGAAGCGATTGCGATACCCCTGGAATGCGCCGGGCGTTGGCGTAGCCTCCTCCAGCACCTGAGGCTGATACCCCTCGTGGCGTACCGACGTAATCAGCCACAAATCGTTGCAGGACGGGTCGGGGTGGTCGCGTAATTCAAGAAAATGCCCGCTGCACAACGCAGGCTGATCACTCTTGCCCAACGCCCGAAGTCGGTCGCCTTGATGACGTTCCAGACCTCGAGCCGCCAGGCGCTTGCCGCGTGCGTGGCCCGTGAACCCGGCGGGGTAGCGATAATCCTCAAGAGACTGCGCCGAAGCCACACCTGCGGTGTCGTGCAGGCGCAGTGAAGGCTGTTCAAAGTCATAGTCGCGCCGCGCCGTTTGCTGACTACGAATGCCCAGGCGCACGTCGAAACGCTGCACAGACGGTGTATCGGCTTGAGGCCCGCCGGCGCGACAGTAACGCTGCACGGGTAAACGGCGAAACACCGTCTGGTCATCACCAAACACCAGAAGATGGGAGTGCGGGCTGTGGCGGAAGTGGTAGTGAATACCCTCCTCTTCACACAAGCGCTGGATGAAGTGCAGGTCGCTCTCCGCATATTGCACGCAGAACGTGCGCGGCGGATAAACCACCGGGCCCAGTTCGAATGCATAGGCGTCGGCCAGGATGCCGTGGTGTTCGAGCACCGTGGCGATGATTTGCGGCACGCTGCGCTGCTGGAAAATCCGCTGGTCACATCGGTGAGCAAGGCAGGCCAGGCGCGGCGCCAGGGTCAGGTGATAGCGGGTCAGCCGTGGGCCGGAGTCACCTCGGCCGATGGCATACACCTGCCCATGCAACCCTTCGCCCGAGTCATTGAAGGCCAAATAGGCCGGCTGATGGAGCATTGTTTCAAGGTCAAGCGCGGGGTCTTCGCTGACCACCTGGACCTGGATGAAAAAGGGTTGATCAATGAGCTCGCTGCCTTTGAATGCCAGCACCTGGAAACCATTAGTCATGCCTTCAAGTGTAAGTTTGAAACGTGACGCAACCAACGCGTTAATCATCCGTTGTTACCCGCCATCAATTAGCACACCGAGTTACTTCCCCCTGTTAGACGTCGAATAAGATGCCGAGAGAAAGTGCCTTAACACTTTCAAGCTTAGCGATTACAACGACAAATCGGCCGTCAAAAAATAAAAAAGAAGTTTCGCACAACGGAGCTGGAAGTATCTTTTTTAAAACAGGAAATCAAACCAATTAGCCATTTCTTAGTTATAAGAAATACCCTACACAAATAGTTATCTGCATAACTTATTAATAAAGAAACGCCGGACACCGTTTTAGGGCATCAGGCGTTGAGAAAATCACCGTTGCAACTGGGCAGTCCCGAATAGGCTGACGCTGAGCAAGGTGTCGGCTTGAGCATGCAAGCGTATTGGCGCAGTGCCACCCGGCATCACCACCGCGACTTCTCCGCTCTCAACCCATCCCACACGCCATGCTGCACATGCCACCGCACTGGCGCTGGTTCCGGAAGACGCGGTAGGCCCCTCGCCCCGCTCGAACACCCGCGCGAGCACTCGGTTGCCGGGCAGGCGCGCGGCCCATTGCAAATTGACTCCGCTCACACAGGGCTGGCCGCGGCCAGTCGGGGGTGCGAAAGCAATCGACTTCAAGGGTTCGAACAACAAGGGCTGATGCATCTGCAGGTTGTTCGGTAACGCCGTAACCTGCCCGACCAACGTCACACAATGCGGGTTGCCCACCCGTACAAACTGGCTGTGCGCCCACTCTGGGTTGATCGCCGCCAGTTCGCCTAGGTGGTTTAGCTCAGTGCCGTCCAGCAACGACGGCTCGGCGCCTTGCGCACCTACGGCCAATGCCCCGAACTCGGGCAAACCCAGCGCCAGCCAGAACCCCGCTACCTGTTCATGGACTGCAGGCGTGATCCAAGTGGCAACCGGTGATGTCGCGTCCGGCTTGTCGTGATGCACCCGCAACTCACAGGCCTGCGTCATCAAGCCCTGGTCGGTCAGCGCCTGGGCGAAGATCGTCAAGCCATTGCCGCTGCGCTCGGCCAATGAGCCATCGGTATTGACGATCAGCAGGTCAAACGGCGGCTCGGCCTGGAACGGCCCGACCAGCAGGCCATCGCAACGGTGGGGTTTGGCATCGGCTGGGTGGGGTGTCGAGCCCCAGGCGCATTCGGAGGCTATGGCGTGTATCGCCCACGCTTCGCGCATGCGCGCCGCTTCGCAAGCGCTGTCGGGCACTTGAATGCCCCGCGCGCGTAAAAACGCCGGGCTGACCACCCCATAAATATTGCCCCTCGCATCGTAGAATTGAGTCATGACAGCAAGCGCCTGAGAATCTTCATCGGTGAATCCGTCTGGTTGCCTACGCACACGCTGAGCAGCGTATTACAGAACGCGGCAAGTGTGGCAGGCGATCCCAACGGAACCCGGCTCGCACCCCAAGGCCTGATATGCAAGGATGTCTCGCCGGACATCGTTCGTTGAACGCAAAACCAAGGATTTTTCATGACTGCCATCCCCACTTCTGCTCCCGTGGTTCCCGGGCGGCTGGAGCAAATGTCGACCCGTATCGCTTTTTTCATCGCCGGTTTCGGTATCGCCGCCTGGGCGCCGTTGGTGCCGTACGCCAAGGCGCGCGCCGAACTAAGTGAGGGCACCCTGGGCCTGTTGCTGCTGTGCCTGGGCGTGGGTTCGATCATCGCCATGCCCGCGGCGGGTGCGCTGGCCTCGCGCTATGGTTGCCGGCGCGTGCTCACCGCCGGGACGATCATGATCTGCCTGGCCCTGCCGCTGCTGGCCACGGTCAGTTCAATTCCCTTGCTGATAGCGAGCCTGTTCCTGTTTGGCGCCGGCCTGGGCACCGTGGACTCCACCGTCAACTTGCAGGCGGTGATCGTCGAACGGGCCAGCGGTAAAAATATGATGTCGGGTTTTCATGGGTTGTTCAGCCTGGGCGGGATTGTTGGTGCAGCGGGTGTTTCCGGATTGCTCGGGCTGGGCTTGTCGCCGCTGCAGGCGACCCTGGTGGTGATCGTCGTGACGCTGGCGGCATTGTTCAAGGCCAGGCCGCACCTGCTGCCTTATGGCAGCGAAAGCTCGGGGCCAGCCTTCGCGATCCCCCATGGTGTGGTGCTGTTTATCGGGTGCCTGTGTTTTGTCGTGTTTCTGGCCGAAGGCGCGGTGCTTGACTGGAGCGCGGTATTCCTCAGCGCCGAGCGTGGCCTGGACGAAGCCTACGCGGGCCTGGGTTACGCAGCGTTTGCCCTGACCATGACCGCCGGGCGCTTGACCGGTGACGCCATCGTACGGCGCCTGGGCGCTACCCGCGTTATCGTGATTGGCGGTGCGCTGGCCACCGTCGGTATGTTGCTGGCGACCTGGTTTCCGGCGTGGGAAACCGCACTGCTGGGCTATGCGCTGGTGGGCGCCGGGTGTTCGAATATCGTGCCGGTGCTGTACACCGCCGTCGGCAAGCAAACGGTCATGCCGGAACATATCGCTGTGCCGGCGATTACCACATTGGGTTACGCCGGCATTCTTGCCGGCCCTGCTGTGATTGGCTTTATTGCCCATGGCAGCAGCTTGAGTACCGCGTTTGTGCTGATCGCGTTGCTGCTGGCGGCGGTGTCCATCAGCGGCAAAATCCTCAAGGTGTGAGCCTGCGCGTCAGAGCGCTTTGCGAGCCTCGTCCTGCTCCAGCCAGCGATCGAGGCTCTTGTTGCTGAGCCAGCCTTCCTTGTGTTGCGGACCAAACAGTCGCGCGCCATTCGCGCGCTCCAGTGCAGCCAGCAAGCCCGGGCGCTCCAGAATGTTCTTGGCGGTATAGACGCAGAGTTCGCTGTACTTGTGCTTCGGCATGCCGGTAGAGGGTTCCAGCACGGGCGCGCCGTGTTGATCAACCTCATACGGGTCCTGCATGACCGCCTTCAGTGTGGCGATTGCAAGGTACTTATGCGGCTCGAAAAGAAACGTTCGGTCCTTGGTTTTATCCCTCAACTCTTCAAAACAGGGGTCTTGCAGTGCCTGAATCACCTTGGCATCGCCCTGGCCATGGAACGGGTCCTGGCTGAACAGACTTGGTGAGCTGTTGCCCTGCAACACTCGGGCGGCGGACGCCAGGCTGTCACGCGTGATGTCGCCGTCGCGGCTCAAGATTGCGTCAATCAGCTGCGGGCGCTGGAGAATTTCCCTGACCACCAGGATTGCGCGGTCCAATGGGTCGTTTTCACCGGTGCGCTCATTGGCGATCCGTTGCAATGACGAACACGTCAGACGCCCATCGTTGAAGAAGGGATGCAACAGGCCAAAGGCCTTTTCCAGTGCGGTCGCCAACTGGCTGTCAAGTGACGTTGCGCCGGGCCGGGATGAGTGCATACGCGCAACGGGTGCGTTCTGCAACGTGCAGTGACGCAGCGACATGCTGCTGCGCAACAGCAGAGGCCTGCAAGGGCCGCGTTCCGGGGATGCAGGACGGGGCCCACTCCAGGCTTCAGGGGGCGCCGCCGGTGATTGCGCGGCGGGTACGTCCAGGGCCTGGGAGCGGCTGTGAGGGAGTGCACGCTCAATTGTCATGGGTTTCTCCAAATCCTCTCGAATACAGGCTTGCTGCGCGGTAGTCGCTATGACGACCAAAACCCTCGGATGGATTCCACTCAGGCAAGCCCCCCATGTGTGGTTGGATAACCCCGACAGTTCCGGGGTGACCCACCTCTACCCATGACAGCATGTAAAAAATGCCGCCACGCGCCAGCGTTCAACCTGAAGTCTGCCCGCGCCACCAAGTTGCCAGGCTGTTGATCAGTCCGGAGTGTTTCAGCGAGGTGCCGACAGGATGCTGCCCGTCGGCGAGCATGCCCCGGGAAAAGTCATCGGCGACGGGTGCCTGAAATTGCTGCTGCCTGGCGAA
Source organism: Pseudomonas sp. (assembly GCF_049590575.1). GTDB lineage: Bacteria > Pseudomonadota > Gammaproteobacteria > Pseudomonadales > Pseudomonadaceae > Aquipseudomonas. Next base: position 14,650 of record NZ_JBAWDE010000189.1, read on the forward strand.
AGCCCTCATTCGCCGAGCCTTGGCTGCATGCTCCTGAGTTGGAGCGAGGGGGTCTTGCGAAGCTGCGCCCTGCTCTTTCGCCTCGGGGCGCTCTTCCTGGGGGGGGCGAAACATTTCACTGGAGCACGACTGGGGGGAATGAAACGAGGTTGAAGTCATTTGTTAGCCCTCACATGGGATCTGACAAAGCGCCCGGTTCGATCAACACCGGTGTGTAGGACCTGTGTGGCAGATGGGCGTAAGTAGTTCCTTAAGCAAGAGAGGAAAACGCCGCAATCGGGTTGCGGCGCCTGAATGTCGGTCAGCTCATCAGTTTGAGAAGTCCCGCTCGGCTGATGGAACCGTCATTGGAATCGCTCAGGGAATTGTCCATTGCACTCAACACCTCGCGGCGGCGAAGCACTTCCTGGGCCAGTTGAGTCACGTGATCCTGGGTCGGATTGCCCGACCATTGGCGCTTCTCGATTTCTTTCAACCGTGGAAAACTTAATGTTTCGCCATAAGCCCCGCCTCTCAACTCGGCAAAATGCTTGAGAGTTTCACCGGCCAAATCCTTGTCGGTAGTGAACTTGAAGGGGTTGCTGTCGTAGAGAACCGAGAACAGGTTGGTCAGGTTGAACATGCCATCCAGCGTGCCAGTGCTGCTGCGATCCAGGCTTTTCAGCAACTCCGGGCGACGTAGCAGCTCGTTCGCCAGGCGGATCTCGTGTTTAGTGTTGCGGCCGCCGCGCAGCGGTTCACTCGCGATCTCATAAATACGCTTGCTGGTAAACCCGCGCGTTTCAGGGTCCTGGAAGGCGGGGAAACTATCACGCAACTGCCCGAGTAATTCTTGGTTCGATTGCGATGTGTACCGCGAGTCCGGGTTACGTGGCGCAGGTGGGTATGGGTTGCCGATACTGGTATCGGGGCGTTGTGGCCGTTGCCCGCCAAACCATTGCCCCAAGATTTGGCTCACCTGCTGAAAAATCGTCTGCAGCGCAGCCCCTTGATTCGGGCCATGGAAGTGGTGATCTGCATGGGGGTGAGCGTTTGCAGGGAACTGCGGATTGCCGAACACCGGCCCAGTTTGAGAACCCTGGGAATGAAAGTTGACGTTACCACCGTACCCGCCGTAACCACCGTAACCGCCGAGGGTGGGTTGCGCCGTTGGCGCATGGCGGCTGGCTGGGGCCCCGGTGTTGGAAGGGGTAGGGTCATGGTCATGCCTAGGTGACGCATGCGCGGATGTATCGAACGACGATACCGACATAAGTTTCTCCATTACAGTGAGCACGATTTTCGGGCTGTTGCTCCGACGTAACGTCGAAGCCCATCAGCTGCCCCCTGTGTGGCCTGTATGTCGGAACCGGTTCCTGAATCGGTGAAGATGTAAGACATAGACGCGTAGGAAACCGGGAAAAAACCGCAGCTCCAGGCAGAGCTGCGATTTTTCCTAGTGACTACGAATTAGAAACCTACGCTGGCTTGTAGGAAAAATGTACGCGGCTCACCCAGGTACAACCCCGCATTGTTATCGCTGGAGCGGGTGTAATGCTGCTGGTCGAAGACGTTTTTCACGCCAACACCCAGTTTCAGATTCGACAATTGCTCGCCGAAGTCGTAACCACTGCGCACGTTGACCGAGACATACCCCGGGATATCGCCGAACTGTCCGTCCGCCGTGCCCTGGGTGACATAGGTGTTGGTGGTGCCCGGTGCGCGCTGGCCGGACTGGGCGTACACATCCAGGTTGTGGGTCCAGCGGTTGATGTCGTAGCGCAAGCCCACCGTCGCCACTTCGCGGGAGTACAGCGGCAGGTCACGGCCTTTGAACGGCACGTCACCCTCGGAGGTAGCTTTGGTATAGGTAAACCCGGCGTTGGCGGTCAGCCCGTCCAGACGCGGGTCCAGGTTCGACAGGTCGTAGTGCGCCGAGGCTTCGATACCCGTGTGCTTGGTGGCGCCGAGGTTGGTCCAGCCCACATCGTTACTGACGTATTGCAGTTCATCCGAGAAGTCGATGTAGAAGAACGTCAGCTCGCCGCCCCAGACGTTGTCGTTGTAGCGCGTACCGACCTCGTAGGTCTTGGCCTTTTCCGGGTTCAGGCCGTTGGCGGTCTGGTCGCCGGTGCCACCCTGGCCCAGCTGGAAATATTGCAGGCTGCCGAACGAAGTCTCGTAGTTGGCGAACACTTTCCAGGCATCGGACACGTGGTACATCACGCTCAGGGCCGGCAGCGGTTCGTTGTTGTGGATCTCACGGCGTTTTTCCAGGGTCCGGGGGCCGGTCAGCGGGATAACCGGGCGGTCGTGCCATTCGGTGCGGATGTCTTCAAAGCGGATGCCGGGGGTGAGGGTCCACTTGCCGATATCGATCTTGTTGTCGACATAGAAGGCATTGGCCTCAGTGCCACCGGTGCGGTCCTGATAGATATGGCCATCGCTGCGCCCCACCGGCGTCGGCACATTGTTGACCAGGCCCAGGCTGGTGGCCTGCTCGTGCATGCCTTCCTTGAGGTAGCGATAACCCAGGCTGACCTCCTGGGTGCTTGGGCCTAGGTCGAACACATGGGACACGCGCGGCTCGATGCCGAAGGTGTAGTAGGTGCGCGGGTAGGAGCCGATGGTTCGCTGGTCGCGGTTGGCGATGTTGCTGCCACGGAAGCTGTCGGAATAGTAAGTGAGAACTTCGGCCTGGGTGCGGTCGTCGATTTGGCGGATGTATTTGAAGGACACATCCTTGCGACGGCCGCTGAAGTTGTCCCAGTCGCGTACCGACTGGTAAGGGTTGGCGTCGAACTGCTGTTGAGTCAGGCCCCCGGGCATGTCGGCGCTGGCATCGTAGTAGTGGAAGTTCAGCGAGAAGTCATCTTGATCGGTCGGCGCCCAATGGGTCTTGAAGATCACGTCGTCGATGTCGTTGCCGTTGTTGCTGTTGCGGTACCCGTTGCCGTTGACCCCGGAATACAGCAATGCCGCGCCGATACCGTTGTCGGCAGTGCCGCCGATAAAGGCGTTGTCGATGTGCTTCCAGCCGCCATGGGCAGAGGTTTGCAAAGTACTGCCGACTTCGCCGGAGAATTTCTCGGGGATCGCCCGCGTCACGAAGTTGATCACGCCACCGACGTTTTGCGGTCCATAACGCACGGAACCGGCACCGCGCACCACGTCGATGCTGTCCAGGTTACCTGCGGAAATCGGCGCCATCGACAATTGCGGCTGGCCATACGGCGCGAACGCCGCCGGTACGCCGTCGATCAGCACGGTGGACCGCGGCGACAGGCGCGACGTCAGGCCCCGCACGCCGACGTTGAGGGAAATATCACTGCCACCGGTGCCGTTGGATTCCTGCACTTGTACGCCGGGCACGCGACGCAGCACATCACCGACGTTCATCGCGCCCTGCTCGACCATGGTTTCGCGGCGGATCACCGTGCGAGCGCCGGGGTGGTTCTGCACCACTTCAGCGTTGGCATCGCCCAGCCAGTCACCGACCACCTTGATGTCGGTGGCGCCCAGCTCCAGTGGCGAACCGGCTTCACCGGTGCCGCCGCTCAGCGGGCGCAGGGTCACTGAACCGGCGTCGATCTGGTAGTCCAGGCCACTGCCTTGCAGCAGCTGGCGCAGGGCTTGTTCGGGGGAAAGGTTGCCCTCCACCGCCGGGGCTTGCTTGCCCGCGACCAGGTCGGGGCTGAAAAACACTTGCAGGGAGGTTTGCTGGCCGAGCTGGCTCAACGCCGCGCCCAGGGGCTGGGCCTGGATGTGGATGCCCTGCGCCGCAAAGGCGGATGGCACTGCGGCACTGATGGCAAGTGCCAGGGCCAGTGGCGCCCAGCGGGAGATTTTATTGTTGTAGACGGCAAGTTTTTTCACGTCTGAACCTAGTCCTGTGATCGCAAAGGTAGGCGGCCGTTAATGCAAACCAGTCGCAGTTGCAGGAGAAGACGAAGAACTCGAAAAAAACCTGAATGTCAGCGTGAAATAATTTCCTGGCTGCCGTCCGGCAAGGTGCGCAAGGCCACCGGCAGGATATGCGGCAAGGCCTTGAGCAAGGCGTCGGTGTCGTTGGCTTTGAACACACTGGTCAGGCGCAGGTTGCCGACGGCCGGCGTGCCGACCCGCAGCGGTTGCTCGCGATAACGCGAGACTTCCCGGGCGACCTCGCCCAGCGTGGCGTTATTGAAGACCAGTTTGCCGGTACGCCAGGCGGTCAGCTCTTCGGTGCTCACCGCGTAGGCCGCCGCCACCTGCCCTGTGCTGTCGACGTGGGTGCCGCGCCCCGCCGTGAGCACCACCGCGT
>NZ_JBAWDE010000190.1:0-9318 GCF_049590575.1 Pseudomonas sp.
GGCCTACAGCGACCTGGGCCAGGCGCACATCGTGCGCGACCTGGCCAATGACGACCTCAAGCGCACTCGCCAGATGCTCGACCTGAGCCAGCGTCGCCTGAATTCAGGTATCGACAGCCAGTACCAGTTCCAACAGACCGAAAGCCTGGAAGCCAGCGCCCAGTCGCAGTTGATCGATGCGGAAAAACAACTGCAAAGCGCCAAGATCGCCCTTGCCGTACTGCTCGGCAAAGGCCCGGACCGGGGTGGCGAGCTGGTGCGTCCGAATGTGTTGAAACCCGCCGCGGTGGCCGTGCCTTCGGTGCTGCCGGCCGAGCTGTTGGGCCGCCGCCCCGACCTGATCGCCGCGCGTTGGCGTGTCGAGGCGGCGAGCAAGGACATCGCCGCAAGCAAAACCCGCTTCTACCCCAACCTCAACCTGAGCGCGAGCGCCGGCGCCGAGTCGTTGCTGGGCGACGCGATGTTCGGTTCGGCCAGCCGCTTCTTCAGCATTGCGCCGACGATCTCGTTGCCGATTTTCGACGGTGGCCGCCTGCGCGCCGACCTCGATGCCCGCGACGCCGATTACGACCTGGCCGTGGCCCAGTACAACAAAACCCTGGTGCAAGCCCTGGGCGATATCGGCAACACCCTGGTGCAACTGCGCGAAACCGGGCGGCAAATCCAGGCACAGCAACATGCCGCGGACATTGCCCAGCAGTCCTACGACACCGGGGTGATGCGTTACAGCTCAGGCATCGGTAACTACCTCGATGTGCTCAGCATCGAGCAGCAATTGCTGCAGGCACAGCGCCATCTGGCGACCCTGAATGCGGCACAGATCGACCTGTCGATTCAATTGATGCAGGCCCTGGGTGGCGGCTACAACGCCAACAACGTGGCAGCGACCACCCCAGCCACACGCACGGAATAATTTGAGGTATTTGTCATGGCCACTGCCGAAAACACCAACGCAACCGAACAACCCAAAGAGCAACCCAAAGACAGCAATCCGCGCAAACGCAAAATCATGCTGATCGGCCTGGCGCTGATCGTGATTCTGGGCGTGGTCGGTGTGTGGGCCTGGTATGAGCTCTACGGGCGTTTCAATGAAAGCACCGACGACGCCTATGTGAACGGCAACGTGGTGGAAATCACCCCGCTGGTCACCGGCACGGTGGTCAGCATCGGCGCCGACGATGGCGACCTGGTCCACGAAGGCCAGGTGCTGGTCAACTTCGACCCGAATGACGCGGCTGTCGGCCTGCAAAGTGCTCAGGCCAACCTGGCCCGCACCGTGCGCCAGGTGCGTGGGTTGTACAGCAACGTCGACGGCATGAAGGCTCAGGTCAACGCGCAGAAAGCCGATGTGCAAACCGCCCAGGACAATTTCAACCGTCGTAAGACCCTGGCCCAGGGCGGGGCGATTTCCCAGGAAGAACTGTCCCACGCCCGTGACAGCCTGACCGCGGCCAAAAACGCCTTGACCAACCTTGAGCAGCAGCTCAAGACCAGCAATGCCTTGGTCGACGACACGGTGATCTCGTCCCACCCGGACGTACAAGCCGCCGCCGCGCAACTGCGCCAAGCCTACCTGGCGAATGCGCGCAGCACCCTGATCGCACCGGTCACCGGCTATGTGGCCAAGCGTACCGTGCAGCTGGGCCAGCGCGTGCAGCCGGGCACCGCGTTGATGGCCGTGATCCCGCTGAACCAGCTGTGGATCGATGCCAACTTCAAGGAAACCCAGCTGCGCAACATGCGCATCGGCCAGCCGGTGGACATCGAGTCGGACATCTACGGCAGTGACGTCAAATACAGCGGCACCGTGGACAGCCTCGGCGCCGGCACCGGCAGTGCATTTGCGCTGCTGCCTGCGCAGAACGCCACCGGTAACTGGATCAAGATCGTGCAACGGGTGCCGGTGCGCATCCACATCAACGCCGATGAACTGGCCAAGCACCCGTTGCGGGTCGGCTTGAGCACCGTGGTCGACGTCGACCTGCACGACCAGAGCGGCCCGGTGCTGGCGCAACAGCCGCCGCAAAAAGCCACCTTCACCACCAACGTGTATGAGCGCCAATTGGCCGAGGCCGACGCCATGATCAACCAGTTGATCCATGACAACAGCGTCGCCGCTCCCAAGGCTGCGCAACGCTGATGAGCAATAACGCCTCCTTCTCGCCGCCAAGCCTGGTGCTGGCCACTATCGGCCTGTCGCTGGCGACCTTTATGCAGGTGCTCGACACCACCATCGCCAACGTGGCGTTGCCGACGATTTCCGGCAACCTTGGCGTGAGTTCGGAGCAGGGCACCTGGGTCATCACCTCGTTTGCGGTGAGCAACGCGATTGCCTTGCCGCTCACCGGCTGGTTGAGCCGGCGTTTCGGTGAAGTGAAACTGTTCCTGTGGGCGACCATGCTGTTTGTGCTGGCGTCGTTCCTGTGCGGGATTTCTACCTCGATGCCCGAGTTGATCGGTTTTCGCGTGCTGCAAGGCCTGGTCGCCGGGCCCTTGTACCCGATGACCCAGACCTTGCTGATCGCGGTCTACCCGCCCGCCAGGCGCGGCATGGCCCTGGCGTTGTTGGCGATGGTCACGGTGGTGGCGCCGATCGCCGGGCCGATCCTCGGCGGCTGGATCACTGACAGCTACAGCTGGCCGTGGATCTTCTTTATCAACGTACCCATCGGCATCTTTGCGGTGATGGTGGTGCGTTCGCAACTGAAGAAACGCCCGGTGGTCACCAGTTACCAGCCGATGGATTACGTCGGCCTGCTCAGCCTGATCGTGGGTGTCGGCGCCTTGCAGATCATCCTCGACAAGGGCAATGACCTGGACTGGTTCGAGTCCAACTTCATTATTATCGGTGCGGCGATTTCGGCGATTGCCCTGGCGGTGTTTGTCATTTGGGAAATGACCGACGAGCACCCGGTGGTCAACCTGCGGCTGTTTGCTTACCGCAACTTCCGCATCGGCACGATTGTGCTGGTGTTGGGCTACGCGGGGTTCTTCGGGATTAACCTGATCCTGCCGCAATGGCTGCAAACCCAGATGGGCTATACCGCCACCTGGGCCGGCCTGGCGGTGGCACCGATCGGGATTCTGCCGGTGCTGATGTCGCCGTTTGTTGGCAAGTACGCACACAAGTTCGACCTGCGCCTGCTGGCGGGCCTGGCGTTCCTGGCGATTGGCTTGAGCTGCTTTATGCGGGCGGGGTTCACCAATGAAGTGGACTTCACGCACATCGCTCTGGTGCAGTTGTTCATGGGCATCGGCGTGGCGCTGTTCTTCATGCCGACCTTGAGCATCCTGATGTCCGACCTGCCGCCCCAGCAGATCGCTGACGGCGCTGGCCTCGCGACGTTCCTGCGGACCCTGGGCGGCAGCTTTGCGGCCTCGCTGACCACCTGGATCTGGATTCGCCGCGCGGACCAGCACCATGCGTACATGAGCGAGAACATGACCACCTACGACTCGGCGACCCGCGACGCACTGCAGGCGCTCGGTGGGGCAGGGCACAAGGCCTATGCGCAGCTGGACCAGATTCTCACCGGCCAGGCGTACATGATGTCCACCGTGGATTACTTCACGTTGCTGGGGTGGATGTTCATGGGCTTGATGCTGCTGGTGTGGCTGGCGAAGCCGCCGTTTGGCGCCAAGGCCGGACCGGAAGCGTCTGGGCACTGATTGGCAAAGATTGAAATGCGTTCAATTGTGGGAGGGGGCTTGCCCCCGATGTGGGAGTGTCCGTTGTACATGTTTTACTGACCCGCCCTAATCGGGGGCAAGCCCCCTCCCACATTTTGATCTCTGTTCACATCTGATCAGTGGGGGGCGAGGATCAGGCCCCAGGCAATGCCAGCTGCGGATTGACGAAGTCAAACGCAGCCAATTGGAACCCTTGCTCATCCACCTGCAATGCCCAGCCCTGTTTGTCCCAATCCCCCAGCACAATGCGCTTGGCCGCCTGCTCGCCAAGTTGCAGCTTATGAATCGCCGGGCGGTGCGTATGGCCGTGGACCAGGGTGTGCACGCCGAACTGCTGCATCACCCGCGGTACTTCTTCGGGCGTGACGTCGACAATATCGTTGGCCTTCATGCGCGTCTGGGCGCGGCTTTCGCTGCGCAGCTTGCGCGCCAGTTTATGGCGGGTGCTCAACGGCAAGTGGCGCAGGATAAACAACACGATCGGGTTACGCAGGATGCGCCGCAGCTTCATATAGCCAAGGTCGCGGGTGCACAGGCTGTCGCCGTGCATCAACAGCACGGGTTCGCCAAACATCGGCACGACACTCGGGTCCTTGAGCAAGGTGACGCCTGCCGCTTTGCAGAAGCCCTTGCCGATCAGGAAATCGCGGTTGCCATGCATGATAAAAATCGGGGTGCCGCTGTCGCTCAGTTCACGCAGCGCCGCACAGATGGAACGCTGGAAGGGCGTCATCCCATCATCGCCGATCCAGGCTTCGAAGAAGTCGCCCAGAATGTACAACGCCTGGGCGCCACGGGCGCGGCCGTGGAGCAGATCCAGAAACGCCCGGGTGATGTCCGGGCGCTCCTCTTCCAGATGCAAATCTGAAATCAGCAATATCACCCAACGATCTCGGCTTTCTCGACGATCACGTCGTCTGCTGGAACGTCCTGGTGACCGGCTTTGGAAGTGGTCGACACGCCTTTGATCTTGTCGACAACGTCCTGGCCTTCGGTGACTTTACCGAATACCGCGTAGCCCCAGCCCTGCACGTTCTTGCCGCTGTGGTTGAGGAAAGCGTTGTCGGCGACGTTGATAAAGAACTGCGCGGAGGCTGAATGCGGCTCCATGGTACGGGCCATGGCGACGGTGTACTTGTCGTTGGAAAGGCCGTTGTCCGCTTCGTTCTGGATGCTTGGGCGCTTGTCTTTCTTTTCTTTCATGCCAGGCTCGAAACCGCCGCCCTGGATCATGAAGTTGCCGATGACACGGTGGAAAACAGTGTTTTCGTAGTGGCCGGCCTTAACGTATTCGATGAAGTTGGCGACGGTGATCGGCGCTTTCTCGGCGTTCAGCTCGATGACGATGTCACCGTGGTTGGTGGTCAGTTTGACTTGAGTCATGTTCACTACTCTTTTCAGGGAATTCGTGGGTTTGGACGCCTGGGCGCCTTACCAGGTTGGCGAAACAGCAGCCAAGGCGCGCAGTTTAGCGTGCCCGGCGGGAATTTCGAGGTGGTTTTTACCGCCGGGGCAATTAAACCAGCAGTTTTTGACCGCGCTCTGTCAGGCGGTTGACAGGTTCGGCTATGATAAGCCCTTTGTTTTATCTGGCCCCACCCGGCCACGAACCTGTCTGTTCAAGGATCCTATGAGCAAGCCCACTGTCGACCCTACCTCGAATTCCAAGGCCGGACCTGCCGTCCCGGTCAATTTCCTGCGCCCGATCATCCAGGCGGACCTGGATTCGGGCAAGCACACGCAGATCGTCACCCGCTTCCCGCCAGAGCCCAACGGCTACCTGCACATCGGTCACGCCAAATCGATCTGTGTGAACTTCGGCCTGGCCCAGGAGTTCGGTGGCGTTACGCACCTGCGTTTCGACGACACCAACCCGGCCAAGGAAGACCAGGAATACATCGACGCCATCGAAAGCGACATCAAGTGGCTGGGCTTCGAATGGTCCGGTGAAGTGCGCTACGCCTCGCAGTATTTCGACCAGTTGTTCGACTGGGCTGTCGAACTGATCAAGGCCGGCAAGGCCTACGTCGACGACCTGACCCCTGAGCAAGCCAAGGAATACCGTGGCACCCTGACCGAGCCGGGCAAGAACAGCCCGTTCCGCGACCGTTCGGTGGAAGAGAACCTGGACTGGTTCGCCCGCATGCGCGCCGGTGAGTTCCCGGACGGTGCCCGCGTATTGCGCGCCAAGATCGACATGGCCTCGCCGAACATGAACCTGCGCGACCCGATCATGTACCGCATCCGCCACGCCCATCACCACCAGACCGGTGACAAGTGGTGCATCTACCCGAACTACGACTTTACCCACGGTCAGTCGGACGCCATCGAAGGCATCACCCACTCGATCTGCACCCTGGAGTTCGAAAGCCATCGCCCGCTGTACGAGTGGTTCCTCGACAGCCTGCCGGTGCCGGCGCACCCGCGCCAGTACGAATTCAGCCGCCTGAACCTGAACTACACCATCACCAGCAAGCGCAAGCTCAAGCAGTTGGTCGATGAAAAACACGTCAACGGCTGGGACGACCCACGCATGTCGACGCTGTCGGGCTTCCGCCGTCGCGGCTACACCCCGGCGTCGATCCGCAACTTCTGCGACATGGTCGGCACCAACCGTTCCGACGGCGTAGTCGATTACGGCATGCTCGAGTTCAGCATCCGTCAGGACCTCGACGCCAACGCCCCGCGCGCCATGTGCGTGCTGCGTCCGCTGAAAGTGGTGATCACCAACTACCCGGAAGACAAGGTCGACCACCTCGAACTGCCGCGTCATCCGCAAAAAGAAGAACTCGGCGTGCGCAAGCTGCCGTTCGCGCGTGAAATCTACATCGACCGTGATGACTTCATGGAAGAGCCGCCAAAAGGCTACAAGCGCCTGGAGCCGAACGGCGAAGTGCGCCTGCGCGGCAGCTACGTGATCCGCGCCGATGAAGCGATCAAGGACGCCGATGGCAACATCGTTGAACTGCGTTGCTCCTACGACCCCGAAACCCTGGGCAAGAACCCGGAAGGCCGCAAGGTCAAGGGCGTGGTCCACTGGGTGCCGGCCGCCGCCAGCATCGAGTGCGAAGTGCGCCTGTACGATCGTCTGTTCCGTTCGCCGAACCCTGAGAAGGCTGAAGACAGCGCCAGCTTCCTGGACAACATCAACCCTGACTCGCTGCAAGTGCTCACCGGTTGTCGTGCCGAGCCATCGCTTGGCGACGCACAGCCGGAAGACCGTTTCCAGTTCGAGCGCGAAGGTTACTTCTGCGCAGATATCAAGGACTCGAAACCCGGTGCTCCGGTATTCAACCGTACCGTGACCTTGCGTGATTCGTGGGGCCAGTGATCGGGCAGGCCTGACCGGCTTTGCCTAGAGAGAAGGATTTGTCGTGTTAACGATCTACAACACACTCAGCAAGACCAAAGAAGTCTTCAAGCCGCTGGATGGCAACAAGGTGCGCATGTATGTGTGCGGCATGACCGTGTACGACTACTGCCACATCGGCCACGGCCGCAGCATGGTTGCCTTCGACCTGGTGACCCGCTGGTTGCGTTTCAGCGGCTATGACTTGACGTACGTGCGCAACATCACCGATATCGACGACAAGATCATCAACCGCGCCAACGAAAACGGCGAATCGTTCGACGCGCTGACCGAGCGCATGATCGCCGCCATGCACGAGGACGAGGCGCGCCTCAACATCCTCAAGCCGGACATGGAGCCGCGCGCCACGGACCACATCCCTGGCATGCACGCGATGATCCAGACCCTGATCGACAAGGGTTACGCCTACGCCCCAGGCAATGGCGACGTGTACTACCGCGTCGCCAAGTTCATGGGCTACGGCAAGCTGTCGCGCAAGAAAATCGAAGACCTGCGCATTGGCGCGCGGATCGAAGTCGACGAAGCCAAGCAAGACCCGCTCGACTTCGTACTGTGGAAAGGCACCAAGCCCGGCGAGCCGAGCTGGGAGTCGCCATGGGGCGCCGGGCGTCCGGGCTGGCACATCGAATGCTCGGTGATGTCCACCTGCTGCCTGGGCGAGACCTTCGACATTCATGGCGGCGGCAGCGACCTCGAGTTCCCGCACCACGAAAACGAAATCGCCCAGAGCGAAGCGGCCACCGGCAAGACCTACGCCAACGCCTGGATGCACTGCGGCATGATCCGCATCAATGGCGAGAAGATGTCCAAGTCCTTGAACAACTTCTTCACCATCCGCGACGTGCTGGAAAAGTACCACCCGGAAGTGGTGCGTTACCTGCTGGTGTCGAGCCACTACCGCAGCGCCATCAACTACTCGGAAGACAACCTCAAGGACGCCAAGGGCGCCCTGGAGCGTTTCTACCACGCGTTGAAAGGCCTGCCATCGGTGGCGCCCGCCGGCGGTGAGACGTTCGTGGCACGGTTTACCGAAGTGATGAACGACGACTTTGGCACGCCGGAAGCCTGCGCGGTGCTGTTTGAGATGGTGCGTGAGATCAACCGTTTGCGTGAGAGCGATCTTGATGCCGCAGCAGGTCTTGCGGCGCGCTTGAAAGAGCTGGCCAGCGTGCTCGGTGTGTTGCAGATGGAAGCTGATGACTTCCTGCAAGCCGGTGCCGAAGGGCGTGTGGATGCGGCTGAAGTGGATGCGCTGATCCAGGCGCGTCTGACCGCTCGTGCCAACAAGGACTGGGCGGAATCCGACCGTATCCGCGACCAACTCACCGCGATGGGTGTGGTGTTGGAAGACGGGAAGGGCGGGACGACGTGGCGGTTGGCTGATCAGGCGTGATCGGTAAACGCTGAATGGAAAACGCCCCGACTGGTTCGGGGCGTTTTTTTTGGAGCCAAATAGTGATGTCCTATTAACGTTTCCACCACCAGTTCAAGTTTCGCTTAACTGGAAGTGCGAGTGCGTGCAGTATGAAGAACACTAGTGCTATCCAGCCAATGACTGGATGATTTTCAATAACTTCTGGATGAGTCCCGAAATATAAGTATTTGTCAAATTGAGCGATCTCCAAATGTGTCACCATAAAGAAAATATTGACTGCTAAGCTGATATAGATTTTGGTGTAGCTAATGCTTTTGCCGGAGAAGATGACTCTAAGGCTGTAAGCGAATAATAAGCCCAGCGGCGAAAGTATTAGAAAAGCCACAATGATCATTTTTTAGATTCTTCATGTAATTGCCTTAATGTGATTGCATCTGTTGCGGCCTCCGCTGCCAGCGAAGTCGGTGTCATAGTTTTATAGGCTCTTATCCGGTCTGAATCCAGATACCTAAATAAACGCCAAGCATCCGGTTTATATATATGCCTTACAGTGCTGTAGATAGATAGCCCAATATCGACGGCGCCGTAGGCCATGTTTGCTTCCCGCTCTCCGTGACCGGCGGCGGATGCAGCCGCTTGATATGCTGTCCGAACCGGACCGACGGTGTCGGATCTTCCTGTTAGTAGGTTACGTCCACCTTCATATAAATTATTAGCGCCATGCGCCATCAACGGCACACCCGCAATGAGGCATAAAGTGCCCGCCGAGGCGTAGCAAATTCCGGCACCAGTAGCTATTTGAAGCGCGCCCGCAACGGCTCCGATTCCATTTCTCCCAATCTCTATTGACTGATCCAGCAAGTTACGCTGCTCTTTTTTTATC
>NZ_JBAWDE010000191.1:0-1671 GCF_049590575.1 Pseudomonas sp.
CCTGGTGACTGCGCGCTACGCTGGCCGGTGGATAGCGCGGCTCTGGTCGTCCCAGACCAAGTTTTCGACCCGGCGACGGCTGTGGGTTGCGCTTGCCGAAGCTGAACCGGCTCTCGGGGAATGAAACTGGGGGGAAGGAAACTGGGGTGCGCCGTGAACCGTGTCAGGTGTTGATCTTCAGTGGGTGCGATTCCCACCCGGCAACTGGGTCGCTCCAGCCGGTAGCTACCGAAGCGACGCGAGGAGGAAACGAATCCGTCGGAGCCTTCGAGACGAATGTGTCGCTATAGGCGATGCAGCGAGCCGACAGGCCGTAATAGCCAGTGAACGTTGAGCAGGCCTCGAAACGTCCAATGTGGTCGCCGACCCAGCCCCAGTTTGGGGAAGGCCGCCGCCGCTGGATACAGGGAAACGGTTGGAATAGGCCGTCCCACGAGCGATCAAGGTCCAGCGGGCCACCGGGGTATTGACGACGGCATGTCGGTAAACGGAGATCGAACGCAACACGGGAAGCCCATGCGGTGAGGGTGCGTGACCCTCAACCGGACGCCCGCGAGGGACAGGCCGGGCCGCTTGGGGTGACGGAGAGGCCCGTAGTACCTGCGAAGCCGGGTAATGCCGGCTGAGGGAAGGGGCCTTAGTTCAAGGTCAGCGTCATACGTGACCGACATCCAGGAGATTGGCGTGAGCCTATCACCTCCAACTAAGGTTGAGAAGTTACAGACGGCGTTGCACACCAAAGCGAAGAACTCGCCTGACTATCGGTTCTACGCCCTGTACGACAAGTTGTATCGCCGAGACATGCTGGAGTGGGCTTTCGTCCGCTGTCGTATAAACGACGGTGCACCGGGAGTCGACGGCCAGAGCTTTGCGGACATCGAGGCGTACGGAGAGGACCGGTGGCTGGACGAACTGACGGAAGAGCTCAAGAACGAAACGTATCGTCCCCGGCCGGTCCGACGCGTGTTCATCCCCAAAGGGGACGGCAAGCTAAGGCCGCTGGGGATTCCTTGCATAAAAGATCGTGTCGTACAGATGGCTGCGGTGCTGGTCTTGGAGCCAATCTTCGAGGCCGATCTGGAGCCCGAACAACACGCCTACCGCCCGGAGCGTAGTGCCCTGGACGCCGTTCGCCAAGTGGAACGGTTACTCAGGACAGGACACACCGAGGTGGTGGACGCGGACCTCTCGGGTTATTTCGACAGCATTCCTCATGCGGAGTTGATGAAATCGGTGTCCCGTCGGATCAGCGACGGCCGCATACTGCGGTTGATCAAGCTGTGGCTGGAAACACCGGTGGAAGAAATCGACGCGAAAGGGAATCGCCATCGGACGACCCGGAACAAGGACCAAGGGATGGGAACGCCGCAAGGTGCTCCGATCTCTCCATTGTTGTCGAATCTCTACATGCGACGTTTTGTGAAGGGATGGAAAACGGGAGGACACGAGAAGCGTCTAGCCGCGAAAATCGTCAACTATGCCGATGACTTCGTCATCTGCTGCAAAGGCACGGCCGATGAGGCCATGACCGTGATGCGAGGGATGATGTCCAAGCTGAAGCTGACGGTGAACGAGACGAAAACGCGATTGTGCCGCCTGCCGGATGAATCGTTTGACTTCCTGGGTTACACCCTTGGCCGGAATTACGACTGTCGAACGGGCGAGTCCTAC
>NZ_JBAWDE010000192.1:0-9603 GCF_049590575.1 Pseudomonas sp.
GAGGGGGCTTGCCCCCGATGGCAGTGTGTCAGCCACTTATGGGTTAACTGACCACCGCTATCGGGGGCAAGCCCCCTCCCACATTTTTTGCCCAGCGGTGCCCTTACAGGTCGCCGTAGCCCAGGGAGCGCAGAGCACGCTCATCATCGGACCAGCCACCCTTAACCTTCACCCACAGGTTGAGCATGATCTTGGAATCAAACAGCAATTCCATGTCCTTGCGCGCTTCGGTGCCGATGCGCTTGATGCGCTCGCCCTTGTCGCCAATGATGATTTTCTTCTGGCCATCACGTTCGACGAGGATCAATGCATGGATATGCAGGGTTTTGCCCTGCTGCTTGAATTCTTCGATTTCGACGGTGATCTGGTACGGCAGCTCGGCGCCCATCTGGCGCATGATTTTCTCGCGCACCAGTTCGGCGGCGAGGAAACGGCTGCTGCGGTCGGTGATCTGGTCTTCCGGGAAAAAGTGTTCGTTCTCCGGCAGGTAACCGGCGATCACACGCTCCAGGGCTTCGAGGTTGTGACCGTGCTGGGCCGAGATCGGCATGATCTGCGCGTTCGGCAGTTGTTCCTGCAGCCAAGTCAGGTGCGGCATCAGCTCGGCTTTGTCTTCGATGCGGTCGGTCTTGTTCAGCGCAACGATCAGCGGGCCGGTGACGTACTGCACACGCTCGAGAACCATCTGGTCTTCATCGGTCCACTTGGTGCGGTCGACCACGAAGATCACCACGTCGACGTCTTTCAACGCCGCCGAAGCAGTCTTGTTCATGTAGCGGTTAAGGGCTTTCTCGCCGCCTTTGTGCATGCCTGGGGTATCGACGTAGACCGCTTGCACGTTGCCTTCGGTCTTGATGCCCAGCATGTTGTGGCGGGTGGTCTGCGGCTTGCGCGAGGTGATCGCGAGCTTCTGGCCGAGGATGTGGTTGAGCAGCGTGGACTTGCCCACGTTCGGGCGGCCGACGATGGCAACATAGCCACAGCGTGTTGCGGTTGAATCAGTCATGGCCATTCTCCACGCCCAGGGCAATCAGTGCTGCAGCGGCCGCTACCTGTTCGGCAATACGACGGCTCACACCCTGACCTCGGCTTTTTTCATTCAGTAAGGTGATTTCACATTCCACGAAGAATACGCGGCAATGCGGCTCACCCTGGATATCCACCACTTCGTAGCGTGGCAGTTCGCAACCACGGGACTGCAGGAATTCCTGCAGGCGGGTCTTGGGATCTTTGTTGGTGTCGACCAGCGTCAGGCTCTCGATCTCGGAGTTCAGCCACGCGGTGACACGCTCTTTGGCCGCGTCCATGCCGGCATCGAGGTAGATGGCACCGATCAAGGCTTCAAGGGCATCGGCCAGGATCGACTCACGGCGGAAACCGCCGCTTTTCAATTCACCGGACCCCAGGCGCAGGTACTCGCCCAGGCCAAAGCCACGGGCCAGCACCGCGAGGGTCTCGCCCTTCACCAGGCGCGCACGCAAGCGCGACAACTGGCCTTCACGGGCTTGGGGGAAGCGCTCGAACAGGGCTTCACCGGCGACGAAATTGAGGATGGCGTCACCGAGGAATTCCAGGCGCTCGTTATTACGCCCTGCAAAACTGCGGTGTGTGAGGGCAAGGATCATCAATTCCTGATCCTTGAAGGTGTAGCCGAGCTGGCGCTCGAGACGACTTAGAGAAACGGTCACGGTTTACCCATATCAGTTTGGTGGCACCGGCGGCCATCGACGATTGACGCAGTGTTCAAATTCACATCCTGGTTGGTGCTGCATGAGGCGCGACCGATTTGTCCCAGCCCCAGAAAAGCATTCGGCGCTGTGTTCACAGCGCCGCTTGTATTACTTGATCAGCCCGACCCGCGAGAAGTTCGGCAGGTGGCTGAGTTTGGGTTCCGGCCAGCTCATCCAGACCGCAAAGGCCTTGCCGACGATATTCTGGTCGGGAACCATGCCCAGCAGCTCCTTGGGAATATTGGGATCATCCCAGTAGCGGCTGTCGTTGGAGTTGTCGCGGTTGTCACCCATCATGAAATAGTGCCCGGCCGGCACTTTCCATTCGCCATCAGGCATCGCGCGATAGCGGCTCATTTCCTTGCGGATCTCGTGCTCTACCGCGCCGAGTTTTTCCAGGTACAGCTCGGCGCTGCCCAGGCTGTTCGGCTCGGAACCGATCAGCTTCTCGGCCACCGACTCGCCGTTGACGAACAGGTGTTTGTCGCTGGTATAGCGAATCACGTCACCTGGCAGGCCAACCACACGCTTGATGTAGTTGACATTGGGGTCGCTCGGGTAACGGAACACCATCACGTCGCCGCGCTGCGGGTCACCGATTTCGATGACCTTTTTGTCGATCACCGGCAGGCGGATCCCGTAGGAAAACTTGTTCACCAGGATGAAGTCGCCCACGTCCAGGGTAGGTTTCATCGACCCCGAAGGGATCTGAAACGGCTCCACCAGGAACGAGCGCAGCACCAGCACGATGAACAGTACCGGGAAGAACGACTTGCCGTATTCAACCAGCAAAGGCTCTTTGTTCAGCTTCTCGACCACCACCGCATCGGGCTGGCTGACGCTGCCCTGATAGGACGCGATAGCCGCCCGCCGACGCGGGGCGAAGAACACCAGATCGAGCAACGCCAGAAGACCGCAAACGGCAACGGCGATGACCAGCAACAGCGGGAAATTTAGCGACATAGGACCTAACTATCCAACCTGAGCACCGCAAGGAAGGCTTCTTGTGGAATTTCCACGTTGCCCACTTGCTTCATGCGTTTTTTACCGGCCTTTTGCTTCTCAAGCAGCTTGCGCTTACGGCTTACGTCACCGCCGTAGCATTTGGCCAGTACGTTCTTTCTGAGAGCCTTGACGGAGGTCCGCGCAATGATCTGTCCGCCAATGGCGGCCTGGATCGCGACGTCGAACATCTGGCGCGGAATCAGTTCTTTCATCTTCTCGGTCAACTGGCGACCTTTGTAGTGCGCGTTGTCCTTGTGCACGATGAGTGCCAGGGCATCGACCTTGTCGCCGTTGATCAACACATCCAGCTTCACCAGATTAGCCGATTGGTAACGGTCGAAATGGTAATCCAGCGAAGCATAGCCGCGGCTGGTGGACTTGAGACGGTCGAAGAAGTCCAGGACCACTTCGTTCATCGGCAAATCGTAGGTCACTTGTACTTGAGTACCGAGGAACAACATGTCGTGCTGGACGCCACGTTTTTCGATACACAGGGTAATGACGTTGCCCAGGTGCTCCTGCGGCACCAGGATATTGGCCCGCACGATCGGCTCGCGCATGTCTTCGATGGAGGACAGGTCTGGAAGCTTGGACGGGTTATCGACGTAAATCGTTTCACCGGTTTTCAGTGCCAACTCGAAAATAACCGTCGGCGCGGTGGTGATCAGGTCCAGGTCGTATTCGCGCTCCAGGCGCTCCTGGATGATCTCCATGTGCAGCATGCCGAGGAACCCGCAACGGAAGCCGAAGCCCAGTGCGTCGGAGCTTTCCGGGGTGTACTGCAACGACGAATCGTTGAGCGTCAGCTTCTGCAGCGCTTCGCGGAAGTCTTCGAAGTCGTCGGAGCTGACCGGGAACAGGCCGGCGTAGACCTGCGGCTGGATGCGTTTGAAGCCCGGCAGCACGTCGACATCAGGTGTGGAGCTCAGGGTCAGGGTGTCACCGACCGGCGCACCATGGATGTCCTTGATACCGGCGATAATGAAGCCCACTTCACCGGCTTTCAGATCAGTGGTCGCGGTGTGCTTCGGATTGAACACACCGACGCTGTCCACCAGGTGGATCTTGCCGGTGGACTTGACCAGGATCTTATCGCCCTTCTTCACACGGCCGTGGCGCACGCGTACCAGGGAAACAACGCCCAGGTAGTTATCGAACCAGGAGTCGATGATCAACGCTTGCAGCGGATCTTCGTAGTTGCCGGTAGGCGCGGGAATGGTCTGGACCAGGCGCTCGAGCACTTCGTCGACGCCCAGGCCGGTCTTGGCGCTGCACTCGACGGCGTCGGTGGCGTCAATGCCGATGATTTTTTCGATTTCTTCTTTGACGCGGTCAGGATCGGCCTGTGGCAGGTCGATCTTGTTCAGTACCGGCATGACCTCAAGGCCCTGCTCGATCGCGGTGTAGCAGTTGGCGACGGACTGGGCTTCGACGCCCTGGCCGGCGTCGACCACCAGCAAGGCGCCTTCACAGGCGGCCAGCGAGCGGCTGACTTCGTAGGTGAAGTCAACGTGGCCGGGGGTGTCAATGAAGTTCAGCTGGTACTTGATACCGTCTTTTGCGGTGTAGTACAGGGTAACGCTGTGGGCCTTGATGGTGATGCCGCGCTCGCGCTCGAGGTCCATGGAGTCCAGTACCTGGGCTTCCATTTCACGCTCGGCAAGGCCGCCGCACATCTGGATGAATCGATCGGCCAGCGTCGACTTACCATGGTCAATGTGGGCGATGATGGAGAAATTGCGGATATGACTCAAATCACTCACGGATCAACACTCAAAAAGGCTGCAGGCAGATTGCCCGCTGAAAAATAGCCGGGAATTGTACCTGATGCTCAGGCAAGACGTCATCTTTGCTGACCAGAACAAAAAATGCCCCGATCCTATGACCGGGGCATTTTTTGTTCATAAGCGCGGGATCAGCCGGCTCGGCGCAATAGCCAGAACCCGGCCAGGGCGCAGATCGCGGTCGGCACCAGCACCGCAAACAGCGGCGAGAAGCCAAACACCAGGCTCGATGGGCCGAGCAGGTCCTGGGCGATGCGGAAAGTGAAGCCGACCAGCACCCCGGTAAATACGCGCTGGCCGAGGGTCACGGAACGCAGCGGGCCGAAGATAAACGAGATCGCCATCAATACCAGCGCGGCGGTCACCACCGGCTGCAAGACCTTGACCCAAAATGCCAGCCAGTAACGACCGTTGCTCAGGCCCTGGTCCTTGAGGTAGTGGATGTAACCCCACAGCCCGGAGATCGGCAGGCTTTCGGGGACCATCACCACCGTATTGAGCAATTGCGGCTTGAGCGCGATATCCCACTCTTCGCTTGGCGCATTGATCACCTCGGTGCTGGCATTGGAGCCCTGGCCGATATTGCGGAAATGAGTGGTGGTGATGTCGCTCAACTGCCACTTTTCGTTACTGTACTGCGCACGTTTGGCGAAGCTGGACGACAGCAAGTGCCGCTCTTTGTCGAATGTGTAGCGCGTGACACCAATCAGCAGGCCGCCCGGCTGCACGGCGTTGATGTGGATGAATTCATCCCCCTGGCGGTGCCACAGGCCGTGCTTGGCGCTTTGCGCATCGCCCGAACCCTGGGCCAGGGCGCGATTGGCCTGGGCGGTAGTTTCGGCCGGCGGCGCCACGTATTCGCCGATCAGCACGCTGCACAGCATCAGCAGCAACATCGGCTTCATTACCGCCCAGACGATACGGCCGATGGACACCCCGGCGGCGCGCATGATGGTCAGTTCGCTGTTGCTGGCCAGGCTGCCCAGGCCGATCAGGCAGCCGATCAGCGCGGCCATCGGCATCATGTCGTACAGGCGACGCGGCGCGGTGAGGGCCACGTAGCTCAGCACGTCCCACACGGTGTAGGTGTCGCTGACATTGCCCACTTCATCAATGAAGGCGAACAACGAGGCCAGGCCCAGGATGATGCCCAATACCGCCAGGATGGCGATCAGTACGCTGCTACCAATGTAGCGATCGAGCTTAGCCACGAGCCAACTCCTTCTGGCCACGACGGCTCATCATTTTCAAGCGTATAGGTTCCCAATAAAGCAGCCCCAGGCCGATCACCAGGAAGATCCCGTGTACCCACCACAGGCCCAGGGTCGGCGACAGCTTGCCCTTCTCCAGGGAGCCGCGGGCGGAAATCAGGATGGTCAGGTAAGCCATGTACAGCAGGATCGCCGGCAACAGCTTGAGGAAGCGGCCCTGGCGCGGGTTGACGCGTGACAGCGGCACGGCCATCAAGGTCACGATAAACACCAGCAGCGGCAGAGAGATACGCCATTGCAGTTCGGCGATGGAACGCAGTTCCTTGCTGCCGAACAGTTCGCTGGTCGGGATCGCGTCGCGGTCAGTGACTTCGTCGCTGATGTCCGGGCGGGCCAGCATCACGCCATAGGTGTCGTATTTGATCGCACGATAATCGGCCATGCCCGGGCTGCCATCATAGCGATAGCCATTTTCCAGGATCAGGTAGCGGCTGCCGTCGGGACGCACTTCCTGGCGCCCCGAATCGGCCACCAGCACGGAAATGCCACGGTCCTTCTTGTCTTGCCCAAGGCGTTTCTCGGAGATGAACACACCGCCGAGGTTGGCACGGTCGTCGGTCAGGGTTTCGGTGTAGGTCACCCGTGAACCGTCATTGAGCGCCTGGAAACGGCCCGGCTCGAGGGTGTCGAACTCGGTCATCGCGTCCTGCTTGTTCAGCACCAGCTGGAACTGCATGGCGCCCTGCGGGGCCAGGCTCAGGCTCAGCCAGGCCACGATCAACGCGATGCCGGCGGCCGGGATCATGGTCATGCCCAGCAGGCGCTGCTGGCTCATGCCGGTGGCCGAAAGCACGGTCATTTCGCTTTCAAGGTACAGGCGCCCGTAGGCCAGCAGGATCCCGAGAAACAGGCCCAACGGCAGGATCAGCTGCAAAAACCCCGGCAGGCGAAAGCCCATGATCAGGAACAGTGAGCCTGGGTCCAGGGCGCCTGAAGCGGCCTGGGCCAGGTACTTGACGAAACGACCACTCATGATGATGACCAGCAATACCGCACTCACGGCACTCAGGGTCAACAGGACTTCGCGGGACAGATAACGGAAGACGATCAAACCAGACACTCCAGGGTTGTCAGGCTAAGGCGGCCAAACAAGCAGCATACCAAGTCAGCCCGTTCAAGCAGGGCCGGCTAAAAAGATGGCGCATTATCCTGTGATTGACCGCGCCTGTCACTGCGCAACCTCTTGCTCGTGTACAAAGCATGCGCCAAGGGTTGTCAGGCTCCGTCGGCGAGGTTCAAACTGCGGCCTTTGTCGCGGGCGGTTTACGCAACTGCCTAGCTTTAAAGCCTGGGTACAAACGCCAGGCTCTCAGACCTTATAAAGGGACCCGAAAATGGAATTGGTTGTAAAAAGCGTTAGCCCCGAAACGTTGAAAACCGCCACCCTCGTGGTCGCCATCGGCGAAGGCCGCAAGCTCGGCGTCGCCGCCACGCAACTCGATGAACTCAGCGGCGGCGCCATCAGCGCCGTGCTCAAGCGCGGCGACCTGGCCGGCAAAGTCGGCCAGAGCCTGCTGCTGCAAAGCCTGCCCAACCTGAAGGCCGACCGCGTATTGCTGGTCGGCGTGGGCAAGGACGCCGAACTCGGCGACCGCCCGTTCCGTAAAATCATCGCTGGCATCCTCAACACCCTGAAGGGCCTGGGCGGCAGCGATGCAGCGCTGGCACTCGACGAAATCGTGGTCAAAGGCCGCGACAGCTACGGCAAGACCCGCCTGCTGGCCGAGACCCTGGTGGACGGCGGCTACCTCTTCGACCAGTTCAAGAGCACCAAGGCCGAACCGCGCGCCATCAAGAAAATCACCCTGCTGACCATCAAGGCTGCACAAGCAGAGGTCGAGCGCGCCGTGACCCACGCCAAGGCCATTGCCAACGGCATGTCGTTCACCCGTGACCTGGGCAACTTGCCACCGAACATCTGCCACCCAACCTACCTGGGCGAACAAGCCAAGGCGCTGGGCAAAGCGTTCAAGGGCCTCAAGGTTGAAGTGCTGGACGAGAAGAAGATCAAGGAACTGGGCATGGGCTCGTTCTATGCCGTGGGCCAGGGCAGCGACCAGCCGCCACGCCTGATCGTGATGCAATACAACGGCGGCAAGAAGTCCGAGAAGCCTTACGCCCTCGTCGGCAAAGGCATCACCTTCGACACCGGCGGCATCAGCCTCAAGCCGGGCCTGGGCATGGACGAGATGAAGTACGACATGGGCGGCGCTGCCAGCGTATTCGGCACCCTGCGTGCCGTGCTGGAACTCAAGCTGCCGATCAACCTGGTGTGCATCCTGGCCTGCGCCGAGAACATGCCGAGCGGCGGCGCGACCCGTCCGGGCGACATCGTCACCACCCTGAGCGGCCAGACCGTCGAAATCCTCAACACCGACGCCGAAGGCCGCCTGGTGCTGTGCGATGCCCTGACCTACGCCGAACGCTTCAAGCCGCAAGCGGTGATCGACATCGCCACCCTGACCGGCGCCTGCGTGGTCGCCCTGGGCGCTCACACCTCGGGCCTGCTCGGCAACAACGACGAGCTGATCGAGCAACTGCTCAGCGCCGGCAAGGCTGCCGACGACCGCGCCTGGCAACTGCCGCTGTTCGATGAGTACCAGGAACAGCTGGACAGCCCATTCGCCGACATCGCCAATATCGGCGGGCCGAAAGCCGGCACCATCACGGCTGCCTGCTTCCTGTCGCGTTTCGCCAAGAACTTCAACTGGGCGCACCTGGACATCGCCGGCACGGCCTGGACCAGCGGCGGCAAGGACAAGGGCGCAACCGGTCGCCCTGTGCCCCTGCTGACCCAGTACCTGCTGGATCGCGCCAAGGCCTGAAACTGAAGATGCCGGGGCGGTGGTCAACGTGCCGCCCCGGTCTCAGGAACCGCAATGACCCAAGTAGACTTCTATATATTGCCCAGCGCCGATCCTTCTGCGCGCTTGGACTTTGCCTGCAAACTCACCGAAAAAGCCTGGCGCATGGGCCACCGCATTTACCTGCATTGCAGCGATGCCGCCCAACGCGACGACCTGGATGCACGCCTGTGGCGCTTCAAGGGTGAGAGCTTCGTGCCCCACGGCCCCGCAGAATCCGAACCCCAAGGCCTGGTGGTACTGGGCCTGGGCGACAGCTGCGGCGACCATACCGACCTGCTGGTCAACCTCGACCTGAAAGTGCCGCCGTTCGCCCAGGCATTCGCCCGTGTGGCGGAGGTGGTAGTGGAAGACCCGGCTATTCGTCAGGCGGCGCGGGAGAGTTTCCGCTTCTACCGCGAACAGGGCTATCCTTTGCAGGATCACCGGCTACAACGACTTTGAGTACATGATGGACACTCCCAACCCTCTAAAAAAAGACGACCACCTGCTGGACGACCTCGAGTCGATCCGCCAGTTGCTGGGTGACGATGACTTGCAACCGCCGCTGCTGACCGATTCGGTCGAGAGCGAGGTACAGATTCCGATGTTGTTCGATATGGTCGGCGGCAAGTCGGCTGTACCGGAGCCGGTGGCTGCAGCGCCTGCAAAAAAAGCCGCGCCCGCCGCCGAGAAATCCCCCGACGCCCTGCTGCTGCACCTGGACAACGAACTGCGCGCCGCCGCGCAGTTGATCATGCAAGACGTGATCGACGACTTTGCCCCGCATATCGAAACCGAGATCAAGCGCCGGCTGGATGCGCGGATGGAACGGTTGTTGAGCCAGTACCAGTCCTGAAGCCGCCACACATCCCCTGTGGGAGCGGGCTTGCTCGCGAATGCGGTGTAACAGTCACCGGATGGATTGACTGAACCACCGCATTCGCGAGCAAGCCCGCTCCCACATTTG
>NZ_JBAWDE010000193.1:0-6297 GCF_049590575.1 Pseudomonas sp.
ATGCTGTTTTGCGCCGCAGGTTCGGCCGGTTTGGCTGGCTCCTGGACCGGCGACAGAATCTTGCGCGCTTCCTGCTCCAACGACAGGATATGTTCGTTGTGCAGTTGCCGGCGGATCTCGTCGGCGCCGATTTCCCGTTCAACTTCCTGTTTGATGGCGTTGAAACTGCGTTTCAGGCGCCCGATCCACAGGCCGGCCGTGCGCGCGGCACCGGGCAGGCGTTCCGGGCCCAGCACCAGCAGGGCCACGAGGCCGACGAGGAGCAGTTCAGAGAAGCTGATACCAAACATTAGTCAGTGCTCACGAGTCTTTGCGGGTCGGCTCTTCGACTTTTTCAGCCTGCACGTCGAAGGTGCGACGTTCGGTGATCGGCTGGGTGGCCTGGGGGTGCACGGGCTGGGTCGGAGGCACTGGATTGACCACCGGGTCGGCCGGCTTTTCGTCATCGTTCATGGCTTTGCGAAAGCCCTTGATCGACTCGCCCACGTCAGTGCCGAGGTTTTTCAGTTTTTTGGTGCCGAACACCAGTACCACCACCACCAGAATGACGATCCAGTGTTTCCAGTCAAAAATGCCCATGCTGCAATTCCTCGGTAAAAGTTATTCAGGTGGACGGGCGCGAGGCCTTTTCGGCATGCCCGGACAAGCCGAAGCGACGGTCCAGTTCATCCAGCACGGCCTGTGGATGCTGCCCCAGTTGGGCGAGCATGACCAGGCTGTGGAACCACAAGTCGGCGGTTTCGTAGATCACATCGCTGCAGTCGCCGCTGATTTGCGCATCCTTGGCTGCAATGATCGTCTCGACGGATTCTTCGCCGAGTTTTTCCAGGATCTTGTTCAAGCCCTTGTGGTACAGGCTGGCGACATAGGAGCTGTCGGCGTCCGCGCCTTTGCGGTCTTCCAGCACCTGGGCCACACGGTTCAGGGTATCGCTCATGTCGAGTGTCCTGCGCAGTAGATAGCGTGCGGGTCTTTGAGCACCGGTTCGACCACCTTCCATTCGCCGTTCTCGAACACGCGATAGAAGCAGCTGTGGCGGCCGGTGTGGCAGGCGATGTCGCCGATCTGCTCCACCATCAGGATCACCACGTCGGCGTCGCAGTCGAGGCGCATCTCGTGCAGGGTCTGCACGTGCCCGGACTCTTCGCCCTTGCGCCACAGTTTGCCACGTGAACGTGACCAGTAAATGGCGCGCTGCTCGGCGGCGGTGAGGCTCAGGGCCTCGCGGTTCATCCAGGCCATCATCAAAATGCGCCCGGTCTTGTAGTCCTGGGCAATGGCCGGCACCAGGCCGTCACTGTCCCACTTGATCTCGTCCAGCCAGTTTTTCATGTTCGGCTCCGGCAATTTGCGACAGTGTATAACCGGATTGGCTATCGACGCACGATCAGATAAACACCCACGGCGACCATGATGCCAGCTGGCCAGTGGCCCAGTTGGTTCAACGGTCCTCCGATGGCCAGCATCACGCCGCCCACCAGGTGCGCGGCGCCCAGCAGGCGCAGGAACCAGTCGTCCTTGCGCTTTTGCCACGGCGGCGCCGGGTCCTTGGCGTGGGGCTGGGACATGCGCTCCAGCAGGTCGCGGGTCATGTTGGCCAGGTGCGGCAGCTGTTCCATCTGGCTGTGCAGGTTGCCCAGCACGGTTTTCGGGCTCATCCGTTCGCGCATCCAGCGCTCGAGGAACGGCTGCGCGGTGTTCCACAGGTCGAGGTCCGGGTACAGCTGGCGGCCCAGGCCTTCGATATTCAGCAGGGTTTTTTGCAGCAGTACCAGCTGCGGCTGCACTTCCATGTTGAAGCGTCGCGCGGTCTGGAACAGGCGCATCAGTACCTGGCCGAATGAAATATCTTTTAACGGTTTTTCGAAGATCGGCTCGCACACGGTACGGATGGCGGCTTCGAATTCGTTGAGTTTGGTTTCCGCCGGCACCCAGCCCGAGTCGATGTGCAATTGCGCCACGCGGCGGTAATCACGCTTGAAGAACGCGAACAGGTTGCGCGCCAGGTAGTCCTGGTCTTCCGGGGTCAGGCTGCCGACAATACCGCAGTCGATCGCAATGTACTGCGGGCTCCACGGGTTGACGGTGCTGACGAAGATGTTGCCCGGGTGCATGTCGGCGTGGAAGAAGCTGTCGCGGAACACCTGGGTGAAGAAGATCTCTACACCGCGCTCGGCGAGCATCTTCATGTCGGTGCGCTGGTCGGCCAGGGTCGCGAGGTCGGTGACTTGCACACCGTAGATGCGCTCCATCACCAGCACTTTGGGGCGGCACCAGTCCCAATACACTTGCGGCACGTACAGCAGCGGCGAGCCTTCGAAGTTGCGCTTGAGCTGGCTGGCGTTGGCGGCTTCGCGCAGCAGGTCGAGTTCGTCGTAGATGGTTTTTTCGTAGTCGGCGACCACGTCCACCGGGTGCAGCAGGCGCGCGTCGGCAGAGAAGCGCTCGGCGGCGCGCGCCAGGATAAACAGCCACGCCAGGTCCTGGCCAATGATCGGCTTGAGGCCGGGGCGAATCACCTTCACCACCACTTCTTCACCGGTCTTGAGTTGCGCTGCGTGCACCTGCGCGACGGAGGCCGAGGCCAGCGGTGCGACGTCGAAGCGGCTGAACACCTCGCTGATCTTCTTGCCCAGCTGTTCTTCGATCAGCTTCATCGACTGCTGGGAATCGAACGGCGGCACGCGGTCCTGCAGCAGCATCAACTCGTCGGCGATGTCTTCGGGCAACAGGTCGCGGCGGGTCGAGAGGATCTGCCCGAACTTGATAAAGATCGGCCCCAGGTCCTGCAAGGCCAGGCGCAGGCGTGCGCCGCGGCTCAGCTCGAGCTTTTTACGCGGCAGCCAGCGCCATGGCAGCACGTAGCGCACCGCCAGCAGGAACCACGGCAGGGGCAAGGCGAACAGCAGGTCATCGAGGCGGTAGCGGATTACGACGCGCTGGATACGAAACAAACGGCGGACGGCGAGCAGCTTCATGCGTTATCGCTTGGATCAAGGGAACGGCTCAGGCGCTCGAAGCGTGCCTCAAGGCGTTCCAGGTCGATTTTGGCCTTGTCGAGTTCGCGAAAGCGCGCTTGCGCTTCGCGTTCTCCGACCAGGGTGCGCGATTCTTCGCTCAGGTATTCGGCAAGGTTCTGGTTGAGGCTGGCGAACCCCTGCTGGTACCAGCGCGAGCGGCTGCGCAGGTGCCCGCTGATCAACTGGGTGGCCACGGGGCCGATCCAGCGTGACAGCTCGTATTCCCAGTCCAGCTCCAGGTCCTGCAGCACGGTGGCGAGGTCCATGAGCACCGCGCTGTCGCCTTCAAGTTCCACTTCGGGGCCGTGCAGGATCGCGGTCTTGTTGCGGCTCAGGGCCAGGTGCAACAGGCTCGAAGCCGGCGCGCGCAGGGTGCAGTCGGCCTCGGCGGCCCACTGGGTGGCGAGCCACAGGCCTTCGTCGCTGGGCAGGATAAACAGCTGCAAGGCAGGGCTGGTGCAGTCGACGGCAATCACCTTGCCGTTCAAGTGCGCGAGCCGTGCCAGGGCGGTGCTGTCCAGGCGCAGCACACGGTTAAGGCCGTGTTCAACGCTGGCGAGAAGGCCTGCGAACAGCATCAGGGCTTGATGCCGCGGTGCAGGGCGACGATCCCCGAGGTCATGTTGTGGTAGGTCACGCGGTCGAAACCGGCTTCTACCATCATCGACTTCAGGGTTTCCTGGTCCGGGTGCATGCGGATCGATTCGGCCAGGTAGCGGTAGCTTTCGGCGTCATTGGTGATCAGCTTGCCCATCAACGGCATGAAGGCGAACGAGTAGGTGTCGTAGACCTTGGACATCAGCGCGTTGGTCGGCTTGGAGAATTCCAGCACCAGCAGGCGGCCACCCGGCTTGAGTACGCGCAGCATCGAGCGGATCGCGTCTTCTTTATGGGTGACGTTGCGCAGGCCGAAGGCGATGGTCACGCAGTCGAAATGGTTGTCCGGGAACGGCAGCTTTTCTGCGTCGGCCTGAACGAATTCGATATTGCCGGCCACGCCTTTGTCCAGCAGGCGATCACGGCCGACCTTGAGCATCGAGCCGTTGATGTCCGCCAGCACTACTTGGCCGGTAGGGCCGACGAGCTTGGAGAACTTGGCGGCCAGGTCGCCCGTACCGCCGGCGATGTCCAGCACGCGGTTGCCGGTGCGTACGCCCGACAACTCGATGGTAAAGCGCTTCCACAGGCGGTGCATGCCGCCCGACAGCACGTCGTTCATCAGGTCGTACTTGGCGGCTACGGAGTGGAACACCTCAGCGACTTTTTCCGCTTTCTGGCTTTCCGGAACGTTCTTGAAGCCGAAGTGAGTGGTGGGTTCGGCATCGCTGCCTTTGCGCTGATCAGTCATATCGCTGTCACCAAAAGAGAATGCGGGACATGATAATCCCCACCGCCTGCTTTGTCTTGGCAAGGCTGAAGGTAAGATAGGCAGCCACCGAGACTTTTTGCCGCATGGCAGGTGTTCCAGTCGTTATAAAGAGGAGTCATTGCAATGGCCCGTATTACCGTTGAGCGTGCACATTCCCTGGGTAAAGAAGGCGCACGTGCCAAGGCCGACAAGTTGGCACTCAAACTCCAGGAGCAATATGGCCTGGAGCCGTCGTGGTCCGGCGATACCTTGAACCTCAAGCGTTCGGGGGTTAAGGGCACGGTGCAGGTAGCGGATGACTCGCTGCGAATTGATGTGGAACTGGGCCTGCTGATGTCGGCCATGAGTGGCACTATCAAGTCACAGATCGAGAAAGCCCTGGATAAGGCGCTGGCCTGATTCAATGTACTTAGGGTGCCGATTCTAATTTTTCCTCCTACTTTGTGCCCAAGCCTTCAACTCCTGAGGGCCGTTCCTCCACCCTTTTCTGCGTGAGGTGCACCATGGCCAAAGTTATCTTGAAGAAAAAAATCGACGTTCAGACCACTGCCCTGAGTGACGTTAAAAGCTATGCCCGCAAGATCTGGCTGGCCGGTCTGGGTGCCTATGCCAAGGTCGGCAGCGAGGGCGGCGACTACTTCAAAGAGCTGGTTAAGACTGGTCAACATGTTGAAAGTAAAGGTAAAAAAGTTGCTATTGAACAACTTGATGCCGCCAACAGTCAGATTGATCAAGTAAAGAGTAATGTCTCGTCTGTCAAAGGCCGGGTAGAAGTTCAGCTGGATAAAGTTGAAAAAGCTTTTGATACTCGTGTTGCCAGTGCCTTGAATCGAATCGGCATTGCGTCTAAACATGACGTTGAGACACTCTCTGCTAAGCTCGAAGAGCTGACGACATTGCTAGAACGTGTCGCGCGTAAACACTAAGGAGACATCGGGATGGCTGTTAAAAAGACTACTCAGAAAGAAGGCAGCTCGTGGGTCGGGGAAGTTGAAAAATATTCCCGTAAGATCTGGCTTGCTGGTTTAGGCGTGTACTCGAAGGTTAGCAGTGACGGCGGCAAGTACTTTGAGACGTTGGTCAAGGACGGCGAAAAGGCCGAGAAGTTGACCAAGAGCACGGTTGGTAAAAAAGTTGAAGCGGCCAAAGCAACTGCCGGTTCCGCCAAGTCGAGCATTTCTGACACGTGGGGCAAGTTGGAAGAAACTTTCGACAAGCGCCTTAACAGTGCCATTTCGCGACTGGGCGTGCCTAGCAAAGCTGAACTGAAGACGCTGCACAGCAAGGTCGATACCCTGACCAAGCAAATCGAAAAGCTGACTGGCGCGAAAGTGACCCCGGCCAAAACTGCCGCGGCCAAACCTGCTGCCAAGCCTGTGGCTAAACCAGCGGCTAAAACCGCTGCCGCCAAGCCAGCCGCAAAATCGGCAGCCAAGCCGTTGGTGAAAGCCGCCGCCAAACCGGCTGCTAAACCCGCTGCCAAGGCACCGGCAAAAGCCGCAGCGAAACCTGCAGCCAAGCCTGCGGCAAAAACGGCTGCCGCGAAACCGGCTGCCAAGCCAGCAGCCAAACCAGTGGCGGCTAAAGCTGCTGCCAAGCCGGCCACCAAAACCGCAGCGAAGGCGCCAGCAAAACCGGCCGCTAAGTCAGCGGCTAAAACGGCGGCCGCCAAACCTGCTGCCAAACCGGCCGCTGCAAAACCTGCAGCCAAGCCAGTTGCCGCCAAGCCTGCTGCCAAACCCGCCACGGCGAAGAAGCCAGCAGTTGCGAAAAAACCAGCAGCAGCCAAGCCAGCTGTCGCCGCCAAGCCGGCTGCTGCGCCTGCGCCAACCGCGTCCTCAGCCAACTCGGTTTCCGCACCGACCCACGCTGCCGCTACCCCGACTGCAACGCCGGCAACCCCGACGC
>NZ_JBAWDE010000194.1:0-5681 GCF_049590575.1 Pseudomonas sp.
GTGCTGTTCGGCTGCGTGCTGCCCGCCGGCCTCGGCCAGGCGCCCGCGCGCCAGGCTGCGCTGGGTGCCGGGTTGGACAAGTCCACGCGTTGCACCACGCTGAACAAAATGTGCGGTTCGGGCATGGAGGCAACGATCCTGGCGCATGATTCGCTGCTGGCCGGCAGCGTCGACGTGGTGATTGCCGGTGGCATGGAAAGCATGTCCAACGCGCCGTACCTGCTCGATCGTGCGCGCAGTGGTTACCGCATGGGCCACGGCAAGGTGCTCGACCACATGTTCCTCGACGGTCTGGAAGACGCCTACGAAAAGGGCCGCCTGATGGGCACCTTTGCCGAAGACTGCGCCGGGCTGAATGGCTTTACCCGTGAAGCCCAGGACGCTTTCGCCATCGCCTCGCTGACCCGCGCCCAGGAAGCCATTACCCATGGCAGCTTCGCGGCAGAGATCGTCCCGGTGCAGGTCACCGTCGGCAAAGAGCAGAAAACCATCCTGCATGACGAGCAGCCACCCAAGGCCAAGCTGGACAAGATTACCAGTCTGAAACCGGCGTTCCGTGAAGGTGGCACCGTGACGGCGGCCAACTCCAGCTCAATCTCCGATGGCGCGGCAGCCGTGCTGCTGATGCGTCAATCCGAAGCGCAAAAACGTGGGCTCAAACCCCTGGCAGTGATCCATGGGCACGCGGCGTTTGCTGATGAGCCCGGTCTGTTCCCGGTGGCGCCGGTGGGGGCCATTCGCAAGCTGATGAGCAAGACCGGCTGGGCGCTCGATGACGTCGACCTGTTCGAAATCAACGAAGCTTTTGCGGTAGTCAGCCTGGTGACCATGAGCAAACTGCAAATCCCCCATGCCAAGGTCAACGTGCACGGCGGCGCCTGCGCCCTGGGCCATCCGATCGGCGCGTCCGGTGCGCGGATCCTGGTGACCCTGCTCTCGGCCCTTCGCCAGAAAGGCCTCAAGCGTGGCGTTGCCGCGATTTGCATCGGCGGCGGTGAAGCCACGGCCATGGCCGTTGAATGCCTGTATTAAGGATTTTGTATGCTGCCTAATGACGAACACCTGCAAATCAGCGACGCGGCCCGGCAATTTTCCCAGGAACGCCTGAAACCCTTCGCCGCCGATTGGGACCGCGAGCACCGTTTTCCCAAGGAAGCCATTGGCGAAATGGCCGAGCTGGGCTTTTTCGGCATGCTGGTGCCGGAACAGTGGGGCGGCTGCGACACCGGCTACCTGGCCTACGCCATGGCCCTGGAAGAAATCGCCGCAGGCGATGGCGCCTGCTCGACCATCATGAGCGTGCACAACTCGGTCGGCTGTGTGCCGATCTTGAAATTCGGCAACGATCAGCAGAAAGAACAGTTCCTCAAGCCCCTGGCCAGCGGCGCCATGCTCGGCGCCTTTGCGTTGACCGAGCCGCAGGCCGGCTCGGATGCCAGCAGCCTGAAAACTCGCGCGCGCCTTGAGGGCGACCACTACGTGCTGAATGGCTGCAAGCAGTTCATCACCTCGGGGCAAAACGCCGGGGTGGTGATTGTGTTCGCGGTGACTGACCCGGCCGCCGGCAAGCGCGGGATCAGCGCGTTTATCGTGCCCACCGATTCGCCGGGCTACAGCGTTGCGCGGGTCGAAGGCAAGCTCGGCCAGCATGCGTCGGACACCTGCCAGATCCTGTTCGAGGACGTGAAGGTGCCGGTGGCCAACCGTTTGGGCGAGGAGGGCGAGGGCTATAAAATCGCCCTGGCCAACCTTGAGGGCGGCCGCGTCGGCATCGCCTCGCAAGCGGTGGGCATGGCCCGCGCAGCCTTTGAAGCGGCCCGCGACTACGCACGTGAGCGTGAAAGCTTCGGCAAACCCATCATCGAACACCAGGCCGTGGCCTTTCGCCTGGCCGACATGGCCACGCAAATCGCCGTTGCGCGGCAGATGGTGCACTACGCCGCCGCGCTGCGTGACAGTGGCCAACCCGCGCTGGTGGAAGCGTCCATGGCCAAGCTGTTTGCCTCGGAAATGGCCGAGAAAGTCTGCTCGGCCGCCTTGCAAACCCTCGGCGGTTACGGTTACCTGAGCGACTTCCCCCTGGAGCGGATCTACCGCGATGTGCGGGTCTGCCAGATTTACGAAGGCACCAGCGATATTCAACGCATGGTCATCTCACGCAATCTCTAAGGAGCCGATACATGAGTTACGAAACCATTTTGCTCGACGTCCAGGGCCGTGTCGGGCTGATTACCCTGAACCGCCCACAGGCCTTGAACGCCCTGAATGCGCAACTGGTGAGTGAGCTGAACCAGGCGCTGGACGGCTTGGAAGCCAACCCGGAAATCGGCTGCATCGTATTGACCGGCTCGAAAAAAGCATTTGCCGCTGGCGCCGACATCAAGGAAATGGCCGAGCTGACCTACCCGCAGATCTACCTCGACGATTTGTTCAGCGACAGCGACCGCGTGGCCAACCGCCGCAAGCCGATCATCGCCGCCGTCAACGGCTTTGCCCTCGGCGGTGGCTGTGAGTTGGCGTTGATGTGTGACTTCATCCTGGCCGGTGACGGCGCCAAGTTCGGCCAGCCGGAAATCAACCTCGGCGTGCTGCCGGGCATGGGCGGCACCCAGCGCCTGACCCGCGCGGTGGGCAAGGCAAAAGCCATGGAAATGTGCCTGACCGGGCGCTTTATCGATGCGGTGGAAGCGGAACGTTGCGGGATTGTGGCGCGCATCGTGCCGGCGGATGAGCTGCTTGAGGAAGCCTTGAAAGTCGCCACACTGATTGCCGGCAAATCGGTGCCGATCAGCATGATGGTCAAGGAAAGCGTGAACCGTGCGTTTGAGGTAAGCCTGTCGGAAGGTGTGCGCTTTGAGCGCCGGGTGTTCCATGCGGCGTTTGCGACGCAGGATCAGAAGGAAGGCATGGCGGCGTTCGTGGCCAAACGGGCGCCGGAGTTCAAGGACCAGTAAACGCACCGCAGATCAAATGTGGGAGGGGGCAAGCCCCCTCCCACCATGTTTGTGTTGTGTGTGTCAGAGCTGGTAATTCTTGAGTTCGCGAGCAATCACCATCCGCTGAATTTCGCTGGTCCCCTCGTAAATCTGCGTGATCCGCGCATCCCGGTAATACCGCTCCACCGGGTAATCCTCCAGGTACCCGTACCCCCCGTGAATCTGCATCGCTGAGGAGCAGACCTTCTCGGCCATTTCCGAGGCAAACAACTTGGCCTGGGACGCCTCCGACAAACACGGCTTGCCCGCCGAGCGCAGGCGCGCAGCGTGCAGGATCAGCAGCCGTGCTGCATTCAGCCGGGTGTGCATGTCCGCCAGCAGGTTGGCCACGCTCTGGTGCTCAATGATCGCCTTGTCGAATTGCACCCGATCACGGGCATACGCCAGCGCCGCTTCAAACGCCGCACGGGCGATACCCAGGGCCTGGGCGGCAATGCCGATGCGGCCGCCTTCCAGGTTCGACAGCGCAATCGCCAGGCCTTTACCGCGCTCACCCAGCAGGTTGGCTTCGGGAACCGTGCATTGGTTGAGGGTGACGGCGCAGGTGTCCGAGGCGCGAATGCCCATTTTGTGCTCGGTACGATCGACCACAAAACCTGGGGTATCGGTGGGCACCAGGAATGCCGAAAGGCCTTTTTTGCCCAGCTCCGGGTCGGTCACGGCGAACACAATGGCCAGCTTGGCGCGCTTGCCGTTGCTGACAAATTGCTTGGCGCCATTGATCACCCAGTGGCCGTCACGCAGCTCGGCGCGGGTGCGCAGGTTGTGGGCCTCGGAGCCGGCCTGGGGCTCGGTCAGGCAGAAGCAACCGATCGCCTGGCCGCTGGCGAGGTCAGCCAGCCAAGTCTGTTTCTGTGCGTGTGTGCCGTAGTTGAGAAGTGGCCCGCAACCGACTGAATTATGGATACTCATCAGCGCGCCGGTCGCGCCATCGCCGGCGGAAATCTCTTCGACCGCCAGGGCATACGCGACGTAGTCGACATAGGTACCCCCCCATTCTTCAGGCACCACCATGCCCAGCAGGCCGAGTTCGCCCATCTTCGCCACCAGCGCGTCATCGATCCAGCCAGCTTTTTCCCAGGCCTGGGCGTGGGGGGCGATTTCACCCCGCGCAAAGTCACGGGCCATGTCGCGGATCATCACCTGTTCTTCTGTGTATTCAATATCTTGCATGATTTAGTTCGCAACCTGCTCGAAGTGATGGAAGAAGCTTTCGACCTGGGTTTTGTCCAGCCCATGCAGGGCCGACGGGTTCCATCGCGGGTTTTTGTCCTTGTCGATGATCAGCGCGCGGACGCCCTCAATCAGATCGCCGCGTTCAAACCATTGACGGTCCAGATGCAGTTCCAGGGCAAAGCAGCGCTCCAGCGGCAAGTGACGACCGCGTCGCAGCATCTCCAGGGTCACCGCCATGGCCAGGGGCGAGCGGGTTTGCATGAGTTGCGCGGTAGTGAGCGCCCATTCGTGGCTATCGGCAACGGTGACTTGCTGCAACTGCTCGACGATGCTCGGCACGTCCGGCAGGCCGAAGAAGTGGTCGATGGCCGGGCGCAACGCAGCGAGCGGGGCGTCGGGCAATTGCTGCACGGCCAGTTTGGCCAGTACGCCTTGCAGATCCTTGAGCGGGCTGTCGTGCCATTGCATGTGGTCGAGCGTGTGGTCCAGGTCTGCGAGCTTGGCGCTGTCCAGATACCAGTCTGCTAAACCGCAATACAACGCGTCGGCCGCGCGGATCTGCACGCCGGTCACGCCGAGATAGATCCCCAGTTCGCCGGGAATCCGTGGCAGGAAGTAGCTGCCGCCGACGTCCGGGAAGTAACCGATGGCCACTTCCGGCATCGCCAGGCGGCTGCGCTCGGTGACCACGCGCAAATCCGCGCCCTGGACCAGGCCCATGCCGCCGCCCAGCACGAAGCCGTCCATCAGGGCCAATACGGGTTTGCGGTAGTGATGGATGGCCAGGTCCAGCGCGTATTCTTCGACGAAGAAGTCCTGGTGCAGGCTGTCACGGTTTTTAAAGCTGTCGTAGAGCGAGCGAATGTCGCCACCGGCACAAAAAGCCTTTTCGCCGGCACCGCGCAGCACCACGGCATACACCTGCGGGTCGTCTTCCCAGGCCTGTAATTGCCGGGTCAGGCTGCGCACCATGCCCAGGGTGAGGGCGTTGAGGCCGGCGGGGCGGTTGAGGGTGAGGTGGCCGATATGGTTGCGTACGTCGGCCAAAACGTCGTCCTGCAGTACATCGGCGCTGCGAGCCTGGATCGAAACCTCGGCAGTCATGCGTAACTCCCTGCTTTTATTGTTCTTTATCAAGATGTTCGCAAGCGAACCTTCATGTGATCCTACCAGTGCAAATTTGCCCAATACAACCGTCAATCCTGCAGGTCGTTTTTGCATTTATGCAGCGAGCCGAGGGTGGCCTCAGGGCACACGAGGTGCCAGTGTTTCACCGATGCTGCGACGTCGCGCGTGTTGTTCTGCGGTGTGGATCAGCTGTTCAAGTTCGGCAGGCGCCACGTCGAAGAACTGCTCCATTTCGGCCAGCGCCAATTTCAGGTCAGTGGCAGTGATAGCCGGATCCGGTCCCGCTTGAGGGGCCGGCACGATCACGGTCGGCGCCTCGGGCGTGCCCTTGGGGTAGCGCGTGCGTGTCGCGTTGTTATAGGCCAGCGCGCAGGCCAGCAG
>NZ_JBAWDE010000195.1:0-13115 GCF_049590575.1 Pseudomonas sp.
CGCGCGGCCGCCGCCACGGCACCCCGGCCTGGCTGGACATGCGCCACGACGACGCGCCGGAGGCCTTGCTCGAACGCGGTAAAAAACTCGTGGTGCAAATGGTCGAGACCTTCCAGGAAGGCGGCAAACCGACCTTCGTCGACACCCTCGACGCAGTGGAAGTCGCACGTAAAAGCGGCATGCCGCTCGCGCCGATCATGATTTACGGCGACGACGTGACCCACCTGCTCACCGAGGAAGGCATCGCCTACCTGTACAAGGCGCGCTCCCTGCAAGAGCGTCAGGCCATGATCGCCGCCGTCGCCGGTGTCACCGCCATCGGCATGCGCCACAACCCCAAGGACACCGCGCGCATGCGCCGCGAAGGCCTGATCGCCTTGCCCGAAGACTTGGGCATCCGCCGTACCGACGCCACCCGTGAGTTGCTGGCCGCCAAAAGCGTGGCCGACCTGGTGGACTGGTCCGGTGGCCTGTACAACCCGCCCGCCAAATTCAGGAGCTGGTAAATGCGCGCCCTCAAACTGCATGAACTGAGCCTCGCCGACCGGCTGGCGGACATGGCCGTCGATGCGCTGATCGATGAGGCGGACCTGTCACCCAAACCCGCCTTGGTCGACCGTCGTGGCAGTGGCGCCCACAGCGACTTGCACCTGGGCCTGATGCACGCCTCGGCGTTGTCGTTGTGGCCAATGTTCAAGGAAATGGCGGAAGCCGCGATTGAAATCGGCGAAGTGGGCTTGCCACTGCGTGAAGCCCTCGGGCGTATCGGCCGTGAAGGCGAGCAAGCGATGCTCATCACCACCCGTGGCGTGAATACCCACCGCGGCGCGATCTGGGCCCTCGGTTTGCTCACCGCCGCCGCCGCCATGGAACCCCGCGCCATAACGCTGACCGCCGCCAGACTGGCGCTGCTCAACGACCGCTACGCGCCGCAACCGCTGAGCCACGGTGCCCAAGTCGCCCAACGCTACGGCGCCCGCGGTGCCCGTGAAGAGGCGCAACTGGGCTTCCCATCGGTGATGCAACGCGGCCTGCCGCAACTGCACAAAAGCCGTGCGCAAAACGCCGGTGAACAGAACGCGCGCCTGGACGCCTTGCTCGCCATCATGACCGACCTCGCCGACACCTGCGTGCTCTACCGCGCCGGCACCGAAGGCCTGCACGCCATGCAACGCGGTGCCCAGGCCGTGCTGGAGGCGGGCGGCAGCGCAACCCTCGGCGGTCGCCGCCAACTGCACGCGCTCGACCAGCAACTGCTGGCCCTGAATGCCTCGCCCGGCGGCGCCGCCGACCTGTTGGCCGCCTGCCTGTTTATCGACCGCCTCGACGGAGCGCTGTGATGGAAACCTTATCCTTTGAATTCCCCGCCGGGCAGCCGCCCAAAGGCCGTGCGCTGGTCGGTTGTGTTGGCTCGGGCGACCTGGAAGTGCTGCTGGAACCGGGCACGCCCGGCACGCTGACCATCCAGGTGCAGACCTCGGTGAATGGCGCCGAGCAACGCTGGCAGCACCTGTTCGCACGCATGTTCCAGGAGCAGACGCCACCGGCGCTGAAGATTGATATCCACGATTTCGGCGCCACCCCCGGCGTGGTGCGCTTGCGCCTGGAGCAAGGTTTCGAGGAGATCGGCCATGACTGACTTGCTGAGCAAACACAGCTTTGTCGAACTCGGTGCCCGGCAGCGGGCCAAGGCCTTGCTGGACGCCGGTGCTTATCGTGAATTGATCGACCCGTTCCAGCGCGTCATGTCGCCCTGGCTCAGCCGCCAAGGCGTGGTGCCCCAGGCCGATGACGGCGTGGTGATCGCCAAGGGCAGCATCGCCGGCAAGCCCGTGGTGGTGGCGGCTATCGAAGGTAACTTCCAGGGCGGCAGCCTGGGGGAGGTCGGCGGCGCAAAAATCGCCGGCGCCCTGGAGCTGGCGGCTGAAGACAACCGCAAAGGTATTCCAACGTGCGCCGTGCTGCTGCTGGAAACCGGCGGGGTGCGCCTGCAGGAAGCCAACCTGGGCCTGGCGGCGATTGCCGATATTCACGCGGCGATTGTCGACCTGCGCCAGTACCAGCCGGTGATCGGTGTGGTGGCCGGCAGCGTCGGCTGCTTTGGCGGCATGTCCATCGCTGCCGGGCTGTGCAGCTATCTGGTCGTCACCCGCGAAGCGCGGTTGGGCCTCAATGGCCCGCAAGTGATCGAGCAGGAAGCCGGGCTGGACGAATACGATTCCCGCGACCGGCCGTTTATCTGGAGCCTCACCGGCGGCGAGCAGCGCTTTAACAGCGGCTTGGCCGACCGCTATGTGGCGGACGATGTGGCGCAGGTCCAGCAGACGGTCAGCGCGCTGTTGCAACAAGGTCTGCCCGCGCAGCAACGCAGCCGCCAGGCCGATTTCTACCTGGCGCGCCTGGCCGAGCTGGATGCCACGTCGCAAATCGACCCGGCGACGGTTCGCGCGCTGTATCAGGGAGAACGCTCATGAGAGGTTTGCAGTGGTTTAACGCATTGAGCGCGGGTGCAGCGCCTGTCGAAGGCTTGCCGGCCTCGCTGAAAGTCGCCGATGGGGTATTGGCTGAGCAGAAGGTGCGCTTCATCGCCGTGGTCACCGACCC
The DNA here is from genome assembly GCF_049590575.1 of Pseudomonas sp. Lineage (GTDB taxonomy): Bacteria > Pseudomonadota > Gammaproteobacteria > Pseudomonadales > Pseudomonadaceae > Aquipseudomonas. The sequence continues at coordinate 2,605 of NZ_JBAWDE010000195.1, forward strand.
ACACAATCGCTTCCCGCGTGCCCGCAACGGCGAAGTCGGCCTGCTGGAAGGCTGGGGCTTGGCCAAGGCGGTAGACGACGCCATCGCCACAGGCGACAAACGCCCGATCATCGCCATCGTTGACGTGCCGAGCCAAGCCTATGGCCGTCGCGAAGAAGCCCTCGGCATCCACCAGGCCCTGGCCGCCGCCGCCGACAGCTATGCCCGCGCGCGTTTGGCCGGGCACCCGGTGATCGCGCTGCTGGTGGGCAAGGCCATGTCCGGTGCGTTTCTCGCCCATGGTTACCAGGCCAACCGCCTGATCGCCCTGCGCGACCCCGGCGTGATGGTGCACGCCATGGGCAAGGCCTCGGCGGCGCGGGTGACCCTGCGCAGCGTCGAAGAGCTGGAAGCCCTGGCGGCCAGCGTGCCGCCGATGGCCTATGACATCGACAGTTATGCCAGCCTGGGTTTGCTCTGGGAGACCTTGTCGGTCAGCCAGATCGAACAGCCCACGGCGGATGATGTGGCGCGGGTCAGCGATTGTCTGGTCAGCGCGATCAAGGGTATCGACGGTTGCGATTTGAGCGGCCGCCTGGGCGCGACCAATCGCGCTGCCTCCAGCCATGTACGCCAGTTGCTGCGGGAGCAATGGTGAACGCCCACGACTTGCTCTGGGGCATGACCCCGGCGCACCTGCCCGCCGATGCGCCGGCCTGGGTGCTCACCGCGCTCAGCGCCGGCCACCCGGTGGTGGTGCGGCGGGCGATTGCCCAGGCAGGTCATGTGGCGGTCGGCGTGCGCGGGCCGTTGCGTGAACAGCGTTTTGCCGCCGAGATGCCGCTGGCGGCGGTGCAGCGGCGCGTGATCCCGGAGGCTTTGCGTGGCGTGATCTCAGCACGGGATTTGCCGGCGTTGCAGGCGCTCACCCAACTGCGCCCGGTGTTGGCGCAGCAGGCCTGGGGCGTTACCGGCAGCGCCGGTTTTGAGTTGGCGACCGGCCTCGCAGCTCTGCACGCCCAAAGCGATCTGGATTTGATTCTGCGCACACCCAAGCGCCTTGAACGCAGCGATGCCGAGGACCTGCTGGCGATGCTCGACACCGCGCCGTGTGCCGTGGACCTGCAACTGCAAACCCCTTTTGGCGGCGTCGCCTTGCGCGAATGGGCCAGTGGTTCACGCCGCGTGCTCCTGAAAACCGTCAGCGGCGCGCACCTTGTGCTCGACCCCTGGCAGGCGGTGGCATGAGCAGCCTGCTGGTGTTTCCGGGGCAGGGCGCGCAGCGTGCGGGCATGCTTCAAGCGCTGCCTGCCGACATCCTGGATGAAGCCAGCGACGTCTTGGGCGAAAACGTGCGCCCGCTCGATTCGGCGCAGGCCCTGGCCAGCACCCGCGCCGTGCAGCTCTGCCTGCTGATCACCGGCGTGGCCTATGCGCGACAGCTGCAACACACGCCTGACTACGTGGCAGGCCTGTCCATTGGAGCCTATCCGGCAGCGGTCATTGCCGGAGCTTTGGACTTTGCCGATGCGCTGAAACTGGTGTGCCTGCGCGGCGAACTGATGCAAAACGCTTATCCACAAGGCTACGGCATGACCGCGATCATCGGCCCGGAGTTATCCACCGTGGAAAAAGTGCTCGCTGCAATTCACAGCCCGCAAACCCCGGTGTACCTGGCCAATATCAACGCCGACAACCAGAGCGTGATCGCCGGCAGTGACGAGGCGATGAAGCGGGTCGCCGAGCGCATCAAAGGCAACGGCGTCGCCAAGCGCCTGGCTGTCAGCGTGCCGTCGCATTGCGCGCTGCTGGACGAACCCGCTCAGGTATTGGCGCAGGCATTTGTGACCCTGAAAACGCCGCGCATCACCTACCTGAGCAGCACCCGCGCGCGGCCGATTTACACCCCGGAACAGCTGCGCGACGACCTGGCCTTCAACATGTGCCGCATCGTCGACTGGCGTGGCACCGTGCAAAGCGCCTACGAGCGCGGCGTGCGCCTGCAAATCGAACTGCCCCCGGGCGCCGTGCTCACTGGCCTGTCGCGCCGCGTATTCGAACAAGGCACGGTGATCGCCTGCGAAGGCGCGCGCCTGGATACCTTGCAGGCCCTGCTGGAAGAGGAGGAGCGCCGCCACCGATAAAGCACCACCCAAGGCTTTCGAAGCACAAAAACAACAATTTCGATCGAGCACTTTGAGGACAACAACAATGATTATTTACGGTGTGGCATTGCTGGCGATCTGCACGCTCGCGGGCGTGATCATGGGCGACATGCTCGGCGTGTTGCTCGGCGTCAAATCCAACGTGGGCGGGGTGGGCATCGCGATGATCCTGCTGATCTGCGCGCGCCTGTGGATGCAAAAACGCGGCGGCATGACCAAGGACTGCGAAATGGGCGTGGGCTTTTGGGGCGCCATGTACATCCCCGTGGTCGTCGCCATGGCCGCGCAGCAAAACGTGGTCACCGCCCTGCACGGCGGCCCGGTCGCGGTGCTGGCGGCGGTTGGCTCTGTGGTGGTGTGTGGTTGCACCATCGCCTTGATCAGCCGCACGCACAAGGGCGAACCGTTGCCCGATGAAGAGCCGCTGATCACGCCGACACCTGCCGTGGGAGGCCGCTGATATGTGGGACCTCATCGAAAAAGGCTTGGAACATAACGGCCTGGTCACCGCGTTTGCGTTCGTCGGCGTGGTGATGTGGATTTCCGTGGTGCTGTCCAAGCGCCTGACCTTCGGGCGCATCCACGGCTCGGCGATTGCCATCGTGATCGGCCTCGTACTCGCCTGGGTCGGCGGCACCCTTACCGGCGGGCAAAAAGGCCTGGCGGACCTGGCGCTGTTCTCCGGCATTGGTTTGATGGGCGGCGCGATGTTGCGTGACTTCGCCATCGTCGCCACCGCGTTCGAGGTGCAAGCTACTGAAGCGCGCAAGGCCGGGATGATCGGGGTGATTGCCTTGCTGCTGGGCACGATCCTGCCGTTTATTGTCGGCGCGAGCATGGCCTGGGCGTTTGGTTATTGCGATGCGGTCAGCATGACCACCATTGGTGCCGGTGCCGTGACGTACATCGTCGGGCCGGTGACCGGTGCTGCGATTGGCGCGACCTCGGATGTGATGGCGCTGTCGATTGCGACTGGGCTGATCAAGGCGATTCTGGTGATGGTCGGCACGCCCGTGGCGGCGCGTTGGATGGGCTTGGATAACCCGCGTTCGGCGATGGTGTTTGGTGGGTTGGCCGGCACCGTGAGCGGCGTGACGGCGGGGCTGGCGGCGACGGATCGGCGCTTGGTGCCGTATGGCGCGTTGACGGCGACCTTCCATACCGGGCTTGGGTGTTTGCTTGGGCCTTCACTGCTGTACTTCATTGTGCGCGGTTTAGTCGGCTGATTGCTGTTGGTTTTGAGGGCCTCATCGCGGGCAAGCCCGCTCCCACATTTTGATGTGTGAATACAGTCAACTGTGGGAGCTGGCTTGCCTGCGATGGCGGTCTCAAGCCTGCCGGTTGGCATACATCCGACACTCCGCCAGCAACGCCAGCAAGTTCGGATCGCGCTCCTTGGCCTTCAGGAATACCACGCCAATATGCTGCTGCAACCGGTACCGGGGTTGCAGCGGTATCAGCTTGACGCGGTTCTCGTACACCGCCGCAATCCGCCCCGGCAACAGCGCATAACCCACCCCCGAACTGACCATGCTCAGCAGCGTGAAGATGTCATTCACCTGCATCGCCACTTTCGGCTCGAACCCGGCCTGCTTGAACACGCGGTTGCCATCCTGGTGGGTGGCGAAGCCTTGGGTCAGGGTGATGAAGGTCGCGTCACGCACGTCGGCGAGGTCGATTTCGCGCTCGCGGTCCAAGGGTGAATCGGCCGGGGTGGCGAGGAAGATGTCGTCGGAAAACAGCGCGATCTGTTCGCAGTCGGGGTCGTTGGCGTGCTCGTCGAGGGAGATCAGGATCGCGTCGACTTCCATGTTCTTGAGCTTGTAGAGCAAGTCGAAGTTGGAGCCCAGGATCAGGTCGATATTCAGTTCGCTGCGCCGGATTTTCAGGCCCATGATCAGTTGCGGCACGGTCTTGACCGTCAGCGAATACAGCGAGCCAAGCTTGAAGCGCTCGGCCGAGAAGCCTGCGGCTTCGCGGGTGAGGCGCACGCTATCGACCACGTCGGCGACCAGTTTTTGCGCGCGCTCTTCGAGGACGTAGGCGCTTTCCAGCGGGGTGAGGTTGCGCCCTTCGTGTTTGAACAGCGGGCAGCGCAGCGCGTTTTCCAGGGAGTGGATGGCGCGGTGCACGCTGACGTTGCTGGTTTGCAGCTCGGCAGCGGCGCGGGCCAGGTTGCCGGTGCGCATGAACGCCAGGAAGATTTCCAGTTTCTTGAGGGTGAATTCTTCGTCGATCAGCATGGCCGTGGCTCTTGTTCGAATGCGTCCGATTGTGCCCGCAAAACCCGGCGGCGTCCTCGGAACGTCATAAGGTGCTTGCACTCTTATGCGCAAGGCTGGACGCTTGCCAGCCAGTTCCAGCGGCTACAGGAGGTCGGTAACACATGTATCACGGGGAACGATTCAACGCCTGGAGCCATTTGCTCGGGGCGGTTGCGGCCTGTATTGGCGCGGTATGGATGTTGGTGGTGGCGAGCCTGGACGGCAGCCCCTGGAAGATTGTCAGCGTGGCGATCTACGGCGTTACCTTGATGGTGTTGTACAGCGCGTCCACGGTGTACCACAGCGTGCGCGGGCGGCGAAAAGAGATCATGCAGAAGGTCGATCACTTTTCGATCTACCTGCTGATTGCTGGCAGCTATACGCCGTTCTGCCTGGTGACCCTCAGAGGGCCGTGGGGCTGGACGCTGTTCGGGATCGTGTGGGGGCTGGCGGTGATCGGCATCCTGCAGGAGATCAAGCCGCGCTCCGAGGCGCGCATCCTGTCGATCGTGATCTACGCGGTGATGGGCTGGATCGTGCTGGTGGCGGTCAAGCCGCTGCTTGCCGCGCTGGGTACGGCGGGGTTTGTCTGGCTGGCGTCGGGCGGGGTGCTGTACACCGTCGGCATCATCTTTTTTGCCCTGGAGGATCGCCTGCGGCATTCCCATGGGATCTGGCATTTGTTCGTGATCGGCGGCAGCTTGCTGCACTTCGTGGCGATCATGCATTACGTGCTCTAGCAACCAACTCGGTCAAATGTGGGAGGGGGCAAGTCCCCTCCCGCATTTTGATTGGTGTGCAAAGCCGGTTAGAAGTCGCCCCAGAGTTGTTGGGCGACGGCCAGCGCCACTACCGGCGCTGTTTCGGTGCGCAGCACGCGCGGGCCGAGGCGGGCGGCGTGGAAGCCGGCGCCTTGGGCGGTTTCGACTTCGTTGTCGGTCAACCCACCTTCAGGCCCGATCAGGAACGCCAGGCTCGCAGGCTTGGTGTGGCTGACCATCGGTTCGGCCACCGGGTGCAGCACCAGCTTCAAATCCGCCTCGGCCTGTTTCAACCAGTCCGCCAGCAGCAGCGGCGGGTGGATGACCGGCACGGTCGAACGCCCGCATTGCTCGCAGGCGCTGATCGCCACCTGGCGCCAGTGCTGCAGGCGTTTGTCGGCGCGTTCGTCTTTCAGGCGCACTTCGCAGCGGTCGCTGAAAATCGGCGTGATGGCGTTGACGCCCAGTTCGGTGGCTTTCTGGATCGCCCAGTCCATGCGCTCGCCACGGGACAAGCCCTGGCCGAGGTGGATGTGCAGCGGGGATTCGGTCTGGCCGGCGAAGCTTTCCGTCAGTTGCACGCTGACGCGTTTTTTACCGACCTCCAGCAAGCTGCCAAGGAACTCCTGGCCCGAGCCGTCGAACAGTTGCACGGCGTCGCCCTCGACCATGCGCAGCACGCGGCTGATGTAGTGCGCCTGGGCCTCCGGCAGCTCAATGTCGCCGAGGCTCAGCGGGGTGTCGGTGAAAAAGCGGGACAGTCTCATTTCTGTTCTCTGGAAAATGTTTAGAGGCGCGATCAACCCGGATCGCGAAAGCCTGGGTGGAAGTCCTTTGACACGGCAACGCTGACCTTGCTGTGGGTGGCGATATCGATGCCTTCGCTGGCCACTTCAGCCAGAAAGTCGATCTGCTCCGGCGTAATCACGTAGGGCGGCAGGAAATACACCACGCTGCCCAATGGCCGCAACAGCGCGCCGCGTTCCAGGGCGTGCTCGAACACCTTCAGGCCACGGCGTTCCTGCCATGGGTAGGCGGTTTTGGTGGCTTTGTCCTGGACCATTTCGATGGCCAGTACCATGCCGGTCTGGCGCACTTCCGACACATGAGGGTGATCTACCAGGTGCGCGGTGGCCGTGGCCATGCGCTGGGCCAGGGCCTTGTTGTTTTCGATGACGTTGTCTTCTTCGAAAATATCCAGGGTCGCCAGGGCCGCCGCGCACGCCAGCGGGTTGCCGGTGTAGCTGTGGGAATGCAGGAACGCGCGCAGGGTCGGGTAGTCGTCGTAGAAGGCGTCGTAGACATCGTCGGTGGTGACCACGGCGGCCAACGGCAGGTAGCCGCCGGTGAGGGCCTTGGACAGGCACAGGAAGTCCGGGCGGATACCGGCCTGTTCGCAGGCGAACATGCTGCCGGTGCGGCCAAAGCCCACGGCGATTTCGTCGTGGATCAGGTGCACGCCGTAGCGGTCGCAGGCCTCGCGCAGCAGCTTGAGGTACACCGGGTGGTACATGCGCATGCCGCCGGCGCCCTGGATCAGCGGCTCGACGATCACCGCGGCGACCGTGTCGTGGTGCTCGGCAAGGGTTTGCTCCATGGCCAGGAACATGTTGCGCGAGTGTTCTTCCCAGCTCATGCCGTCGGGACGCAGGTAGCAATCCGGGCTCGGCACCTTGAGGGTGTCCAGCAGCAGCGCCTTATAGGTTTCGGTAAACAACGGCACGTCGCCCACCGACATCGCGGCGATGGTTTCGCCGTGGTAGCTGTTGGTCAGGGTGACGAAGCGCTTTTTGTCTGGCAGGCCGCGGTTGAGCCAGTAGTGGAAGCTCATCTTCAGCGCGACTTCGATGCACGAAGAGCCGTTGTCGGCGTAGAAGCAGCGGGTCAGGCCTGCGGGTGTCATCTTGACCAGGCGCTCGGACAGCTCGATCACCGGCTGGTGGCTGAAACCGGCGAGGATCACGTGTTCCAGCTGGTCGACCTGGTCCTTGATGCGCTGGTTGATGCGCGGGTTGGCGTGGCCAAACACGTTGACCCACCAGGAACTCACGGCGTCGAGGTAGCGCTTGCCTTCGAAGTCTTCCAGCCATACGCCTTCACCGCGCTTGATGGGGATCAGCGGCAGTTGCTGGTGGTCTTTCATCTGGGTGCAGGGATGCCACAGCACGGCGAGGTCGCGTTGCATCCACTGGTCGTTCAAGCCCATCGGTTATCTCCTCGAAGCGGTCCTGCGGCGGGCGCAGGCGAAACAATCGCGCAAGCCTATGCAATGGACGACTGTGTCACAACCCATTACCGATGAATTCGCAGTAAACACAGGACGGACTGTCACGTTTCTTAGGAATAGTCCTTAATCCGTCGTTAACTTATCGTGCCTAGGCTCCAGATCGTATTTCTCGATATTTCAAAGCGAAATTTTCCGCTTTAATTCGATAGGTAAATCGCTAGTCTTGGGCGCAGCTCTTACGGGATTAAGTACATGCAGCTACGTAACTCACCGGCTCGGTATGGCTGGGTCAGTATGGTTTTGCACTGGGGCGTGGCCCTGGTGGTGTTCGGTTTGTTCGCACTGGGCTTGTGGATGGTCGGCCTCGACTATTACAGCGCCTGGCGCAAAGACGCGCCCGACCTGCACAAAAGCATTGGCATCACGCTGTTCGCGATCATGCTGGTGCGGATTGTCTGGCGCCTGATCAGCCCGCCGCCACCGCCGCTCGCCAGTTACAGCCGCATGACCCGCATCGGTGCCGCGTTTGGCCACGCGTTCCTGTATCTCGGGCTGTTTGCCGTGATGATCGCCGGTTACCTGATTTCCACCGCAGACGGTGTCGGTATTCCGGTGTTTGGCCTGTTTGATATTCCTGCGCTGGTTTCCGGGCTACCGGACCAGGCAGACAACGCTGGCCTGGTGCACCTGTACCTGGCCTGGGTGTTGGTGGTCTTTGCCGGCTTGCACGGCGTGGCTGCGTTGAAACACCACTTTATCGATCGTGATGTGACCCTGACGCGAATGCTGGGGCGCAAAGCCTGATGTTCAACCTCGACTCACAAGGAATAGACAACATGTTGAAAAAGACCCTCGCCGCTCTGGCAATCGGTACCGCCCTGCTGTCCGCAGGCCAGGTGATGGCTGCTGACTACAAGATCGACAAGGAAGGCCAACACGCCTTCATCGACTGGAAAATCAGCCACCTGGGCTACAGCTTCATCCACGGCACCTTCAGGGACTGGGATGGTACGTTCAGCTGGGATGCCGCCAAGCCTGAAGCCAGCAAAATCGCGGTCGACGTGAAAACCGCCAGCCTGTGGTCCAACCACGCAGAGCGTGACAAGCACATCGCCAGCAAAGATTTCCTCGACGTTGCCAAGTTCGCCGATGCCAAGTTCGTATCGACCTCGGTTAAATCCACCGGCGAGAAAACCGCTGACGTGACCGGCGACCTGACCTTCCACGGCGTGACCAAGCCTGTGACCTTCAAGGCCACATTCAACGGCGAAGGCAAGGACCCATGGGGCGGCGAACGTGCTGGCTTCAACGCCAAAACCACGCTTAACCTGAACGACTTCGGCATCAAAGGCCCAGGCCCGACTTCCCAGACTGCGGACCTGGACATCTCGCTGGAAGGCGTAAAACAGAAGTAATTGTTTCGCTGTTTCAACGCTCAAACGCCGACCTCAGGGTCGGCGTTTTGCTGTCTGGTTGTTTACAGGTCTGCCTGGTAGGCAATCACTTGGTCTTTAAGCCAGTTGTGCAGCGCGGTTAATTGCGCCGAACGTTTACTGCCGGCAGGCCAGACCAGATAGTAGCGTGATGAATGGGTCGGCTCGATGGTGGTCAGTTTGACCAGCTCTGCGCGCTGAATCAGCGAATGTGCGATCGATCGGCGGGTCAGGGCAACGCCATGCCCGAGCCTGACGGCTTCAAGCATTAGCGTGGAGTCAGTGAATTCCAGCGAGGCTTGAGGGCGTTGCGCCTCCACGCCTGCTGCGCTGAGCCACGTCGGCCAGCTTTCGCTGGCATGCAGCAGCGGCTGTTCGAGGATGGCTTGTGCGGTCGCCGGCAGCGTGCCGTTGTTGAAGCCGGGAGCGGCGACGACCAGCAATGAGTCATTCATCAGCGTTTCGCAATGCACGTCGGGCCACTGGCCATGACCGAAGCGGATCGCGCAATCGACCAGGCCTGCCTCGAAGCTGGCGAACTCCATGGTTGACTCCACTTTCAGCCGCAGCTGCGGGTGCGCGCTGGTGAAGGCGTGCAAGCGCGGCAACAACCAATACATTGCAAAAGAGGGCAGCACCGACAGGGTCAGTTGCGGGTGCCTGGTTTTCGCCAGGAATTTCTCCGTGACCCCGGCGATCTCGCCCAGGGCCTGCCTGATCTGGTAGGCATAAATGCGGCCCTCATCCGTCAGCACCAAGGCGCGCCCGCTCCGCATTACCAGCGCAATGTCCAGATACTCTTCAAGTGAGCGAATCTGATGGCTGACTGCGCTGTGGGTGACGTGCAGCTCGATGGCGGCCAGGTTCACCTTACCCAGCCGGGCCAGCGCCTCGAAGGCACGCAGTGCGGCGAGTGGAGGGAGCTTCAATAGGTGAATTCCTTTCACGTAAAGGCTTAATAATAGCCGCTATACCGGCAATGAGCAGGCTACCGATAATCAGCAACCGTTTATTACTTTAAACATTACCTTGCTGAAATATGAGGAGTTGCTGATCATGATTGATGAGATTCAAGCGTTTCTGAAAGACTATTTCAATGTGCTGCAAAGTCAGGATTTGAACCAGTTCGACCAGGTTTTTCATCGCGGCTGCGTGTTATACAGCGCGCAAAATTCGACCGTTGTGGTGCGCCCGTTTGATGAATACCGGGCCATGGTCCAAGGCCGTCAGTCGCCGCAAGAGGGCGGTTTTCCGCAACTCGATGAAGTGCTGATGATTGATGTGATGTCTGAAGAAATGGCCATCGTTAAAGTGCGTTTGCGCTTGTTCAATAATGTGATGGTTGATTACTTGAACCTGATGAAAGTAGACGGCCGCTGGATGATCTTCGCAAAATTGTTTCACAAGGCCGGCGAGGTGAAAGCTCAATAAGCTGACCGCCAGATGCAAAAACGCCCCGACGAGTCGGGGCGTTTTATTTACTGCCGAAAACTCAGCGGTTGCGGGTCAGCAGCGCTGGTTTTTCACCACGAGGACGGCCTGGCAGTTGATCCAACTGCTCGGGTGTCGGGAAGCGGTCAGCTTTCGACTCCTTGTGGATAATCTTCGGCGCCGGGCCACCGCGCGGATTTTGCACGGCCGGCTCGGACAAGCGTGGCTGGTCGTCACGGGCAGGGCGGCGG
>NZ_JBAWDE010000196.1:0-1970 GCF_049590575.1 Pseudomonas sp.
AGGCAAAACCGGCCCAGGTGCGCGTGCTCAAATGCCGCGGCGGCCTGGCCCATCCGGCGCCGATTGCACTGGCGGGGCATTGAGGTTGCCATGCGCTGGGTGTGTATTGTGTTCCCGCAATTGGCGCTGGACGGGGTGCAGCGTGTGCATCCCGAGCCGGATCAACCGCTCGCGTTACTGGCCGGCACGCCGCAGCGCCGTGTGCTGCAAACCGTCAATCAGGCTGCCCGCGCATTGGGCCTGCGCCCTGGCCAATCCCTGACGGCCGCGCATGCCCTGGCCAAGACCTTTGCCTGCGCCGAATACGACCCTGTCGACATCCAGCGCTGGCAACAGTTTCTCGCCGCCTGGGCTTACCGCTTCAGCTCCCAGGTCAGCGTGTATTACCCGCGTGCCTTGCTGTTTGAGATCGAATCGAGCCTGGGGCTGTTCGGGCCCTGGCCGCAGTTCGAAGCGCGTTTGCGCAAAGAACTGACCGAGCTGGGCTTTCGCCACCGTATCGTCGCTGCGCCCAACCCGGCAGCGGCGCGGGTGCTGGCGAATATCTACGATGGCCTGGCCGTAGAGGATCACGCCTTGATGCAGGCCCTCGCACCGCTGCCCATCGATCGTGCCGGCCTTGACCCGCAGGCCGCGACGGCCTTGTCGCGCATGGGCCTGCGCAGCCTGGCCCAGGTGCAGGCGCTGCCCCGGCATACCCTGGCGCGGCGGTTCGAAGCGGGTGTGCTCAAGCACCTGGATGCGCTGACCGGGCAACGGCCGCTGGCGCTGGATTTTTATCAGCCGCCGGACCAGTTCGATGCGCGCATCGAATTGAATTTCGACGTGCAATCCCACCAAGCCCTGCTATTTCCTTTGCGCCGCCTGACCGGCGACCTCTCGGCCTTCCTCTGTGGCCGCGACAGTGGCGTGCAGCGTTTCGACCTGCACCTGGAGCATGCGCAGGCGCCCGACAGCGTGATCAAGGTCGGCCTGCTGAGTGCCGAGCGCGAGCCGGCGATGCTCTTCGAACTGGCGCGCGGGCGCCTGGAGCAAGTGCAAGTGACCTCGCCGGTGCGCGGTTTTCGCCTGGTGGCCCAGGACCTGCCGGTGTTCGTGCCGCAGCGCCAGGACCTGTTCGACGACCGTCCGCAACAGACCTTGCCCTGGGAGCAACTGCGCGAACGCCTGCGCGCGCGCCTGGGTGATGAAGCGGTCCAAGGCTTGCGTTTTCACGCCGACCATCGCCCCGAATGCGCCTGGCAAGCCGCCGCCGACAGTCGCGCGTGCCCAACCTTGAACAAGGTGCAGCGCCCTGGCTGGCTGCTGCACGAACCGACCTTGCTGGCCGAGCACGGCGTGCAAATCCTCATGGGCCCGGAGCGCATCGAGTCCGGTTGGTGGGATGGTGCCGATATTCGCCGCGACTATTACCTGATCCAGACCCGCGCCGGTCAGCAAGGCTGGGCCTACCGCAGCGTGGGGCAAGACGACGGGCTGTGGCTGCAAGGCTGGTTTGCATGAGTTACGCCGAGCTGCATTGCCTGTCCAATTTCAGTTTCCAGCGCGGGGCCTCGAGTGCGCTGGAGTTGTTCGAGCGGGCCAAGCGCCAGGGCTACAGCGCCCTGGCGATTACCGATGAATGCACCTTGTCGGGCATTGTGCGCGCCTGGCAGGCGGCCAAGGCGGTGGAGCTGCCGCTGATTATCGGCAGCGAAATGCGCATCGAAAACGGCCCGAAACTGGTGTTGCTGGTGCAAGACCTCAGCGGCTACCAGCACCTGTGTCGCTTGATCACCCTGGCTCGACGTCGCGCGGAAAAGGGCAGCTATCGCCTGCTGCAAGAGGACTTCGAGCAACCGCTGCCCGGCCTGCTGGCGCTGTGGGTGGCCGAAGACAGCGACACGCAAGCCTCGATCCAATGGCTGCGCCGCACCTTCGCCGGTCACTTGTGGCTGGCGGTGCACCTGCATTGCGGCCAGGATGACGCG
>NZ_JBAWDE010000197.1:0-23716 GCF_049590575.1 Pseudomonas sp.
ACACAAGCCAGTGCTCATAGTTGAGCGAGTCAATTCATAAGAAATGTAGCCTGAGGAGATCCCCATGAACGCTGCCCTGGACGTTCTGCAATCGACCCATCAGCACATCAACCGCGACCGTTTGTGGCAGTCGCTGATGGACCTGGCCAGACTCGGCGCCACCCCCAAGGGTGGCGTGTGCCGCCTGGCCCTTACCGACCTCGATCGCAAGGCCCGTGACCTGTTTGTAAAGTGGTGCGAGGAGGCCGGTTGCACGGTGACCATTGACGGCATCGGCAACATTTTCGCGCGACGCCCCGGGCGCAATCCCGACCTGCCGCCGGTGATGACCGGCAGCCACATCGACACCCAGCCCACCGGCGGCAAGTTCGACGGTTGCTTTGGTGTGCTGGCCGGTGTGGAAGTGCTGCGCACGCTCAATGACCTCAACGTCGAAACCGAGGCACCCCTGGAAGTGGTGGTGTGGACCAACGAGGAAGGCTCGCGCTTTCCGCCGTGCATGATGGGCTCGGGTGTGTTTGCCGAAAAATTCAGCCTGGCCGATACCCTGGCCAAAGTGGACGCGGATGGCGTGAGTGTGGGCGACGCGCTGAATGCGATTGGCTACGCGGGCACACGGCCGGAGAGCGGGCACAAGGTCGGCGCCTACTTCGAAGCGCACATCGAGCAAGGGCCGATTCTTGAAGACGAAAAGAAAACCATCGGCGTGGTGCTCGGCGCGCTTGGGCAGAAGTGGTTCGACCTGAAACTGCGTGGCGTCGAAGCCCATGCCGGACCAACGCCCATGCACCTGCGCAAGGATGCCCTGGTCGGCGCAGCGGCGGTGGTCGCGGCCGTGAACGCGGCGGCGCTGGGGCACCAGCCACATGCGTGCGGCACGGTCGGTTGCCTGCAGGCGTATCCCGGCTCGCGCAACGTAATTCCGGGTGAAGTGCGCATGACCCTGGATTTCCGTCATCTGGAACCGGCACGGCTGGACTCGATGATTGCCCAGGTGCGCCAGGTCATCGACGAAACCTGTGCCAAGCATGGGCTGACGTTTGAGCTGGAACCCACCGCCGATTTCCCGCCGCTGTATTTCGACAAAGGTTGCGTCGACGCCGTGCGTGATGCGGCCAATGGGTTGGGCCTGTCGAACATGGACATCGTCAGCGGGGCAGGGCACGACGCGATCTTCGTCGCTGAACTCGGCCCGGCCGGGATGATCTTTGTGCCGTGTGAAGGCGGCATCAGCCATAACGAAATCGAAAACGCCGCCCCGGATGACCTGGCCGCAGGGTGTGCAGTGTTGTTGCGGGCGATGGTGGCCGCATCGGCGGCAATCGCCAGCGGCAAACTCGCTGCCTGAAATGCAGTTGAACAGGTGGGAGGGGGCGTTCATACAGTGTGTGTCTGGCGCAGGCCCCCCCGGATCTTTATCGGTGAGCAGCTCGCGCGCCGGGTTGCCAGCCGCCGCCGAGCGCCGTCACCAGCCCCACACTCGCCTGCAACTGCCTGGTCTGAACCGCCTGCAACGTCCTCTGTGCCTGCAACGCGGCCGTCTGCGCGGTCACTACGTCCAGGTAACTCACGGCCCCGGCCTGGTAGCTGTTCATCGCCAGCGCTTGCGTATGTTCCGCTGCATCCGCCGCCGCCTGTTCATCTTGCGCCTCCTGCTGCAAGTCCCGCAGTTGCGCCAGGTTGTCTTCCACTTCACGCACCGCTTTGAGCACATGGCTGCGGTACTGCGCCGAGGCTTCTTCAAACTCGGCTTTGGCCTGGCGCTCGTTGGCGCTCAAGCGCCCGCCATCAAAGATCGGCAAGTTGACCAACGGGCCCAAGGCCCAATAGCGGTTGCCGGCGGAGAGCAAATTGCCGACGCCCTGCGTCTGCCCACCAATCAACCCGGTCAGGCTGAAATCCGGGTACCACGCAGCCTTGGCTACGCCGATATTCGCATTGGCGGCAAACACCCGGCGTTCCGCTGCCGCGATATCCGGGCGACGTTGCAGCAAGTGGCTCGGCAGCTGTGACGGTATCCCCGGCAATGCAATCAACTGCTGGCTCGGCGGCAACCGGAAGTCGCTGGCCGCCACACCCACCAGCTCGCCAATCGCATGCTCGGTCAGGTTGCGCTGGCCGCGCACTTCATCCAGTTGTGCCTTGGCTTCGGCCAGCTGGTTTTGCGCGCGGGTCAGGTCGAGTTCCGAGGCAATCTGCCCTTCATAACGACTGCGCGTCAATTGCAGCGCCTGGCGGAAATCGTCCAGCGAGCTGTTCAGAATCCGACTCTGCGCATCCAGCCCGTTGAGCTGCACATACAAGGTTGCCAACTGATGCTGCAGGCTCAGGCGCGCCACCGCCAGGTCGTCACTCGACGCTTGCGCCTGGGCATCACCCGCCGCGACCTGATTGCGGATTTTGCCCCACAGGTCCAGGTCGTAGCTCAACGAAAACCCTGCGGTATTGCTGTTGTACACCGACGGCTGGGTGTCCCCGCGCAACGGGCGCGAGTCCGATTGGCGCTGGCGCAATGGCTGCGCACTGGCGGTGATCTGCGGGAACAAGCCCGCATGCAATTGGCTGGCGTACGCCTGGGATGCATCGAAGTGGGCCAGCGCCGCCGCCAGGTCCGGGTTGGCCTTGAGCAGTTGCTGCTGCAGGTCATTCAGGCGCGCGTCGTTGTAGAGTTTCCACCACTCGGGCGCCAGTTGGTCGGACGGTTGCGCGCTGTGCCACGGGCCAGCGCTGGTCTGTTCGCGGTAACCCGCCGGCAGTTCAATCGATGGCACCTTGTAGGTGGGCGCCATCGAGCAGCCCTGCAAGGCCAGCAGCATCAGGGCCGTGAGGGGTTTAAGCCTTACGCGCATGTGCACCTCCGGCGTCGGCCAGTTGCACCGGGTCGCCTTCGCGCAGGGCGTCGGGCGGGTTGTCGACGATGCGGTCGGCGGGTTTCAGGCCTTGGTCGATCACCAGCCGTTCGCCGAGGTCCAGGCCGATGTGGATGCCTTGCAGGTGCACATGATTCTGCGCATCCAGTACCGCGACCTGAGTGCCCTGGGCGCGAAAGATCAAGGCGCTGGCCGGGATGCTCACGCCATGGGTGTCGGCCGGAATCGGCAGGGTGGCTTCGGCGTAGTCACCGGGCAGCAATTCGTCGTTGGGGTTGTCGGCCACGAACTGCGCGAGCAGGGTGCCGGAGCGGCGGTCGATGGCGGTGGAGTCGCCGATCAGGCGGGCCTTGAAGTGCTCGCCAGGGTGCTCGGGCACGGTCAGCTGGGCTTCCAGCCCGGGGTGGATGACAGCCGCGTAGTTCTGCGGCACCGGCACATAAAGGCGCAGCTGGTGCGTATCGGCGATGTTGAACAGCTCCGGGCCGCTGTCGGTATCGGCCTTGATCAACTGACCGATATCGGTGTTGCGCGCGGTGATGGTGCCGGCGAATGGCGCGCGAATGGTCTTGTAGCCTTCCAGGGCCGACAGCCGCGCATAGTCGGCGGCTGCAGCGTCGGCGTTGGCTTTGGCGGCGGCGGCGTTGGAGGTTTTTTCGTCGGCCTCCTGGCGCGACACCGAGTGGCTGGCCAGCAGGTTCTGCCAGCGTGTGGCGGTGGTGGCGGCCAGGCGTGCGTTGGCCTGTTCCTGAATCAGCCGCGCGTGGGTTTGCGCCAGCTGTTGATCGAGGTCGGGGCTGTCGATTTCGGCGAGTACCTGGCCGGCCTTGACCTGGCTGCCGATGTCGACTTTCCAGTCTTTCAGGTAGCCACTGACCCGCGCATGGATCGGCGCCTTGCTCCAGGCCTCAAGGTGCGCGGGCAGGCGCAGGGTGTCGCCGGCCACGTTCTGTTGCGGCTGGAACACCATCACTTGCGGGAGGGCGGCGGTTTCGGTCCAGGCGGTAACCGACTGTTCATGCATCGTGCGGGCATGCAGGCCGTTAGCGACCAGCAGGGCGGCCAGGGTCAGGCCGCCGACACCCATGAGCATCAGACGCTTGCGCGAGGGTTTGTGATCAGACGACATGTGGGGTTTCTCCAGCAGCTGCGCGAGTAGGGTGACGACCGTGGACCAGGCTGAAGACCACGGGAACAAACAACAAAGTGGCGACGGTGGCGAAGATCAAACCGCCGATCACGGCCCGCCCGAGCGGGGCGTTCTGCTCCTCGGAAATCGCCAGCGGCAACATGCCGATAATCATCGCCAGGGCGGTCATGCACACCGGGCGAAAGCGCGTGTAACCCGCCTCCATGGCAGCCTTCAACGCATCGCCATGTTCGGCCAGGCGTTCGCGGCAGAAGCTCACCACCAGGATCGAGTTGGCGGTGGCCACGCCCATGCACAAGATGGCCCCGGTCAGTGCCGGCACTGACAGCGACGTGCCGCTGAGAAACAGCATCCACACGATCCCCGCCAGCGCTGCGGGCAGGGCGGTGATGATCACGAACGGATCGGACCAGGACTGGAAGTTGACCACGATCAGCAGGTAGATCAGCACCACGGCGCCGAGCAGGCCGAAGCTCAAGCCGCTGAACGCCTCATGCAGCGCATCGATCTGCCCATGCAGGCTGATCACCGCGCCTTTGGGGCGCATCGAAGCGGTGTCATCCAGCACTTTTTGCACGTCGCGGGCCACGCCGCCGAGGTCGCGGCCTTGCACGTTGGCGTACAGGTCCAGGGTGGGTTCGATGTTGTAGTGGGTCACCACCGCCGGGCTTTGCACGCGGGAGATGCTCGCCACACCGCCAAGGATCTGCGACTGGCCATCGGCGCCGGTGACCGGCAAGGCTTCGAGTGACGGCAGGCTGTCGAGACGGTATTGCGGGGTCGCAGCGACGATGGAATAGGACACGCCGTTGGCCGGGTTGAGCCAGAAGGTCGGCGCGGTCTGCGAGCTGCCGGCGAGGGAGGCGACCATGCTGTTGGTCACGTCTTTTTCGGTAATGCCCAGGCCATTGGCGCGCAGTCGATCGACGTTTACCTGCAGCGACGGGTAGCCGGTGGACTGCTGGATGCGCAGGTCAGCGATGCCCGGTACGTGTTGCAAACGGCGCTCCAGCTCTACAGCGTAGGCACGGTTTTCTTCGTCGCTGCGCCCGGAGATTTTCACGTCCAGCGGCGCGGGCGCACCGAAGTTGAGGATCTGGCTGCTGATGTCCGCCGGCAGAAACGCGAAGTGGCTGCCGGGGAAGCTTTGCGGCAAGGCTTCACGCAATTTTTTCACGTAGTCGGCGGTTGGCGCGTGGTCCTTTTTCAGGCTGACCTGGATGTCGCCATCCTGCGGCCCGATGGTGCCGCTGCTGCTGTAGGCCATGTCGATGCCGCTGAGCGGAATGCCGATGTTGTCGACGATGGTGTCGAGTTGCTCGGCCGGGATCACCTCGCGGATCCGCGCTTCGATCCGGTCGAACGCTGCCGCGCTTTCTTCAATGCGTGTGCCCAGCGGCAGGCGCACGTGAAGGGCGAGGGCACCGGCGTCGGTGGCCGGGAAAAAGTCCTGGCCCAGGCTGGGCAGCAGCAAGAATGACGCGAGCACGCAGGCCAGGAAGCCGACGATAAAACGCTTGCGGGCGCCCAGCGCGAGCATCAGCAGGCCATGGTAGGTGTCACGGATAGTCGAGAAGTGCCGCTCGAAACCCTGCTGGAAATTCAGCACCGATTGCAGCACGCGATTGCGCGGTTTCTGGTGCTGGTCACCTTCGTGGTGGTTGATGAATTGATCTTCCGGATGATGCCCGACGCCTTGCTCCGGCGTGTGCGGCTTGAGCAGGAACATCGCCAGCGTCGGCACCAGGGTGCGCGAGAGGACGAACGAACTGGCCATGGCAAAGATCACCGCCAGCGCCATCGGCCGGAACAGGTAGCCGGCAATGCCTTGCAGCAGGAACATCGGCACAAACACGATGCAGATGCACAGCAGCGAAACGAACGCCGGGCCGACGATCTGCGCGGCGCCGTCGAGGATCGCGGTCTTCACCGCCTTGCCTTGCTCCAGGTGCCAGTTGATGTTTTCGATGGTCACCGTGGCGTCGTCCACCAGAATCCCCACGGCCAACGCCAGCCCGCCAAGGGTCATCACGTTGAGGGTTTGCCCGCTGAGCGCCAGCAGCGCGATGGCCGAGAGCACCGCCAGGGGAATCGAAGCGGCGATGATAAGGGTCGAGCGCCAGCTGCCGAGAAACAGCAGGATCATCGCACTGGTCAGCAGCGCGGCAATGATGCCTTCCTGGGCGACGCTGCCCACCGATTGCTTGACGAACACCGAGGCGTCACCCAGCAGCGAAGTTTTCAGTGACGGCGGCAGGGTTTCGTTGATGCGCGGCAGCATCTGGCGGATGCCGTCGATGATCGACAGGGTCGAGATACTGCCGTTTTTCAGCGCCGGCATCAGCACCGCGCGGTGGCCGTCGACGCGCACGATGTTGGTCTGCGGCGGCGAGCCGTCACGCACGTGGGCCACCTGGCCGATGGTGATAATCGCACCGTCGACGGACTTGATCGGCAGGTCGTTGAGCTCGTCGATCGCCTTGGGGCTGTTGTTGAGCAGGATTGTGTATTCGTTGGGGCCGAGCTTGGCGGTGCCCACCGGGATGATCTGGTTTTGTAACGCCAATGCGTTGCCCACGTCCTGCGCCGACAAGCCTTTGGCTGCCAGCGCCTGCGGGTCGAGGTCGAGGGTGATCTGGCGTTGCTTGCCGCCCATCGGCGTCGGCATGGCCAGACCGGGCAGGGCGCTCAGGGGCAGGCGGATGTTGTTTTGCACCAGGTCGCGGATTTTCGCTTCCGACAGGCTGGGGCTGGAGAACGCCATTTGCAGGATCGGCACCGTTGAGGCGCTGTAGTTGAGGATCAGCGGCGGGGTGATGCCCGGTGGCATCTGTTTGAGCACGGTTTGTGAAACCGCCGTGACTTGCGCGTTGGCGGTGCGGATATCCACGCCGGGCTGGAAGAAGATTTTCACGATGCCCATGCCGGGCAGCGATTGCGATTCGATATGTTCGATGTCGTTGACGGTGGTGCTCAGGGAGCGTTCGTAGGTGTAGATCACCCGACCGGCCATGGCGTCCGGCGACAGGCCGTTGTACTGCCACACCACAGCGACCACGGGGATGCCGATATCGGGGAAAACATCCGTGGGGGTTTTCAGGGCCGCCATCGGCCCGACGATACAGATGAATATGGCCAACACGATAAACGTGTACGGCTTTTGCAGTGCGGTCTTTACCAGCCCGAGCATGCGTGAACCTCCAGAGGAGCAGGATTGCAAACCCCGGCAGTCTCACGCGACCCACCTAACACGCACCTTTCAGCCAGGTGAAGGAACATTTAGTTAAGGGCTGAAGATCGTTTCATATGTATTCATTTGTTCTACAAAGGCCAACTCTCCAAGCTTGCCATCCATCGGACGCGACACCGTTCGCCTCGTCTTTTTACTGATGTTCTTTGGAGCCCTGCCATGTCACTGAAGTCCCTTAAACCTCTGTTGTTGATTCCCGCTTTCGGCGCTGTCTTGTTGTTATCGGCGTGCGCCGGCCCGATGCCCAAGGCTGATCCGAGTGAAGCCTGGATTGGTCTGAAGGAAGAAGCGCCGAATGACCTGATGGCCGAGCGCGTGGATGGCAAACGTGTGGACGACGGGCGTTTTTTTGAGGTGAGCCCCGGAGACCATCGCCTGGATGTGACGCTGTTTGAGGAAGAGCCGGGCGACGACAACCAGCAAGATTGCCAGGGGCGGGTCGAATACAAGCACTTCAAGGCAGGTGAGCACTACACCCTGGTCGAATCGAGCCTGGGCACCACCGTGCGCGCTTCCCTGGAAGATGGGCATGGCAAGGAAGTTGCGGCCACTGAGGACTTCGCCTGCATGCCGGGCTAGGCGTGGTGGACCGCTGCTTTATGGGCTTTAGCGGGGCCAGCGGGTTTGACGTGGGGGTGATGGTGCCGACGGGTGATGCGCAATACCCCCCACAACATGGCGCCGGCTACCGCCAGCCAACCGCAGATCAACATTAGAATCGTTGTTGCAAGGCTCATTTTGGCCTCCTTTCGCCCCGCAGGGGGCACACACAGTCTTCTCAATGGACAGTCTAGCTACCGGGCGGTTGCCTGCTATTGACCAATGGTCGTGTCTGACAGACTTGTTTGCTCTATTGCCCGCGCTTTACTGAGGTTCAAGGCTATACCCGCGTGGCAGAGCGTCCTATGATCAGGGCCCTTACCGGCAGTTGATCAAGAGAGTAAAAAATTGCGGTTACGGTCGAACCTTAAAACCTCCCTGTTGCTCGCCTGTGCCCTGGGGCTCGCCGCCTGTTCCGGGCACCCGTCAAAACTCGTGGGCCTGCCCGAGCGCGTCGAACTCAATGGCGTGCCGACGTTTCGCAGCGAGGCTTATCAAAGCGGCCCCTCGGCTTTGGCCAGCATGCTGTCGCAACAAGGCATTGTGATGACACCGGGCTTGCTGGATAAGCCGCTGGGCTTACCGGGCGGCGAAGCGAACCTTGAGCGCAACATGCAGGTACTGGCCCGCGAGTACGGACTGATGGTGTACCCACTGGATGCCAAGCTGACGGCCGTACTGGCGCAAGTGGCGGCGGGTTACCCGGTGATGGCGCGGGTTGGCGGCGGGCTGTGGTCTGACGCACGTTATGTGGTCGTGGTGGGTTTCAATCAGCAGAAAAGCACGGTGTTGCTGCGTTCGGGCATGGACCGACGGCTGTTGATGAGCTTCAGCGATTTTGAATCGAAGTGGAGCAGCGCCGGGCACTGGGCAATCCTTACCCAGCGCCCGAGCCAGTTGCCGGCAACTGTCGATGCACAGCGCTGGCGAGACGCTGCCAACGCCACCGCCCAGGCCGGGCAGGAGCAAGCGGCTGCGCAGGCGCTCAAGGTGTTGGCGGAACGTAAATAAAAAACGGCGCTCAAGGCGCCGCTTTTTTTTGGCTTCGGTCAGCGGCGCACTTGCGCTGCGTTAGGACGGTTTTTCAAGTTCTTGTCGGCCTTGTAACGCAGCGCGACGTCGGGCACCGAGCCGCTCTTGCCGGTCTCGACCCAGTTGCGAATACGGCTGGCATCGGCGAAATGGGTGAATTTACCGAACGCATCCAGGATCACCAGCGACACTGGGCGGTTACCCATGCTGGTGACCAGCACCAGGCAGTGGCCGGCCTGATTCGTAAAACCGGTCTTGGTCAGCTTGATGTCCCAATTGGCGCGGTTGATCAGATGGTCGGTGTTGGAGAAACCCAAGGTGTAATTGGGCTTGCGGAACGAAACGGTCTTTTCCTTGGTGGTGCTCAGCTGGCTGAGCATCGGGAATTTGCGCGCGTAGGCCAGCAGCTTGCTCAAGTCGCGGGCGGTCGATACGTTATGGATCGACAAGCCAGTGGGCTCTACATAGTGAGTGCTGGTCATGCCCAGGGCCTTGGCCTTGGCGTTCATCGCCGCAATGAATGCCGCATAGCCGCCCGGATAGTGGTGGGCCAGGCTTGCGGCGGCGCGGTTTTCCGAGGACATCAGGGCAATCAGCAGCATCTCTTTGCGTGGCATCTGGCTGCCGATTTTTACGCGCGAGAACACCCCTTTCATCTCCGGGGTGTCGGTGATGTTGATATCAATGTACTCGTCCATATCCTGCTTGGCTTCAAGCACGATCAGGCCGGTCATCAATTTGCTCACCGAGGCGATGGGCACGACCACATCGGGGTTGCTCGAATAAATGACCTTGTTGGTTTGCAGATCGACCAGCATGGCGCTGCCGGAAGCGATTTGCAGTTTGGAAGTATCACGCGGCGCCAAGGTGGTTTCGGCGGCTTGCGCAAAAGTGCCTGTAAAAGCAAACAATAGGCTGACAATAGAAAGACGAATTTTCACGCGGATGAACTCGCTAAAAAGTGAGGAAATAGACGGTTTTTTGATAAATCCCGTTACATTTTAGGAGTATGGACGAGAGACTGTCGAATGTTCTTCTAAAACCAGACGAAAGTGCTTAAAAACTAAGAAAAAACAGGTTTTATCACAGGCAATAAAAAGCCCTGCGATAAAGCAGGGCTTTTTCAGTACACCTGGTTATTAGCCGTGCAGTGTTTCTGCGGCGTACAAGGTATTTTCCAGCAGGCAGGCACGGGTCATCGGGCCGACACCGCCGGGTACGGGTGTAATCCAGCCTGCACGGGGCAGGGCGGTTTCGTACACCACATCGCCCACCAGCTTACCGTCTTCCTGGCGGTTGATGCCGACGTCGATGACGATCGCGCCTTCCTTGATCCACTCGCCCTTGACCAGGCCTGGCTTGCCGGCGGCAACCACCACCAGGTCGGCGCGGCCGACGTGGCCGGCCAGGTCCTTGGTGAAGCGGTGAGTGACGGTCACGGTGCAGCCGGCCAGCAGCAGCTCCATGGCCATCGGGCGGCCGACGATGTTGGACGCACCGACCACCACCGCATCCAGGCCGTACAGATCGACGCCGGTGCTTTCCAGCAGGGTCATGATGCCTTTGGGCGTGCACGGGCGCAGCAGCGGGATACGCTGGGCCAGGCGGCCGACGTTATAGGGGTGGAAACCATCGACGTCTTTGTCCGGGCGGATACGCTCCAACAGTTTGGAGGCGTCCAGATGCTCGGGCAGTGGCAGTTGCAGCAAAATGCCGTCGATGGCCGGGTCGTCGTTGAGGCCGTCGATCAGGTCGGTCAGGGCCTGCTGGGTGGTGTCGGCAGGCCAGTCGTAAGCCTTGGAAATGAAGCCGACCTCTTCACAGTCTTTACGCTTGTGCGAGACATAAACCTGGGAGGCAGGATCGCTGCCGACCAGGATCACCGCGAGGCCAGGCGTGCGCAGGCCTTGCTGGCTGCGCTCGGTGACTCGTTTGGCGATCTGCTGGCGCAGGCTGGCGGCGATTGATTTGCCGTCGATAAGTTGTGCAGTCATTACGCGTGATTAACCATCGAGAGGGGGAAGAAAAGTGCGCGCATTCTCGCATGCCAGGGCGTGAGGGCAAAGGCGCTTGGTCTGCAAATTGGCCTAACCCCTTAAATAAAATCAGTTTTTTTCAAAAAAGATTTGACGGGTTTCAGGACCCTCTATACTATTCGTCGCACTTGTCGGGCACAGCCTAGCACTGGTTAAGAAGGTCGAGCAGAATAGAGTGTTGTTCTGCAAAGCTGGAAGCATTTAGTTTGTAATCCTCCAAGAGTACAGATTAATAAGGCGCCCGTAGCTCAGCTGGATAGAGCATCCGCCTTCTAAGCGGATGGTCGCAGGTTCGAGTCCTGCCGGGTGCGCCATTAGGCAGCTTTGGCACAAGTAGCGCTATATGGTGGGCGTAGCTCAGTTGGTAGAGCACGGGATTGTGACTCCCGTTGTCGAGGGTTCGATCCCCTTCGTCCACCCCATATTTCAAAAGGCGCCAGATTAATCATCTGGCGCCTTTGCTTTAAGAGCTTCAAGCGCGGATGTGGTGGAATTGGTAGACACACTGGATTTAGGTTCCAGCGCCGCGAGGCGTAAGAGTTCGAGTCTCTTCATCCGCACCAATTAAAGCGTTGCCCGGTCGTCAGGCGGGGTAGGGCTCAACAAAGAAGTGGTTTGGTTTCTTTGTTAACGCAATATGGTGGGCGTAGCTCAGTTGGTAGAGCACGGGATTGTGACTCCCGTTGTCGAGGGTTCGATCCCCTTCGTCCACCCCATATTCGAAAGGCGCCAGATTTAACAGTCTGGCGCCTTTTTTGTTTTAGCGTTTCGAATATTCGGCGGCTGCAGGTTCTGGGTCGCAACGGCAGTGCGCTTCGTCGTATTTATGTGTCTCGATGATTCTGCGCTGCCCGCTGACTCTGTTTGCAGGGTCGGCCGTCAGGGAGATGCTTGGCGACTTCTTCTATATATAGAAGGGTTGGCGCAGAGCCCTGGCGTGATTGGCTGTATTTGTCGCCGGGGCGAGGTGCATTCGTGCATTCGTACCGATAAATTGCCTGCTGTTTTTTTACCCGTTTCCAGTAGGGTGACTTCTTGAGTTTGACCCACTAGAATGCATGCCCTTGATTCTGGGGTCGGAAACGGCCGGCTAACGTCTGTGCAACGAGGAATATCCATGCAAGTTTCTGTTGAAAATACTACTGCTCTCGAGCGCCGCCTGAGCATCACCGTGCCGGCAGAGCGCATCGAGACTGCGGTCAACAAGCGTCTGCAGCAGACTGCCCAAAAGGCCAAGATCGCTGGTTTCCGTCCAGGCAAAGTGCCAATGAGCGAAATCAAGCGCCGTTTTGGTGCCGATGCGCGTCAGGAAGCTGTAGGTGACGTGATCCAGGCTTCCTTCTACGAAGCCGTTGTTGAGCAAAAGCTGAACCCGGCTGGCTCGCCTTCGATCGAGCCTAAGTCCCTGGAAGCTGGCAAGGACCTGGAATACGTTGCCGTATTCGAAGTGTTCCCTGAGTTTGAAGTGGCTGGTTTCGAAGGTATCGCTATCGAGCGCCTGAGCGCCGAAGTGGCCGATTCGGACCTGGACAACATGCTGGAAGTGCTGCGCAAGCAGAACACCCGTTTTGAAGTGGCCGAGCGCGCTGCCCAGAACGAAGACCAGCTGAACATCGATTTCGTTGGCAAGGTTGACGGCGAAGTGTTCGCTGGCGGCTCCGCCAAGGGTACTCAGCTGGTACTGGGTTCCAACCGCATGATCCCGGGTTTCGAAGACGGCCTGGTTGGCGCCAAAGCCGGCGAAGAGCGCGTGCTGAACCTGACTTTCCCGGCTGACTACCAGAACCTGGACCTGGCCGGCAAAGCCGCCGAGTTCACCGTGACGGTCAACAGCGTTTCCGAGCCTAAGCTGCCAGAGCTGAACGAAGAGTTCTTCGCTCAATTCGGTATCAAGGAAACCGGTATCGAAGGCTTCCGCACCGAAGTTCGCAAGAACATGGAGCGCGAGCTGCGCCAGGCCATCAAGTCCAAGGTCAAGAACCAGGTAATGGACGGCCTGCTGGCTGCCAACCCGATCGAAGTGCCTAAGGCCCTGCTGTCCAACGAAGTGGATCGCCTGCGCGTACAAGCTGTTCAGCAGTTTGGTGGCAACATCAAGCCTGACCAACTGCCGGCCGAGCTGTTCGAAGAGCAAGCCAAGCGCCGCGTCGTGCTGGGCCTGATCGTGGCCGAAGTGGTCAAGCAGTTCGACCTCAAGCCTGACGAAGACCGCGTTCGCGAAATGATCCAGGAAATGGCTTCGGCCTACCAGGAGCCTGAGCAGGTCGTAGCCTGGTACTACAAGAACGACCAGCAGTTGAACGAAGTACGTTCGGTTGTGCTGGAAGAACAAGTTGTGGATACTGTTCTGCAGAAGGCTAAGGTGACCGACAAAGCGGTCTCTTACGAAGAAGCAGTCAAACCGGCGGAAGCAGCACAAGCCGACTGATTGTCCAACTCGTTGGAAATTCAACCATAAGCCAGCCTCGCGCTGGCTTATGCGTTTTCAAGACATGACTATTTGGGAGTAACTGCAGAGCATGTTCCGTAATTCCTATATTCAGCAGAACTCTGATATCCAGGCCGCAGGCGGCCTGGTCCCGATGGTTGTCGAGCAGTCTGCTCGTGGTGAACGCGCCTATGACATCTACTCGCGCCTGCTCAAGGAGCGAGTGATCTTTCTGGTCGGCCCTGTAGAGGACTACATGGCCAACCTGATCTGTGCGCAGCTGCTGTTCCTTGAAGCGGAAAACCCGGACAAGGACATCCATCTCTACATCAACTCGCCAGGCGGTTCGGTGACGGCCGGCATGTCGATCTACGACACCATGCAGTTCATCAAGCCGAACGTATCGACGACCTGCATTGGCCAGGCGTGCAGCATGGGCGCATTCCTGCTGACCGCAGGTGCCGAGGGCAAGCGTTACTGCCTGCCTAACTCGCGGGTGATGATTCACCAGCCACTGGGCGGTTTCCAGGGCCAGGCATCGGACATCGAAATCCATGCCAAGGAAATCCTGTTTATCCGCGAGCGTCTCAACACGTTGATGGCCAAGCACAGCGGGCACACTCTTGAAGAAATCGAGCGCGATACCAACCGCGATAACTTCATGAGCGCGGAAGCTGCGAAAGCGTACGGGCTGATCGACGCAGTGATCGACAAGCGCCCCGCTTAATATAAGCCGCTCAAAATAGGGCTGGTCGGCATGTCCGACCACTGGCGGGCTTGAAAAAGCCCGCATAAGCCTTCATCTTGTGTTGCAAGCCTATCGAATTTGGATCGAACGAATGACTGACACCCGCAACGGCGAGGACAACGGCAAGCTGCTCTATTGCTCCTTCTGTGGCAAAAGCCAGCATGAAGTGCGCAAATTGATTGCCGGCCCCTCGGTCTTTATCTGCGACGAGTGCGTCGACCTGTGCAATGACATCATCCGTGAGGAGGTGCAGGAAGCCCAGGCCGAAAGCAGCGCGCATAAATTGCCTTCGCCTAAAGAAATCAGCGGCATCCTTGACCAATATGTCATCGGTCAAGAGCGTGCAAAGAAGGTTCTGGCCGTAGCGGTGTACAACCACTACAAGCGCTTGAACCAGCGTGACAAGAAAGGCGACGAGGTCGAACTCGGCAAGAGCAACATCTTGCTGATCGGTCCTACAGGCTCGGGTAAAACCCTGCTTGCGGAAACCCTCGCTCGCCTGCTGAACGTTCCGTTCACCATCGCCGACGCCACCACCCTCACCGAGGCTGGCTACGTGGGTGAGGACGTCGAGAACATCATTCAGAAACTGCTGCAGAAGTGCGACTACGACGTAGAGAAAGCCCAGATGGGTATTGTCTACATCGACGAAATCGACAAGATTTCGCGCAAGTCCGACAACCCGTCGATCACTCGGGATGTTTCCGGTGAAGGCGTGCAGCAAGCGCTGTTGAAACTGATCGAAGGCACGGTTGCTTCCGTACCGCCACAAGGCGGCCGCAAGCACCCGCAGCAGGAATTCCTTCAGGTCGATACGCGCAACATCCTGTTTATCTGTGGCGGTGCGTTCTCCGGCCTGGAGAAGGTTATCCAGCAACGTTCCACACGCGGCGGGATCGGTTTTGGCGCAGAAGTGCGCAGCAAGGAAGAAGGTAAGAAAGTCGGCGAGTCCCTGCGTGAAGTCGAGCCTGACGATTTGGTCAAGTTCGGTCTGATCCCGGAATTCGTCGGCCGTCTGCCGGTCCTGGCGACGTTGGATGAGCTGGATGAGGCTGCTTTGATTCAGATCCTCACCGAGCCGAAAAACGCCCTGACCAAGCAATACGCGAAGTTGTTCGAAATGGAAGGCGTGGACCTCGAGTTCCGTACCGACGCACTCAAATCAGTGGCCAAGCGGGCACTGGAGCGCAAGACCGGTGCACGTGGCCTGCGCTCGATCCTCGAAGGCGTGTTGCTCGACACCATGTATGAAATTCCCTCGCAGTCCGAGGTGAGTAAAGTGGTGATCGACGAAAGCGTTATAGAAGGTAAGTCCAAGCCACTGTATATCTACGAAAACAGTGAGCCGGCTGCCAAGGCTGCGCCAGACGCGTAAGCGTTTTGCAGTTTCGGTACAAACGAAGGGGCCTCTAGGGGCCCCTTTGTTTTTCATGAGTATTTTTACTGCGTGTAACTGCGGGCATTGGCTTGTTTTTTTTACACGCAGCCCCCATCTTGGTTTCAAGCTTATTTTTCAACTGTCATAGAGGCGAAATCATGAAGACAACCATCGAATTGCCTCTCCTGCCGTTGCGTGATGTCGTCGTCTATCCGCACATGGTTATCCCGCTGTTCGTGGGGCGCGAGAAGTCTATCGAAGCCCTCGAGGCCGCGATGACGGGCGACAAGCAGATCCTGCTGTTGGCCCAGAGAAATCCTGCTGATGATGATCCGGGCGAAGACGCCCTGTATCGTGTCGGCACCGTTGCGACTGTCCTGCAACTGCTCAAGCTGCCCGATGGCACCGTCAAGGTGCTGGTGGAAGGCGAGCAGCGTGGCGCGGTTGAGCGCTTCATGGAAGTGGATGGCCACCTGCGCGCCGAAGTGGCACTGATCGACGAGGTCGAGGCCCCTGAGCGCGAGTCCGAAGTCTTTGTACGCAGCCTGCTCTCGCAGTTCGAGCAGTATGTGCAGCTGGGCAAGAAAGTCCCGGCTGAAGTCCTTTCTTCGCTGAACAGCATCGATGAGCCAAGCCGTCTGGTCGATACCATGGCCGCGCACATGGCACTGAAGATCGACCAGAAGCAGGACATCCTTGAAATCATCGACCTGTCGACCCGTGTCGAACACGTGCTGGCGTTGCTGGATGCTGAAATCGACCTGTTGCAGGTTGAGAAGCGCATCCGTGGTCGCGTGAAGAAACAAATGGAGCGCAGCCAGCGCGAGTACTACCTGAATGAGCAGATGAAGGCCATTCAGAAGGAGCTCGGCGACAGTGAGGAAGGCCACAACGAAATCGAAGAGCTGAAAAAGCGCATCGATGCCGCTGGCCTGCCGAAAGACGCGCTGACCAAAGCCAATGCCGAGCTGAACAAGCTCAAGCAAATGTCGCCGATGTCGGCCGAAGCCACCGTGGTTCGTTCCTACATCGACTGGCTGGTGCAGGTGCCGTGGAAGGCCCAGACCAAGGTACGCCTGGACCTGGCCCGCGCCGAAGACATCCTGGATGCCGACCACTACGGCCTCGAAGAAGTCAAAGAGCGCATCCTCGAATACCTCGCCGTGCAGAAGCGCGTGAAGAAAATTCGTGGTCCGGTGTTATGCCTGGTTGGACCGCCGGGTGTGGGTAAAACCTCCCTGGCCGAATCCATTGCCAACGCCACCAACCGCAAATTCGTGCGCATGGCCCTCGGCGGTGTGCGCGATGAAGCGGAAATCCGTGGTCATCGCCGTACTTACATCGGTTCGATGCCTGGAAGATTGATTCAAAAGATGACGAAGGTGGGTGTACGCAACCCGCTGTTCCTGCTCGATGAAATCGACAAAATGGGCAGCGACATGCGTGGCGATCCTGCGTCGGCGTTGCTGGAAGTGCTCGACCCCGAGCAGAATCACAATTTCAACGACCATTACCTCGAAGTCGACTACGACCTGTCCGACGTAATGTTCCTGTGCACCTCCAACTCCATGAACATTCCGCCTGCCTTGCTGGACCGGATGGAGGTGATTCGTCTGCCGGGTTACACCGAAGACGAGAAAATCAACATTGCCGTCAAATACCTCGCGCCCAAGCAGATTTCGGCCAACGGCCTGAAAAAAGGCGAGATCGAATTCGAGGTCGAGGCGATCCGCGACATCGTGCGTTACTACACCCGCGAGGCCGGTGTACGGGGGCTTGAGCGCCAGATTGCGAAGATTTGCCGCAAGGCGGTCAAGGAGCACGCGCTGGAAAAACGCTTCTCGGTGAAGGTGGTTGCCGACTCCCTGGAACACTTCCTCGGCGTGAAGAAATTCCGCTACGGCCTGGCCGAGCAGCAGGATCAGGTCGGGCAAGTGACTGGCCTGGCGTGGACCCAGGTGGGCGGCGAATTGCTGACCATCGAAGCCGCGGTGATTCCGGGTAAAGGTCAGTTGATCAAGACCGGTTCTTTGGGTGATGTGATGGTCGAATCCATTACCGCCGCGCAGACCGTGGTGCGCAGCCGCGCCAGGAGCCTGGGGATTCCCCTGGACTTCCACGAGAAGCACGACACTCACATCCACATGCCGGAAGGGGCTACCCCCAAAGATGGCCCTAGCGCAGGCGTAGGCATGTGCACGGCGCTGGTGTCGGCATTGACCGGGATTCCGGTGCGCGCCGACGTCGCCATGACCGGCGAAATTACCCTGCGTGGCCAGGTATTGGCCATCGGTGGTTTGAAAGAGAAACTGTTGGCGGCCCACCGGGGCGGCATCAAGACTGTGATCATTCCAGAAGAGAATGTTCGCGACTTGAAGGAAATTCCCGACAACATCAAGCAGGATCTTCAGATTAAACCGGTTAAATGGATTGACGAGGTCCTGCAAATTGCGCTGCAATACGCGCCGGAGCCCTTGCCGGATGTGGCTCCAGAGATAGTCGCCAAGGAAGAAAAACGTGAGTCTGATTCCAAGGAAAGAATTAGCACGCATTAATGTGTTAAAGCCTGGGGGCTTCCTTGACAGCATTTTAGAGCCCTTGTTATAAAGCGGCTCTTAAGTGTCTGTAGGCCATTCAGCACTGGTTTTTGCTTTCACCAAAAAACTTAGAATCATACTCAATAGATATATAAGGGGACTTAGAGTGAACAAGTCGGAACTGATTGATGCTATCGCCGCATCCGCTGATATCCCGAAAGCTGCTGCTGGCCGTGCGCTGGATGCAGTAATCGAATCCGTCACTGGCGCTCTGAAGGCCGGCGACTCCGTGGTACTGGTAGGCTTCGGTACTTTCTCTGTGACTGACCGCCCAGCTCGCACTGGCCGCAACCCACAGACTGGCAAAGCACTGCAAATCGCGGCTGCCAAGAAACCAGGTTTCAAAGCCGGTAAAGCCCTGAAAGAAGCCGTTAACTAAGCTTCGACCGAGCCTTTACCTACACCCGGGTCAGACGCAGGTCTGGCCTGGCAGCGGAGCGGCAGCTGACCCACATATCCTTGGGTCGCCACGCCGGGGGTGTGAATTCAAACCCCCGACCGCTCCGCCAGTTACGAGAAGGCGCATCCTCGGATGCGCCTTTCTTCTATCCGGATTCTACCCACGCTCCACGGTTGCCTATTTTTGAAGATCAACCGTTTCTGGGGGACGCATGCTGCAAAATATCAGGGACAATTCACAAGGCTGGATTGCCAAGACCATCATCGGGATCATCGTCGCATTGATGGCGTTCACCGGTATCGAAGCCATTTTCCAGGCTTCGGGTAACAGTAAGCAGGACGTGGCCAAGGTCAACGGTGAAGAAATCACCCAGACCGAACTGAGCCAGGCCGTCGACATGCAACGCCGCCAACTGATGCAACAGTTGGGCAAGGATTTCGATGCTTCGCTGCTGGACGAAAAACTGCTGCGCGACGCGGCCCTCAAGGGCCTGATCGATCGCAAGCTGCTACTGCAAGGCGCGGCCGACGCCAAGTTCGGCTTCTCCGAAGCTGCGCTGGACCAGGTGATCCTGCAGACGCCGGAATTCCAGGTGGACGGCAAGTTCAACGCCGAGCGCTTCGACCAGGTGATCCGTCAACTGGGCTACAGCCGCCTGCAATTCCGTCAGATGCTGACCCAGGAAATGCTGATCGGCCAGGTTCGCGCAGGCATCGCCGGCAGCGGTTTCGTGACCGACGCCGAGGTACTGGCATTCGCCCGCCTGGAAAAACAGACCCGCGATTTTGCCACCGTCAACATCAAGGCCAACCCTGCGGCGGTGAAACTCACCGACGACGAGGTCAAGGCTTACTACGACCAGCATGCCAAAGAGTTCATGACCCCGGACCAAGTGGTCATCGATTATCTGGAACTGAAGAAGTCTTCTTTCTTCGACCAGGTCGCCGTGAAGGATGAAGAACTGCAGGCTGCCTATCAGAAAGAAACCGCCAACCTCGCTGAACAGCGTCGCGCGGCGCATATTCTGATCGAGGTCAACGACAAGGTCACCGACGCGCAAGCCAAGGCGAAGATCGAAGAGGTCCAGGCGCGCCTGGCCAAGGGTGAGAAGTTCGAAGCCCTGGCCAAGGAGTTCTCCCAGGATCCGGGTTCGGCCAACAATGGCGGCGACCTCGGTTTCGCCGGCCCGGGCGTTTACGACCCGGACTTCGAAACGGCCTTGTACGCGTTGAACAAGGACCAGGTGTCGGCGCCGGTGCGCAGCACCTTCGGCTGGCACCTGATCAAGCTGTTGGGCGTCGAAGCACCGCAAGTGCCGACGTTTGCCAGCCTGAAAGACAAGCTGACCCGCGAGCTCAAGACCCAGCAGGTCGAGCAGCGTTTTGTCGAAGCGACCAAGCAATTGGAAGACGCGGCATTCGAAGCTTCCGACCTGGCCCAGCCGGCGTCCGACTTGAAGCTGACCGTGCACACCTCCGCGCCGTTCGGCCGTGAAGGTGGCGAAGGTGTGGCGGCCAACCGTGCCGTGGTCACCGCTGCGTTCAGCCCCGAAGTGCTGGATGAAGGTGCCAACAGCAGCGCCATCGAACTGGACCCGGAAACCATCATCGTGTTGCGTGCCAAAGAGCACCGCAAGCCAGCGCAACTGCCGCTGGAAAGCGTTGCGACGGCCATTCGCGCTCAGATGACCAAGGAGCGCGCCAGCGCGGCGGCCAAGACTCACGCTGACGAGTTGATCGCCAGCCTGCGTGATGGCAAGACCCCGCTGAACCAGCCGATTGACGGCCAGGCCTGGAAAGTCACTGAAGCGGCTACCCGTAGCCAGGAAGCGATCGAGCCGGCTGTGCTGCAAGCCCTGTTCCGTATGCCCAAGCCTGCGGCCAAGGACAAGCCGACCTTCACCACCGTGACCCTGGCTGACGGTAGCCTGGTGATCGTGCGCTTGAACGGCGTCAATGAGGCTGCCGCCCCAACGGACGAAGAAAAGGCGCAATACCGCCGCTTCCTCGCTTCGCGTGTCGGCCAGCAGGACTTCGCGGCGTACCGCAAGCAGTTGGAAACCAAGGCTGACATCAAGAAGTATTGATGGCAGTTTGAGTAAAAAGCCCCCGGCCTGAAAAGACCGGGGGCTTTTTTATGTGCGCTAGACTGGGTGTTTGTCAGGGCCGATCAAGGCGTTGCACGCGTATTGATCGAAGGGACGGAAGGCTGGGGGGCGTCGACTTTCAACCTTCGACCTGGACGGTTGGCCGGGCCAGTTGCTGGGGCGCAATCTTTGATGAGCCGGCCAGGGCCAGGAGCATCAGTAACACCACCGCCCATGGAAAGGCTGCCACGCCCCAGCCTTGAAGCAGCACACCGCCGGCCAACCCGCCGCCTGCAATGCCCAGGTTCCATACGGTAACCAGCATCGATTGCGCGGCGTCCGCCGACGCTCCCGCCGATTTGGCCAACGCTGTCTGCAACAGCGCCGGCAAGCCGCCGAATGCCAAGCCCCACAGCGCGACGGCGGCGTAGATAATCCATGGCGCGCTCATCCAGAACGCCAGCGCGAGTGCGATCCCACCAAACAGCGCGCAACTGATCAGCAGCAGCGTGCGCAACCACCGGTCAATCAACACGCCGGCCAGCCAGATGCTCAACAAGGCCGCCAGGCCAAACACCAGGAGCACCCGGTCGATATCGGCGGTGATCCCCGCGGGCACCAGCAGTGGGGCGATGTAGGTATAGAGAATGTTGTGGGCAAGCACGTAGGTAAACGTCACCCAGAGCACCGGACGAATGCCGGGCAACCCGAGTACCTGGCGCAAGCCCAGGCGTTTTTGTGCCGGCTGCCCGGCAAAGTCCGGCAACTGCCAGCGTGCCCAGGCCAGCAACACCAGGGTCAGCCCGGTCATGATCGCAAAACTCAGGCGCCAGCCCACCAGGGTGCCGAGCAAAGTGCCAGCCGGTACGCCAAGGGATAAAGCCAGCGGGGCGCCGAGCATGGCGATCGCGATGGCGCGGCCTTGCAGATGCGGCGCGACCATCCGGCTCGCATACCCCGCCAGCAGGGCCCAGAGCAGCCCGGCGAAAACCCCGGCGAAAAACCGTGCCGCCAGGGTCAGCCAGTAATCGCTGGACAGCGCAGTCACGCTGTTGACCAGCGCAAAGCCGCCGATGGCTATCAGCAACAATGGCCGCCTGCGCCAGCCACGGGTCAGCAACGTCAGGGGGATGGCCGCGAGCAGCGATCCGAGGGCATAAAAGGTCACCAGTTGGCCAACCAGTGCAGGCGACACGCCCAGGCCGTCGCCCATCTGTGGCAGCAGCCCGGCCGGCATGGCTTCGGTGAGGATGGTGATAAACCCGGCGCACGCCAGGGCCAGCAGGCCACCGAGCGGCAGCGTGTCGGGTTGGGCAGTCGCTGGGCAATCGATCAGTGAACTCATGATATCTATCCATGCAATAGGGCAAGCACGCAGGGTAGGGGGCTGTGCCCTGCGGAAAAACAGGCTAAGGTTCCGAACTTATCGGACATCGGTGTCCGTAATCAGCATGGGCAGGATCATGGACAGTCTGGGCAGCCTCTCGGTGTTTGTGCAGGTGGCGGAGACGCGCAGTTTCACTGGGGCTGGCCGTGTGTTGGGGGTGTCGTCTTCGGCGGTGGGCAAAAGCATTGCGCGGATGGAAGAACGCCTGGGCGTGCGGTTGTTTCATCGCAGTACCCGCAGCATCACTTTGACCAGTGAAGGCGCGCTGTTTCTTGAGCGTTCGCGGCGGATTCTCGCGGAGGTCGAGGCGGCGGAACGCGAGCTGACCGAGGCCAGCGCAACGCCCCGGGGCAAGCTGCGGATCAGCGTGCCGCAGGTGCGTGGCTTGCTGATGCCGGTGCTCAGCGACTTTATGCGCGCCTACCCGGATATCGAGCTGGATGTGGATTTTTCCGACCGCATGGTGGACGTCATCGAGGAAGGTTTCGATGCGGTCATTCGCACCGGCAAGCCGGAAGATTCACGCTTGATGGCGCGCCACCTGGGGCATTATCAGCTGGTGCTGGTGGGCACACCGGCGTACTTCCGGCAATTCGGCACTCCGCAAACGCCGGAGCATTTGAGCGCGCATGCCTGCCTGCGCCACAAATTCTGCGCCACCGGCAAACTCGAGCCCTGGCCATTGCGCCTTGCACCCGGTGCGGCGGAACCCACGTTACGCACGCCATTGGTCAGCACCACCATCGAATCGCTCAATCATGTGGTGCACGAAGGCTTGGGCATTGCCTGCCTGCCGGACTACATGGTCAACCAGGCCGTGGGGCAGGGGCGCCTGCAGCGGGTGCTGGATGATTACCTGGAACACCGTGGCAGTTTCTGGATGTTGTGGCCATCAAGTCGCCATGCCTCGGCCAAATTGCGCGTGTTTATTGACCATATGTGCGCCGGGCTTTTTCCTGATGGCCCTGCTGTGTAAGTCTGTGACGTTTTACCGACAGGAATGCGCGCGCCAAGGCCTCGTTCTGTTGCACAATACCGCCCGGACTGTTTTCCTCAGGATTTTCAATGTCGACATCATTTCACTTGCGTAGCCTCGGGTTGGCGCTGGTGTTGGCGGGCGCCGCGGGCTGCTCGTCACCCAAGACCGCTATTTATGAACATGAGAATTTCGACGACTCCGGTACGTTTTCCCGGGATTATCCGGTCACTGATGTGGCGGCCTGCGAAGCTGCACGCCGTGCCTTGCTGAGCCAGGGCTACATCATCACCAGCAACGATCCGAAACTGGTGGTGGGTAACAAGAGCTTCCAGCAGACCGGCGAGACCCATCTGCAGATCAGCTTCAACGTGGTGTGTGCCGATGACGGCAAAGGCAAGAATCATTCGACGATGTTTGCCAACGCCCTGCAGGACCGCTACGCACTGAAGAAGGTCAACAATTCCGCGAGCCTGGGGGTGGGTGTATTGGGGTCGGTGTCGATGCCGATCGGCTCCACCGATGACTCGATGGTCAAGGTCGCCAGCGAGACGGTGTCCGCGCCGAAGTTCTATGACCGCTATTTTGCGCTGGTGGATGTGTTCCTGCCCCAGGAAGTGAAGAAGGCAGCGCACATTCCCGAGGCGCCAAAAGCTGACCTGGGTGTGCCGGAACCCAAGGCCGCGCCGGCTGCCGAGAAGGTCGAAGCGCCGCAGCAAGAAAAACCCGCTCCGGCGGTGTCGGAGCCGGTAGCGCCACCGGCCGAAGCGGCCCCGAT
>NZ_JBAWDE010000198.1:0-3711 GCF_049590575.1 Pseudomonas sp.
GAGCAGGCCAGCAAGTCTCTTGTTCATCAGGGTATCCAGGCTAATCAGAAAAAATCAGAAGCGGTAACCGACTTCCAGCCAATATTGGCGGCCGACTTCATAGGTCACGGTCGAGCTGGTTTTGCCGACGATCTCGTTGACGTGATCGGTGACGTTGGTGATATCCACGGCAGCGAACAGCGCCTGGTCCTTGCCGGTGGGGATCTCCCAACTGACGCGCATATCCCAGGTCGGCGCGGCCTTGACCTTGGCCGAGTCGTACACCGCCAGGGTCTCGTCACCGATCACGGCGGTGGCGTCGGTTTCGATGATCTGTTCGTAGGCGCCGCGATAACGCAGGAAGTTGCTGACGGTGAGGTGCCACTGCGGGATCTCGGTGATCGTGGTCAGGCGTGCGGTCCACGGCCGATTGAAATCGCCGGCGGGCAGTTCGCTGTAGGCCATGCGCTTGCCGTCGTAGATCACGTCGGCGTCGGCGAACTCATCGGCATCGACTCCTGATTCATAGGTGCCGTAGGCGTCTTTGGTCTGTGACCAGTCAAAGGCCGCCTGCACACTGGTGCGCGTGCCTTGCCAGTTGAATTCCTGCTTGGGCGTGATGGTCAGGCTGACGTTGTCGCTCTCGCTGGAGGCGGCGTTGGTGTAGGTGTAGTAGATCGTGTCGTAGCCGGCGGCGGCGCCGGTGCCCAGCACGCGGTTGGAGGCGCGCACGATCTGGTCCTTGCCTTCGCGGTGCACGTACTTCAGGCGAAAGTCAGTGTCGAGCCAGACCTGGTCGAGCCCCAGGGTCCATTCATCGTCATAGGGCACGTTGAGGTCGGAGAATTTGTTCAGGTTTTTGCCCTGCACGGACGTCCAGGCGCCGCCTTGGGTGGTGCGGGTATAGCGGGTGTTGAACGCCTGGCGCCCGTCGGCCAGGCGATATTTGAACAGGTTGCGCCCGTAGTAACGGTTGGCGCCGAAGACCAGTACGGTGCTGCGGTCGCCGAAGAAATCGTAGTCGCCGGCAAACCGTGGCGCGAAGTTTTTGTCTTGCATGTAATCGTCGCCTTCAAAACGCACACCGGGGCGCAGGCCGAGCTTGCCGATCTGAATCGCGTCTTGCAGGTGAAACGCGTATTTGGTTTCGGTCAGGTCCAGCTTGCCGGCACCGTACACGTTGATGGTGTTGGCCCATTGGCGGGTGTTGCCGTTGAGCAGCCGGCCGATGGAACAGAGGTTGTCATTGTTGATGCACGTAGTGCCGTTGTCGCGCCGACCCACCAGCGCGCTGGTGGCTGCGGTGCCGCGTTCCCAAGTGGCCTCGTTGCGCGTCAGCTCCAGGCCGCCGGTGAACTGATGCTCGGCACCGCCCCAGTTGAACGCTTGCCAGTCGGCCTTGAGCTTGTAGTCGATGCCGCGTTGGGTCTGGTCCAGGTCGCCATACGCGCCTTCGCCACTGCGTGAGGTGTTGGACAGCGGGATACCCCAGTTCTTCACGCTGGAGTAGTACCAGCCGATCGAGTCGGTGGACTCGGATTTGCGTGAGCTGTTGAGGTCGGTCAGCGCCACGGTGTGGCTCCAGCGAGCCGAGTCTCCTTCCCAGACGGCCTTGAGCGAACCTTGCCAGCCGCCATTGATATTGGTGAAGCCGGAGTTCACGTAGTTCTCGCGAAAATACGTATTTTCCTGCGGCGCTTTGATGAATGAAGCGTCGAGGCTCAGGCGGTCGTTGACGTTCCAGTAAGTCTTGAGCATGTAGTTGTCGAGCTGGCGCGTCTGGTCTTTTTCGTTGTCGCCAGTGGGGCTGGTGTAGCCGTCTGCATAGCGGTTCAGCGGGATCACCGAGCGTTTCTGCGAGAAGCTCAGGATCGCGCCAAAGTCCTCGGTGAGGTGACCTTCGAGCATGCCGCGCAGCGTGGTTTTCTCGAAGTCGGGCTGGTATTGCTCGTTGGACGCGTTGTCGAACGCTTCCTGGTCCTGGGCGCTTATGTGGTACTTGGTCCACGCCGATTTTGTCATCGAATAGGAGAACTTGCCGTGCAGGTCCTGGCTGGGGCGGCGGGTGATCGCGTCGACCACGCCGCCGTTGAACCCGCCGTATTCGGCCGGTACGTTGCTATCGTAAACCTTCACTTCCTGCAGCAGGTCGGCGTCCAGGGCGATGCCGTGGGAGCGGCTCGGCGCGGCGTCGAACTGGCGGGTTTCGCCGTAGCCGTGAGCGCTGGGGTCGATGTCGTTGTTTGTTGATCGACATGCCGTCGATCATGAAGTTGTTCTGGTAGAACTTGGCGCCGTTGATGCTGATGTCTGCCGGGTCGATTTCCCCCGGTGTGTTGGAGCTTTTTTGCTCACCGCTGAACTGCACGGCGGGGTGCATTTGCAGCAGGGTGGTGATGTCGCCGTTGGCGCCGGGGAAGGCCTGGATCGCCCGTTGATCGATCACGGTGGCGCCCTGGAACGAGTTCTCTTCGGTAAAGCCGAGCACCACCGTGTTGTCGAGCATGAGCGGGCCGGCGTCGGCGCTGGCCAGGCGATGAAACACCAGCGCGCCGTCCTGGTAAGCCCAGCCGATGCCGGTGCCTTGTAGCAGGTAGGCGAGGGCGGCGTCGTTGCTCATGTCACCGTTCACCCCCGGCGAACTCACCCCCTTGAGCAGTTGCGGATCGACCGTCACTTGCTGGCCGCTTTGTTGGCCGAAGGCAATCAACGCACCGGCCAGTGGCTGCGGCGCAATGCTGAAGCCGTGCGCGGTGTTGTCGGCGGCCTGCGCTTGCGACAGCGCCTGGGGCACGGCGCCAAATGCGCAGCAAAAGCCCAGCAAACCGGCGCCCGCGGTTTTCTTCAGGCGCAGCGGCCAGGGCCCGCGCTGCCCAGGCAAGCGGTGGAAGGTGTGGTTCATGCAAAGTCCCCGCGCCGGCTAAAACCGGCCAGTCAATGAATACGAATAAATCTCAATTGCTGCGCGCGGGACAGAAGACGGGACAGCGCGGGGGATTTTCAGAAAAAACCTGAAATATTTTACACGGGCAAGTAATCAGTGGCTCAACACCAGCACCCAGGGGCTGTAGGCGCTGACTTTTGCACCGTAGGGTTGCAGCACGGCTTGCAGCGCCGCCTGGGGTTTGCGCAGGTCATACACACCGGTGACCCGCTGTGCGCCGAGCTTGGCGTCGCGCAACACGATGAGGCCGGGGGCATAGCGGCGGATTTGCGTGAGCACTTCGCTGATCGGCAAGTCATCGGCAATCAACTGACCCTGGCGCCATGGCGCGGCCTGGCTCGGGGGGAAGCTGCTGAGTTCGACGCGCCCGGCGTGGTACTTGAGGCGTTGCCCCGGCACCAGGCTGGCGAGGCGACGGCCGGCGGCCAGGTCGTCGACATTCACCGAACCCTGTTGCACCGCGACGCTGGGGTTGGCCGGCGTTGCATCCACGTTGAACGCGGTGCCGGTGACCGTGACCTGCAAAGTCTTGGTGCGCACATGAAAGGGTTTGAGCTTGTCCGGCGTCACCTTGAAAAATGCCTGGCCGACCAGCAGCCGTACATCCCGATGATTACCGGCGATATCCACGGCGATGGCCGAGTGGCTGTCGAGTTGCACCACGCTGCCGTCGCTGAGGGTAATGTCGCGGGTTTCACCGGCGCCGGTGCGGTAGTCGGCTTGCCAGCGCAGCAGCAGGCCTGGGGCCGAGGCGACCACCAGGCAAGCCGCGATGGCGGCAGCCACCC
>NZ_JBAWDE010000199.1:0-4671 GCF_049590575.1 Pseudomonas sp.
CGAATGCGGAGTGTCAGTCACAGTGTCTTTGCATGACACACCGCATTCGCGAGCAAGCCCGCTCCCACAGGGGATCACCGCGCTATCAAGCCACCGGACACTCCCGGTTCAGCGCTTCATTTACCAATAACTGCGCAATCTCAATCATCTGCACCACCGCGAGCACCTGCTTGCGGCTTGAACCTTCGACGCGCTCGGCACAGTCGTACGCACACACAGTCGCTGACTCAAG
Organism: Pseudomonas sp.; assembly: GCF_049590575.1. Taxonomy (GTDB): domain Bacteria; phylum Pseudomonadota; class Gammaproteobacteria; order Pseudomonadales; family Pseudomonadaceae; genus Aquipseudomonas. The sequence continues at coordinate 233 of NZ_JBAWDE010000199.1, forward strand.
CATCTCGCTGGCATTGCTCAAGGCCGCTTCGGTGCTTAGGCCGGGGCGCACGGTGAAGATTAAATTGGGGGGTGTTTGTGGGGCACCCTCTGAATGAGATGGCGGGGGGTTGGGTGTGACTTTTTTCATGGGGAAGCTCCTATGAATAAGCACCTCCATCTCGCTACCACACGATGTAAGGAGGCGACTGTACACGGGGTGGTAGACCGGTCATAGAAACCCGGCAGGCCGAAGCCTCCCGTGCACAGCCGCCACAAAGCAGCCCGCACAAAAAAACGCCCTGGAGCGTTTTCGGGGATCTATGAAAGAACCGGGCTACCACACCCGTTCGCTGATTTTGCAGCGACCCGCGAAGGTTAGCGGCGAGGTTACTCGGACGCAACCCGAAAACTGTGTAGGGCAGGTCCTAAACGTCGAATGACTATATGGAGGCGAACCCATGTGGCAAGCCTGCTCACCACACGGTCAAGTCACTACAGGGTCAAGCCGATTTTCGGCACGTCCAACCTTTCACAAAACCTTCATCCAACCGACCCCCTCCAGTCATGTGCAAGTCATAGCACTGACACCTCCCGCGCCTACTGTCGTTTGAACTCAACCGCAGCCATCCCCTGGCTGTTCAAACAAGACAGAGAAGCCCATGACTCACGCTATCCATGTCGATCATTTGAACAAGACCTTTGCGAAGAAATCCGCACTGGTCGACCTCGAACTCACCATTGCTGCCGGTGAGATGGTCGCGCTGATTGGCGCTTCCGGTTCCGGCAAGTCCACCTTGTTGCGGCACCTGGCGGGCCTGGCCTGTTGCGACAAGCGCAATGGCGGCAGCGTCACGGTGCTGGGCCGCGAGGTGCAGGCCAGTGGACGCCTGAATGGCAAGGTACGGCGGTTGCGTGCAGACATCGGCTACATCTTTCAGCAGTTCAACCTGGTCAACCGCCTGAGCGTGCTCGACAACGTGCTGCTCGGTTGCCTGGGCCGCATGCCGCGCTGGCGCGGCAACCTGGGTTTGTTCAATGCCGAGGAAAAGGCTTTTGCCATGGAATCCCTGGCCCGCGTGGGCCTGGCCGACCTGGCGACGCAGCGTGCCTCGACCTTGTCCGGTGGCCAGCAGCAGCGCGTGGCGATTGCCCGGGCGTTGACCCAGCGCGCCGAAGTGATCCTCGCCGACGAACCCATCGCCTCACTCGACCCGGAGTCGGCGCGCAAGGTCATGGAGATCCTTGCCGACATCAATCGCCGCGACGGCAAGACCGTGGTGGTGACCCTGCATCAAGTCGATTACGCCATGCGTTATTGCCCACGCGCCGTGGCGCTCAAGGACGGGCGAATCCATTTCGACGGGCAGGGCAGCGCGATGAGCAGCCAGTTCCTCAACGATTTGTACGGTGCCGATGTCGACACCAGCCTGATGTTTTCCGACCAGTCCCGCCGCACCGAGGTCACCCCTCGGCTGGCCCTGGCGCGCGCTTGAAACCCTACTCACGACCCTACAGGAATCCTTCCATGTTGAACCGTATCGGCCACGTGTTTCTGTCTGCCGTGTTGCTGGCCAGTGTCGCGATGGGCAACGCCCAGGCCGCCGACAAAACCATCAACTTTGGCATCATGTCCACCGAGTCTTCGCAGAACCTCAAGAGCATCTGGCAGCCGTTTCTGGATGACATGCACAAGAAGACCGGCCTGACCATCAACGCCACCTTCGCCTCCGACTACGCCGGCCTGATCCAGGGCATGCGCTTCAACAAGGTCGACGTGGCCTGGCTGGGCAACAAGGCGGCGATGGAAGCGGTGGACCGCTCCAACGGCGAAATCTTTGCCCAGACCGCCGCCGCCAACGGCGCTGCCGGTTACTGGAGCGTGTTGATCGTGCGCAAGGACAGCCCGATCAACAACGTCGACGACATGCTCAAGAACGCCAAGAACCTGACCTTCGGCAACGGTGACCCGAACTCCACCTCGGGCTATCTGGTGCCGGGCTACTACGTGTTCGCCAAGAACCACGTCGACGCCGCCACCGCGTTCAAGCGCACGCTGAACTCCAGCCATGAAGTCAACGCACTCAGCGTGGCCAAAGGGCAATTGGACGTGGCGACCTTCAACACTGAAAGCTGGGACCGCCTCGAAGTCACCCAGCCGGACAAGGCCGCGATGCTCAAGGTGATCTGGAAGTCGCCGCTGATCCCCGCTGACCCGATGGTGTGGAGCAAGGCGCTGAGTGACAGCGAGAAGACCAAGATCCGCGAGTTCTTCGCCAACTACGGCGACACCGATGAAGAGAAAGCCGTGCTGAAGAACATGCAGCTGGGCAAGTTCCTGCCTTCCAGCGATGACCAGCTGTTGCCGATCCGCCAGTTGGAACTGTTCAAGCAGCGCACCACCGTCAGCGCCGACACCAAGCTGGAAGCGGCCGACAAGGCGAAGAAGCTGGCGGATATCGACGCCGACCTGGCCAAGCTGCAACAGCGCATCAGCGAGCTGGACAAGAAGACTGCAGCCAACGGCTAACCCCTCTGTAGTAACCGGATTCATGTGGGAGCGGGCTTGCCCGCGATTGCTGTGTGTCAGCCAACAAATCTGTAACTGACAGACCGCTATCGCGGGCAAGCCAGCTCCCACATTTTGATCGAGGACAATCATGACCACTCTGCACGCTGAAGCTGTTGGCAAAAGGACTTGGCCGCAATACCTCGGCTGGGGCCTGTTCCTGGTGCTGCTGGCCTGGGCCTGGCACGGCGCCGAGATGAACCCGTTGGCGCTGTACCGCGACTCCGGGAACATGGCGACCTTCGCCGCCGACTTCTTCCCGCCGGACTTCCACGAATGGCGCGCCTACCTCAAGGAGATGATCGTCACCGTGCAAATCGCCCTCTGGGGCACGGTGCTGGCCATTGTCTGCTCGGTGCCGCTGGGCATCGTGTGCGCCGACAACATCACCCCGTGGTGGGTGCACCAGCCGCTGCGCCGGGTGATGGACGCGTTCCGCTCGATCAATGAAATGGTGTTCGCCATGTTGTTTGTGGTCGCCGTCGGCCTCGGTCCCTTCGCCGGCGTGCTGGCCCTGTGGATCAGCACCACCGGCGTGCTCGCCAAGCTGTTCGCCGAAGCCGTCGAAGCCATCGACCCCGGCCCGGTAGAAGGCGTACGAGCCACCGGCGCAAGCGCCTTGCAGGAAGTGATCTACGGCGTGATCCCGCAAGTGATGCCGCTGTGGGTTTCCTACGCGCTGTATCGTTTCGAAGCCAATGTGCGCTCGGCCACGGTGGTGGGCATGGTCGGCGCCGGCGGGATCGGCGTGATCCTCTGGGAAAACATCCGCGCCTTCCAGTTCGTCCAGACCTGCGCGGTGCTGTTGGTGATCATCGTGGTGGTGAGCGGTATCGACGTGCTGTCCCAACGCCTGCGCAAGCAGTTCATCTGACACCGGAGGGGTGCCCGCGCGGCGCTTTTTTTAAGCATGCAGTTGTCTAGACAAGATGAGCCGGTGTACCGCGAACTCGCGGACATCCTGCGCCGTGAACTGAGCAACTACAGCGCTGGCGACTTCCTGCCCGGCGAGGTGCACATGGCCGAGCGCTTCGGCGTCAACCGCCATACCTTGCGCCGCGCCATCGACGAACTGGTGTTCGAAGGCAGCCTGTTGCGCCGCCAGGGCAAAGGCACCCAAGTGCTCGACCGCCCGCTGATTTACTCGATGGCCGCCGAGACCGCTTTCAGTCAATCCCTGTCGGCCCAGGGCGTCGGTGTGCAGGCGCTGCTGCTCAAGCGCCGCTACTGCTACGCCAGCCGCGAAGAAGCGCTGCAACTGGGCATCGCCGAGATGGCGCCGATGATCGAGCTGCAAACCTTGCGCAAGCTCGACCACCAGCCGGTCAGCCTGATCCGCCATCGTTACTGCGCCAGCCGCGCGCCGTTGCTGGCCGACTACGCCGGTGGTTCGTTGCGCCAGTACCTGCGCGAGCGGGACCTGCCGCTGAGCCGCACCCAAAGCCTGATCGGCGCGCGTTTGCCCAACCGTGATGAAGCCGCGCTGCTGCTGATGCCGCGGCACTTGCCGGCCCTCACCGTGTTTACCCTTTCCTGCGATCGCGACGGCCGCCCGGTGGAGCTGGCGCAGTCCACCAGCCGTTCGGATCGCTTCCAGTACCAAGTGGTGACCTGATGGAGACCCTGATGAACCTGTCCCCGCGTCAGCATTGGATCGGCGTGTTAGCGCGCGCCCAGCTCAATGAATTGCAACCTCACGAAGCCGCGTTGAAGGACGCGGAATACCAACTGATCCGTGCCCCGGAAATCGGCATGACCCTGGTGCGTGGCCGCATGGGCGGCAATGGTGCGCCGTTCAACGTCGGCGAAATGAGCGTGACCCGCTGCGTGGTGCGCCTGGCCGACGGCCGCACCGGCTACAGCTACCTGGCCGGGCGCGACAAGCTGCACGC
>NZ_JBAWDE010000200.1:0-12433 GCF_049590575.1 Pseudomonas sp.
GCCCCCTCCCACACTTGCAATGCGTTTCAAATGTGGGAGGGGGCTTGCCCCCGATGGCGTTATCCGCCATCACACAGCAATCAGCTCTGGCACTTCGGGCAAAACACGCTCGCCCGCTGCCCCAGCACCACGTTGCACAATTCGCTGCCGCAGACTTTGCACGCCTCGCCGCCCCGGCCATAGACGAACAGTTCCTGCTGGAAATACCCCGGCTGCCCGTCGCCGCCGATAAAGTCGCGCAACGTGGTGCCGCCACGCTCGATCGCAGCGGCCAACACACGCTTGATCTCGATCGCCAGCTTCAAATAGCGCCCGCGCGAAATGCCGCCGGCGGCCCGACGCGGATCAATGCCCGCCGCGAACAGCGCTTCCGTCGCGTAAATATTGCCCACGCCCACCACCACCGCGTTGTCCATGATGAATGGCTTCACCGCCATCGACTTGCCACGGGACAGCTGGAACAGACGCTCGCCATCAAACAGGTCGGTCAACGGCTCCGGCCCGAGGCGAACCAGCAGTTCGTGGTTGTGCGGGTCCTGGCTCCAAAGCATCGCACCAAACCGCCGTGGGTCGGTGTAACGCAGGGCCATTCCCGATTCCAGCTCGATGTCCACATGCTCGTGCTTGGCCGCCGGCATGCCGACTTCCACCAGGCGCAGGTTGCCCGACATGCCCAGGTGGCTGATCAAGGTGCCGACTTCGGCATTGATCAACAGGTACTTGGCGCGCCGCTCCACCAGCACGATGCGCTGCCCCGACAGGCGCACGTCCAGGTCCTCCGGGATCGGCCAGCGCAGGCGCCGCTCACGCACCACCACACGGCTGACCCGCTGGCCTTCCAGGTGCGGGGCGATGCCGCGGCGGGTGGTTTCGACTTCGGGTAACTCGGGCATGTGTACCTCTTGAAAGACGGGTCAGTGCGCGCCCAGTTCGCGGATCGATAACTTCAGGCTTTCGAAGTCGTAATCCGACAGGCCCACGTAGTCCAGCACCAGATGGCCAATCGCATTCCACTCATGGTCCACCGCCTGGTTGCCCAGCACCCGGTAGGACGAACAGATGTGCTCGGCCATTTTCAGGATCGCCAGCAGGTTTTTCAGCTGCGAGTTGCGTGACGATTCATCGCTGAACACCGCCAGGGCGTTGTGATGGTTGGCGATGGCGTCGGTCACGTGCTCCGGCAGGCGCCAGGATTTGGCCGTGTAATAGCCGACCACCGCATGGTTGGTGTTGAACGCATTGTTTTCAGTGTCGACCACCCGGCAGTCGGGGCCGGCGTTGCCATAGGCTTGTTCGAGCACTGCCATGTAGTTGGGGAAACGCTTGAGCATCAACGGCACGCCGCAATCGTGGAACAGCCCCAGGGCGTAGGCTTCGTCCACTGCCTGGGAGCCGGTACGCTTGGCCAGGGTGAGGCAAGTCATGGCCACATCCTGGGCGGTGTCCCAGAAGCGGTTGAGGGTGACGATTGTGTCGTCGCTCATTTCACCCTTGATAGACAGCGCGTTGATCAGGTTGATGATCGAACGGCTACCCAGCAGGTTCACCGCACGCTGGATCGAAGCGATCTTGTTGCTCAGCCCGAAATACGACGAGTTGACGATCTTCAGCAACGCGCCGGAGAGGCCCGGGTCCTGGGAGATCAGCCGCGCGATCACTTCCAGGTCTGGGTCAGGCATGTACTGCTCCATCTGCAAATCCACCATGATTTGCGGCTGGGGAGGCACGCTGATGCCTTGCAGGGCCTGTTGGATCTGTTCGGCGGAAAGCTCTTGGGACATAAGTACATACTCTGGGCTAGGCGGGGATTCTAACCTCTAAGCAAACCTGACCGACACCCAAATGCCCGATTGAAATCGGACTAAATGTGGGAGGGGGGCTTGCCCCCGATTGCATCACCGCCGTACGTCAGATACACCGCGCCGCCTGCATCGCGGGCAAGCCCACTCCCACATGAACCGCGCCGCAACAGGTATACTCCCGCTCTTTTTTCCGGAGCGACGTCATGTCCCTGCCAAGCCTGCGTCTCAAAGCCAACGCCGATCGTCGTTTGCGCAACGGCCACCTGTGGGTCTACAGCAACGAAATCGACGTGGCCGCCACCCCACTTCACGGCTTCCAGGCGGGCGACCAGGCAATCCTGGAAGCGGCCGGCGGCAAGACTCTGGGCATCGTGGCCATGAGCCCGAACAACCTGATCTGCGCGCGCCTGCTGTCGCGCGACATCAAGTTGCCGCTGGACAAGTCGCTGCTGGTGCACCGCATCAACGTCGCGCTGTCGCTGCGTGATCGCCTGTTCGACAAGCCGTTCTACCGCCTGGTCTACGGTGATTCCGACCTGTTGCCGGGCCTGGTCGTCGACCGTTTCGGTGACATCCTGGTGGTGCAGATCGCTTCGGCGACCATGGAAGCACATAAGGAAGACGTGATCGCCGCGCTGACCCAAGTGCTCAAGCCGAGCGGCATCCTGTTCAAGAACGACTCTGCCGCGCGCGACGCCGAAGGCCTCAACCGCTACGTCGAAACCGTATTCGGCCTGGTACCGGAGTGGGTCGCGCTGGAAGAAAACGGCGTGAAATTCGAAGCCCCGGTGATCCAGGGCCAGAAAACCGGCTGGTTCTACGACCACCGCATGAACCGCGCGCGCCTGGCCCCGTATGCCAAAGGCAAGCGCGTCCTCGACCTCTACAGCTACATCGGCGGCTGGGGCGTGCAGGCCGCGGCTTTCGGCGCCAGTGAAGTGTTCTGCGTCGACGCCTCGGCCTTCGCCCTGGATGGCGTGGAGCGCAACGCCGCGCTGAACGGCGTCGCCGAGAAGATGACCTGCATCGAAGGCGACGTGTTTGAAGCCCTCAAGGAACTGAAAGCCAGCGAAGAACGCTTCGACGTGATCGTCGCCGACCCACCGGCCTTCATCAAACGTAAAAAAGACATGAAGAACGGCGAAGGCGCCTACCGCCGCCTGAACGAGCAAGCCATGCGCCTGCTCAGCAAGGACGGCATCCTGGTCAGCGCTTCGTGCTCGATGCACCTGCCGGAAGACGACCTGCAAAACATCCTGCTGACCAGCGCCCGTCACCTGGACCGCAATATCCAGATGCTCGAACGCGGCGGCCAGGGCCCGGACCATCCGGTGCACCCGGCAATTGCCGAGACTCGCTATATCAAGAGCATTACCTGCCGGTTGTTGCCGAATAGCTAATGCCGTTGGCCTGTAGGAACCTCCGGGTTCCTACAGATTTTTAGGAAGTTTCGTCCCGCCCCAGGTTTTGACTTTCGTCAGCTCAGGCCCTGGCGTTGAACTCATGGGCACGGCGCCCCCCACCCGTCCCGAAGCCGCCTCGTTAACGGTTCCAGCCATTCCCTCCAGCCTCCAGCGGTGTAGAATCGGGCCTATTCATCGCCAGTCATCCCCCGGCGGGTTTATGAGCTCGAGGCCCAAGCACGCGGCGATCCCGCGACGCGAGTGGCAACTTTTGGACACACGGCCATTTTCTGAGTGTTCCAGACGTCAATAGAGGCTCACTTCCCTTTAGTACCTGATTAGAAGTACCTGATTAGCCGCCCGGAGTGCTCCAATGCCTGATTACCGCTCGAAAACATCCACCCACGGCCGCAACATGGCCGGCGCGCGCGCACTGTGGCGTGCCACGGGGATGAAAGATGACGACTTCAAAAAGCCGATCATCGCGATTGCCAACTCGTTCACCCAATTCGTACCGGGCCACGTCCACCTCAAGGACCTGGGCCAACTGGTCGCCCGCGAGATCGAACGCGCCGGCGGTGTCGCCAAGGAATTCAACACCATCGCCGTGGATGACGGCATTGCCATGGGCCATGACGGCATGCTGTATTCGCTGCCGAGCCGCGAGATCATCGCCGACTCCGTGGAATACATGGTCAACGCCCACTGCGCCGACGCCATCGTCTGCATCTCGAACTGCGACAAGATCACCCCTGGCATGCTGATGGCCGCCCTGCGCCTCAATATTCCGGTGATCTTCGTGTCCGGCGGCCCGATGGAAGCCGGCAAGACCAAGCTCGCCTCCCACGGCCTCGACCTGGTTGACGCCATGGTCATCGCCGCCGATTCCAGCGCTTCTGACGAGAAGGTCGCGGAATACGAGCGCAGTGCCTGCCCGACCTGCGGTTCGTGCTCCGGCATGTTCACCGCCAACTCGATGAACTGCCTGGTCGAAGCCCTGGGCCTGGCCCTGCCGGGCAACGGTTCCACATTGGCTACCCACAGCGACCGCGAGCAGCTGTTCCTGCAGGCCGGCCGCACCATCGTCGAGCTGTGCAAGCGTTACTACACCGAGAACGATGAGTCGGTACTGCCGCGCAATATCGCCAACTTCAAGGCGTTCGAAAACGCCATGACCCTGGACATCGCCATGGGCGGTTCCACCAACACCATCCTGCACTTGCTGGCCGCCGCTCAGGAAGCCGAGATCGATTTCGACCTGCGCGACATCGACCGCCTGTCCCGCCACGTGCCGCAACTGTGCAAAGTCGCGCCGAACATCCAGAAGTACCACATGGAAGACGTGCACCGCGCCGGCGGGATCTTCTCGATCCTCGGTTCGCTGGCCCGTGGCGGCCTGCTGCACACCGACCTGCCGACCGTGCACAGCACGAGCATGGCCGAAGGCATCGCCAAATGGGACATCACCCAGACTGACGACGAAGCCGTGCATCACTTCTTCAAGGCCGGCCCGGCGGGCATCCCTACGCAAACCGCGTTCAGCCAGTCGACCCGTTGGGACACCTTGGATGACGACCGTGAAAACGGCTGCATCCGCAGTGTCGAGCACGCCTACTCTCAAGAAGGTGGCCTGGCCGTGCTGTACGGCAATATCGCCCTGGACGGCTGCGTGGTGAAAACCGCCGGTGTGGATGAATCCATCCACGTGTTCGAAGGCCGCGCCAAGATCTACGAAAGCCAGGACAGCTCGGTGCGCGGCATCCTTGCCGACGAAGTGAAAGAAGGCGACATCGTGATCATCCGCTACGAAGGGCCGAAAGGTGGCCCGGGTATGCAGGAGATGCTCTACCCGACGTCCTACCTGAAATCCAAAGGCCTGGGCAAAGCCTGCGCGTTGCTGACCGACGGGCGCTTCTCGGGCGGCACCTCGGGCCTGTCCATCGGCCACGCTTCGCCAGAAGCGGCCGCCGGCGGCGCAATCGGCCTGGTGCAGGATGGCGACAAGATACTGATCGACATTCCGAACCGCTCGATCAACCTGTTGATCAGCGACGAAGAACTGGCCGCGCGCCGGGTCGAGCAGGACAAGAAAGGCTGGAAGCCGGTGGAGAAACGTCCACGTAAAGTGACCACCGCGCTGAAGGCTTACGCGCTGTTGGCCACCAGTGCCGACAAGGGCGCGGTACGTAACAAGGCGATGCTCGACGGCCTGTAAGCCTCGCGCATAAAAATGCCCCGCCACGTGCGGGGCATTTTTTTGCCTGAATAAAATCTCCAAACCAATAGAGATCAAATGTGGGAGCTGGCTTGCCTGCGATAGCGGTGGGTCAACCGACTCCTGTATTGCCTGATGCCCCGCCTTCGCGGGCAAGCCCGCTCCCACATTCGGCCGCGTGCTCATGTTGGAACTCGGTCAAGTGTGGGAGCGGGCTTGCTCGCGAAGCAGGCGACACGGTCTTACTGAATCTCATCCGGCTTGACGATCACCCAGTTCTTGTCCGCCGTCACTGGCAGCCCTTCCTTGGCCTGGGCCGCTGCGTGCTTGGCCATCATGCCGTTAAGTTGGGTCATGTATTTGTCCTTGCGGTTGATCCACAGGTGGATGCCGCCCTTGGCCACATCCACATCGTGGAACAGCATGTAGCCGTCGCTGGTCGGTGTGTCACCACCGACGATCAACGGTTTTTTCCATTCGTCGATGTAAGTGAGGATTGCCGCGTGTTTGCCGGCCATCCAGGTCGCCGGGGTCCACAGGTACGGGGTGAGTTCCAGGCCGAGGTTGGCCTTCTCGTCATATTTGCCGGCAGCGATCTGTTTGCGCGCGGTGGTCAAGTCGCCGGTCTTGCGGTCTTTGAGCATCGTGGTCACGCCGATCACGTTCTCGGGTTTGACGTTGTAGCCGTACTTCGGATCGGCGGCGACCATGCGCACCAGCTCTTCTGAAGCGGCGGTCATCACGTAAACCTCGATGCCGTTTTCGGTCAGTTTGTTGAACAACTCAGCCTGCCCAGTGAAGACCTTCGGCGGCTGCACCTCGGATTTCTTCACCGCGTCGCCTTCAAAGTAGGTCACCGGCACGGGTTTGCCGGACGCCATCAACTCGTCGACCTGGACCTTGAGTTCCTTGAGGGTGAAGCCCGAAAAAATCTGCGCCACCCATGGGTAGCAGACCATGTCGTCGACTTCGCAGAGGCGGTAGTAATAGCTGAACAGGCTTTCCTTGTGGTCGGCGGTATCCTTGAACGGGATCAGCTTCAGCGACGGGTCCATGCTCTCGCGGGTGATCAGGCCTTTGTTTTCCATGTACGGCAGCAGGGATTCTTCGAGGTCGTAGCGGTAGCTGGTGTTGTCCATGTCGAACACCGCGAAATTGCCCTTGTTGGCGTTGGCGGCGATCATCTTGTTCAGTTGCTCGGCGGCCGGCGCCGGCCAGTGTTTCAACTCGGTGGCGGCGAACGCCTGAGCGGCGAGTCCGAGGCAGAATGCGGCAGATACCAGTAGTTTCGGCGCGAGCTTCATAGGCGTTGTCTCCCTGAGTGAAAGACATCGACGCTAACAAATCCCTGTGACAGTTCCCACTACGAGCGCGACCGCTTGCGTCGCGATAACGCCAGAGGCATATGCCTGGGCGTCAAACCCTTATTCCAAAAGCGACAGTCGCCATTCCATATCGGTATTAAATCAATATATTTCAAGCTGTTAGCATTTCCGGTTCGCAATCGCAGGCTCACGCGATTGGCTGCCTTCTCAACGGAGCTTCAATGAATCTGCCCCTGATTCTCAACTTATTGGTGTTCGTGGCCCTGTTGCTGGGCCTGGCACAAACCCGCCGCACACACTGGAGCCTCGCCAAGAAGGTTCTTTTCGCCTTGGTCCTCGGCGTGCTGTTTGGTGCGGCATTGCACACGATTTACGGCGACGGCAACCCGGTACTCAAGGCCTCGATCGGCTGGTTTGACCTGGTCGGCAACGGCTACGTACAACTGCTGCAAATGATCGTGATCCCGCTGGTGTTTGCTTCGATCCTCAGTGCCGTGGCGCGTCTGCATAACGCCTCGTCCCTGGGCAAGATCAGCTTCCTGACCATCGGCACGCTGCTGTTCACCACCGCGATTGCGGCGCTGATCGGTATCGGCCTGACCAACCTGTTCGGCCTCACCGCCGAAGGCCTGGTGGCCGGCACCCAGGAAATGGCGCGCCTGCAAGTGATCCAGAGTGATTACGCGGGCAAGGTCGCCGACCTGAATATCCCGCAGTTGCTGCTGTCGTTCGTACCGGCCAACCCGTTTGCCGACCTGGCCCGGGCTAAGCCGACCTCGATCATCAGTGTGGTGATTTTCGCCGCCTTCCTCGGGGTTGCCGCGCTGCAACTGCTCAAGGACGACGTGGAAAAAGGCCAGAAAGTGCTCAGCGCCATCGACACCCTGCAAGCCTGGGTGATGCGCCTGGTGCGCCTGGTGATGAAGCTCACGCCGTACGGCGTGCTGGCGCTGATGACCAAGGTGGTCGCCGGTTCCAACCTGCAGGACATCATCAAGCTCGGCAGTTTTGTGGTGGTCTCGTACCTGGCCCTGGGCCTGATGTTTGTGGTGCACGGCCTGCTGCTGTCGCTGGCCGGGGTGAACCCGCTGCGCTTCTTCCGCAAAGTGTGGCCGGTGCTGACCTTTGCCTTCACCAGCCGCTCCAGCGCGGCGGCGATTCCGCTGAGCATTGAAGCGCAGACCCGCCGCCTGGGTATCCCGCAGTCCATCGCCGGGTTTGCCGCCTCATTTGGCGCGACCATCGGCCAGAACGGCTGCGCGGGGCTCTATCCGGCGATGTTGGCGGTCATGGTGGCGCCGACGGTGGGCATCAACCCACTGGACCCGCTGTGGATCGCAACCCTGGTGGCAATCGTGACCTTGAGCTCGGCGGGTGTGGCGGGTGTGGGCGGCGGTGCAACGTTTGCCGCGCTGATCGTGCTGCCGGCAATGGGCCTGCCAGTGTCACTGGTCGCGCTGCTGATTTCCGTGGAACCGCTGATCGACATGGGCCGAACGGCGTTGAACGTGAACGGTTCGATGACGGCGGGCGCGATTACCAGCCAGATCATGGGGCAGACGGATAAAGCGTTGTTGGAGGCGGATGAGCATGCCGAGTTAGCGCAGGCCTGACAGACCGCTATCGGGGGCAAGCCCCCTCCCACCGTTGATCGAGTTCCAATATGAGAACGCGGTCGAATGTGGGAGGGGGGCTTGCCCCCGATGCTTTTAGGCTTTCGATACTTGTGTAGAACGATGAGCCCAGAGCGTAGGTGATCAAATAGCTGACTTGCTAGTAGCGATTTGAGGTGGCGGCTGTGCGCAGGTTCGCGGACCGGCGATTAAGGAACCGGCATACCCGAAGGTATCCCGCGTACAGCCACCATAGCGCCGCACAGTAGACGATAAAAAATCGTCAACTCAAAGGAAGCAATGCTTAATCGATCCGAGCCGCGAAGCCCAACCACTGCGTTTGCAGCGGTGTACGGAGACTAAAAATCAAGTGTCCTAGGGACAACTGCAAAGACTTGTCGGACGTTTCCGTTTTTACCAATACCTAGTCGAACGGTCAGTTGTCTGGCTTTCCATCATTCAGCAGCATTTCCTGGCGCCACTGCGGCGTATCTGAAAAAAGGAAGTGCCATGAACCAAACCGCTCCTGACGTTCAACCAAATCATTGCCCAGCCAAAGCCATCTGTAGAACGCGCATGGGCGACGAAATCATGCCAAGTTACCACCCGGAAAGCCTCATTTGAGGCGCTACAACATCACGACTGGTGCGAAGACCACCGCAGGCGGCGAGGTGATCAGCGGCATGGAGCGAACCAGCTTCAACGGTCGGATGATCGCCAGGGAGGGTGACCGGGTTGCTTGTCCGGCATGCGGCACGGAAGGTGTCATTGTGCTTACCGGCCCTCACCTACACGAAGATTGGGGCGGCAAACAAGCGGCGCTTGAAGGCGATCTGTGTATGTGCAAATGCGAGCCGCCACCGACGCTGATCGCCAATCAACACTCCAAGAGCCAAGACTTCGAACCACAACCCCAGCGCGATACCTTTACCTGGACAGGGCCAAACACACCCAACCCGCCCGTTTCCCACTTCTCCAATCCCGGCGCAATGAATCGTACCGCTGACACGTGCGTGTTCGCCAAGTCATGCGTCTCGGTGCCGGCCGGTTCGACGGCTGCGGGAACCGGCCCTGAACACGCTACGAACTTTGGCACCACAGCCGTCATGGCTTCGACCGGCACTGCGGGCGCTGTCGGGAGGGTTGCTGGAACACTTGGCAGCGACCTTGGTGCGTGGGCCGTGCGCGGGCTGGCCGGAGCCAGTTCCGCCCTCAACCTCGTGCTGCTGGCATTCTGGCCTCGGGATATCGGTGATTCAACGCTGTACACCCCGGAGCAGTTGGAGGGGATGCGTTCAGCCAGTACACGGGTGCGTTTCCAGTTTCGCCAGGATGAGTCCGGTGAACTGCGCGTTTACGGCATACATACCAGGCCTGGAAGTGGCGCAGATCGTGTGCCTGTCGCACAAGCCAGATGGAATGCTGACAAAAGCGCGATGGTGGCGGTGCTCGATGGCATCAGCATCACTTGGACGCCAAATCATGGGCCGGTGGTGAGTGTGCCGAGCCCGTATCCCGGCACACCGGAACGCCTGGATAATGTGTTCGTTCATCCGGTTGCAGTGGGGCAAGATTCAGCATTAAGTCACTATCCGGGCCGGGAAGCTGAGGATGTTACCTGGCAGGATACGATCATTTCGTTTCCCGCTGATTCGGGTGTACCGCCGCTATATTTGGTGTTTGCCAAGCCAGCGGTAAGACCTTTAGAAGTGGATACATATGGCGCTTTCGATGGGCGACCACGAGAAGGTATGCATGTTGACCACATTCCCTCCCAAGCGGCGTTACGACGTTTCCTGAAGGGAATCAATCCGGATATAAGCGCAAGAAAAATACAGGAATATCTCAAAAATGCAGCCAGTGTTGCCATTCCTGCCCGCACTCATCAGCAATATAGCGAGACTTACGGTGGTCGAAACAGTGCAAGTAGACAAGACAAGGACGCTCAAGATCTCAGAGCCGCGGTAGACAGCAACCTATCTGCTCTGCAACCTTACCTATTGAAAGATGGTTATTCTCAAACTGACATTGAGGCAGTTCGTATTAAGATGCATGACATCAATCAAAAGCATGGGTGGTACTGATGAGCGCGGCGATGATTAATGATTGGATTAAAAGTTTGGGTCGCACCTATGATGATTTGGTTTCAAATGCCATCATTCCAAACCAGTCATTAAATCCATTATTCAGCGCCATCGAAAATAATGAATTCATTCAGTATCCTATACCCGGGGCTGAACTTTGGTTTCTGGATAATAACAGAAGGTTTGAAAAAATTATTTTGACACTTATCCAGACTGATGAGGGAGAGCCTGTTTATAACGCTAGCTTGCCGTTTCCGTTCGAACTTAAAATGACACAGTCCTGCGTACGAAGCCGATTCGGCACCCCGATAAAATCATTAGGTGCAGCTAAAATTCCTGGGAGTAATGGAAAGGAAATGGGTGGATGGGAGGCCTATCGGCTACATGAAAGAAACCATCCAAATGCTCGAGTAGGATTCAGCTACACCTCTGATCTCTTGGTGAAAACGCTCACTTTCGCATTGATCGATGTAACTAGAACCGACATTTAGTCGCACCCTCGCTCCGCATGGGAATGCGGTCCTGAAAGCTCCGCGTCCGTCGGGGGAGTAACGAGGCGGGTGCATCGCAATACCGGCTCGGGTTCACCAGAAATACAGTGAGGCCTTTGGAGGGAGAAATACAAAACTCAAACAACAGGCAGATGCTGCTGATTTGCGAAGTGCGGTAGAACAAAATTTTTATGCAATAAAGCCCTACATGCTTGAGAAGGGGTTCAAGGAAGAAGACTTTGAAGATGCGCTGGCCAAGATGCATAGAATCAATAAAGAACTGGGGTGGTATTGATGGATGCTCAAACCATTAAGTTGTGGGTAAAGAGTTTAGGGATGAACTTCACCGAACTTGTAGCAGACGGGAAGATTCCCAATCTACCGCTGGTGAAGCCGTTTGAGGACAGCAATTGGCCAACCATGCATCCGGTAGAGGGTGTGGAATTGCTCTTCAGTGACCCTGCGAGGCTTCCCGGGGGGCTGGGTATGCGGGGGGGGGGGCTGGGATACCTATAGGCTGTCCAGCGAATCACATCCGAATGCCAAAGTTATAATTAGTTATCTTGAAAACTGTGCTGTGAATAACATCAGTTTCTCGTTGATCAATTCCGGCCTTGACTGACCATCTATGTGGTTCTGATGCAGGCCAACTAATCTGAGCGTTCCCACGCTCCGCGTGATGATGCAGCCCTAGACGCTCTGCGTCCGATGTTTAAAGCGGGGCGCGGAGTGTGGGGACGATCTTAGCCGCGTTCCCACACTTCAAAGTTGTACGCCGGCTTGTCCCCTTGCGCCGGATTCTCGACGTTCGACACCAACTTCCACTGGTTCGCATCAAACGCCGGAAACCACGCATCCCCTTCCGGGCTCAACGCAACGCGCGTCAGGTACAGCCGATCTGCCTGCTCCAGCCCCTGCGCATACAGTTGCGCGCCGCCGATCAGCATCAGCTCATCCACGCCCTGCTCCAGCGCCCAGGCTTCAGCCCGCGCCACGGCGGCATCGAGCGACGGAAAAACTTCCGCACCTTCAAGCACCAGATCGGTCTGACGGCTAACCACGATATTCAGGCGCCCCGGCAGCGGTCGGCCCAGGGAGTCCCAGGTCTTGCGCCCCATGATGATCGGCTTGCCGAGCGTGGTGGCCTTGAAGTATTTGAAATCCCCCGGCAAGTGCCAGGGCATGCTGTTGTCGACGCCGATCACGCGGTTTTCACCGAGGGCTGCGATCAGGCTTAAAGGGAGAGTTTTTTTCATGGCGACGAGAATACCAGAGCCGCGACCGAGCGGTTATGCTCCAACCTCACTTGCTCAACAGGACAGCGCGTGACTGCACTGAACCCCTTGCACACCCTCTGGCTGACGGAAACCGTGCGCCTGCGTGAAGAACACGCCGGCCCGCTGGAAGACCTCGAAGCCAACCGCCTGGCCCGCGCGGCCGGTGGCGATCTGCCGACGCGCATCCAGCAGCGTGCCCTGCACCTGGCCGAGCGGGATGGCC
>NZ_JBAWDE010000201.1:0-8114 GCF_049590575.1 Pseudomonas sp.
GCCCCCGATTGCAGTGTGTCAGTCACTGAAATTTTGACTGAACCACCGCTATCGGGGGCAAGCCCCCTCCCACATTTTTGGGGCGTGTTAGCGTTAGTTCACCGCAAGAATCGGGCTGCCCAGCTTCTCCAGCAACGTCGCCTGCGCGCTGCGCGGGTTCTGGTTGCCGGTCGGCGTGTTGCGCACGTAGCGGCCGTCCGATTGCAGGCTCCAGCTGTGGGTGTTGTCGGTGAGGTAGCTTTCCAGCTCCTTCTTGACGCGCATGATCAGCTTCTTGCCTTCCACCGGGAAGCAGGTTTCCACACGCTTATCGAGGTTGCGTTCCATCCAGTCGGCACTGGACAGGAACATCTGCTCCTCGCCGCCGTTGAGGAAGTAGAACACCCGCGTGTGCTCCAGGAAGCGACCGATGATCGAACGCACGTGGATGTTATGCGAGACCCCGACAATGCCCGGGCGCAGGCAGCACATGCCGCGCACTACCAGGTCGATGCGCACACCGGACTGGCTGGCCTTGTACAGCGCGCGGATGATCTTCGGATCGGTCAGCGAGTTGAACTTGGCAATGATGTGCGCCGGCTTGCCGTCGAGGGCGAACTGGGTCTCGCGGGCAATCATGTCGAGCATGCCCTTCTTGAGCGTGAACGGCGCGTGCAGCAGCTTCTTCATGCGCAAGGTCTTGCCCATGCCGATCAACTGGCTGAACAGCTTGCCGACGTCTTCACACAAGGCGTCGTCGGAGGTCAGCAGGCTGTAGTCGGTGTAGAGCTTGGCGTTGCCGGCGTGGTAGTTGCCGGTGCCCAAGTGCGCGTAACGCACGATCTCACCGGCTTCACGGCGCAGGATCAGCATCATCTTGGCGTGGGTCTTGAAGCCGACCACACCGTAGATCACCACCGCACCGGCCGCCTGCAGGCGGCTGGCCAGTTGCAGGTTGGACTCTTCGTCAAACCGCGCGCGCAGCTCGATCACCGCGGTGACTTCCTTGCCGTTACGCGCGGCGTCGACCAGCGCATCGACGATTTCCGAGTTGGCGCCACTGCGGTACAGGGTCTGGCGCACCGCCAATACATGCGGGTCCTTGGCGGCCTGGCGCAGCAGGTCGACCACCGGGGTGAACGACTCGAACGGGTGCAGCAGCAGGATGTCCTGCTTGCTCACCACGCTGAAGATGTTCTCGCTGTTTTGCAGCAGCTTCGGGATCTGCGGGGTGAACGGCGTGTATTGCAGCTCTGGATGGCTGTCCAGGCCGGTGATGCTGAACAGACGCGTCAGGTTGACCGGGCCGTTGACCTGGTACAGCTCGCTCTCGCTCAGGTTGAACTGCTTGAGCAGGTAGTCCGAAAGGTGTTTCGGGCAGGTGTCCGCCACTTCCAGACGCACCGCATCGCCGTAGCGCCGCGAGAACAGCTCGCCGCGCAGGGCACGGGCCAAGTCTTCGACGTCTTCGGAATCCAGCGCCAGGTCGGCGTTACGGGTCAGGCGGAACTGGTAGCAGCCCTTGACCTTCATGCCCTGGAACAGGTCATCGGCGTGCGCGTGGATCATCGACGACAGGAACACATAGTTGTCGCCAGCGCCGCCCACTTCCTCAGGAACCTTGATGATCCGCGGCAACAGGCGCGGCGCCGGGATGATCGCGAGGCCGGAATCGCGACCGAAGGCATCGATCCCTTCCAGCTCCACGATGAAGTTCAGGCTCTTGTTCACCAGCAACGGGAACGGGTGCGTCGGGTCGAGGCCGATCGGGGTGATGATCGGTGAAATCTCGTCGCGGAAATAACGGCGCACCCAGGTCTTGATCTTGGTGGTCCAGTGACGGCGACGAATGAAGCGGACCTGATGTTTCTCCAGCTCCGGCAGCAGGATGTCATTGAGGATCGCGTATTGGCGGTCCACATGGCCGTGCACCAGCTCGCTGATGCGGGCCAGGGCCTGGTGCGGCTGCAGGCCGTCGGCGCCGGCTTGCTCACGGGCGAAGGTGATCTGCTTCTTGAGGCCGGCGACGCGAATTTCGAAGAACTCGTCCAGGTTGCTGGAGAAAATCAGCAGGAATTTCAGCCGCTCCAGCAGCGGGTAGGACTCATCCAGCGCCTGCTCCAGCACGCGGATGTTGAATTGCAGTTGTGACAGCTCACGGTGGATGTACAGGCTGCTGTCATCCAGGTTGGTCACCGCGACCACCGGTGCCGGCGCGGGCGCTTCCACCACCACGGCGGGCGGGGCCGGCTCCAGCTCCGGCGGCGTTTCGGTGACTTGTTCCACCACCGGGTGAGCGTCTTTTACGGCAACTTCTGAGAGTCCTTCGGTATTCATCGAATGTTCCTGTGAGGGCTATTGTTGCTCTCTAAGCAATTGGGCGGCGCGGGCGGCGAAGTAAGTCAGGATGCCATCAGCGCCAGCACGTTTAAAGGCCGTCAGGGATTCCAGGATTATCCCTTCACTCAACCAGCCATTCTGGATCGCGGCCATGTGCATGGCGTACTCACCGCTGACCTGATAGACAAAGGTCGGCACTTTGAATTCCTCTTTGACCCGGTAAAGGATGTCCAGGTAGGGCATCCCGGGCTTGACCATGACCATGTCGGCGCCTTCGGCCAGGTCGGCGGCCACTTCATGCAAGGCTTCATGGCTATTGGCAGGGTCCATCTGGTACGAGGCCTTGTTCGCCTTGCCCAGGTTCAGCGCCGAACCCACCGCATCGCGGAACGGGCCGTAGTAGGCGCTGGCGTACTTGGCCGAGTAGGCCATGATGCGCACATTGACATGGCCGGCCAGCTCCAGGGCTTCGCGAATCGCCTGGATACGGCCGTCCATCATGTCCGACGGCGCCACCACCTGGGCGCCCGCCGCCGCGTGGGACAAGGCCTGCTTGACCAGCGCGTCGACAGTAATGTCGTTTTGAACATAGCCTTCTTGGTCAAGAATGCCATCCTGCCCGTGTGTGGTGAACGGGTCCAGCGCCACGTCGGTGATCACCCCCAGTTCCGGGAAACGCTCGCGCAGGGCGCGGGTGGCGCGCTGCGCGATGCCGTCCGGGTTCCAGGCTTCGGCGGCGTCGAGTGACTTGAGCTCAGACGGCGTGACCGGAAACAGCGCGAGTGCCGGAATCCCCAGCTCGACCCAGCCCGCCGCTTCTTCCAGCAGCAGATCAATGGTCAAGCGCTCCACCCCTGGCATCGACGCCACCGCTTCCCGACGATTTTCAC
This sequence comes from Pseudomonas sp., assembly GCF_049590575.1. Lineage (GTDB taxonomy): Bacteria > Pseudomonadota > Gammaproteobacteria > Pseudomonadales > Pseudomonadaceae > Aquipseudomonas. Next base: position 3,210 of record NZ_JBAWDE010000201.1, read on the forward strand.
CGTCCAGCACAAACACCGGCAGGATCAGATCATTGGTCGTCAGTACGTTTTCACGAACCAGGCGGCGAGAAAAATCATCACGGCGATTGCGGCGCAGACGGGTGGCGGGGAACAGGCGATTGGCAGGGGTAAAGCTCACGACAGACTCCTGAGCCCGCGTTTACGGGCGAGTGTTGCAGTTATAAGCGGCCATTATGACGAAGGAATTACAGTTGTGCTTATCGATGCGACCCGGCGTCGCATTCGTCGTTTATGTAGGAATTGTTCACTTCATGACACATCTCGATACTTTCATGAATGTTCGTGAAGGCGTAGGCTGCGCGTTCATTTCGCCAGCACCCAGACCATGCTTCAACAATTTCTGCATGACTTCGGCTACTTTGCCCTCTTCCTAGGCACGTTCTTCGAAGGCGAAACCATCCTGGTTCTCGCAGGCTTCCTGGCGTTCCGTGGATACATGGATATCAACCTGGTGGTGGTCGTTGCCTTTTTCGGCAGCTACGCCGGCGACCAGCTGTGGTACTACATGGGCCGCAAGCACGGCCGCAAGCTGTTGGCGCGCAAGCCGCGCTGGCAATTGATGGGCGACAAGGCCCTGGAACATATCCGCAAGCATCCGGATATCTGGGTCCTGAGCTTCCGCTTCGTTTACGGACTGCGCACGGTCATGCCCGTGGCGATTGGCCTTTCCGGCTACCCGCCGCTGCGCTACCTGATCCTCAACGGGATTGGCGCCGCGATCTGGGCCGCCGCGCTGGGCGCTGCGGCTTATCATTTTGGCGCGGTGCTCGAAGGCATGCTCGGCAGCGTCAAGAAATACGAGCTGTGGGTATTGGGTGCATTGCTGGTCCTGGGACTCGGCCTGTGGCTGCGTCGCCGCTTCAAGAATGCGCGCATTGCCCGTGAGGCCTGCGCCGAGGCCAAGGCCCGGCTCGCCGCCGAGCCGGCCGCGATCGCACCGCCTAAGACACCAGTCGAGTAAGCCGGCTTCGGCAGCAGTAGAGGCCGATCCCGCTGAGCAGGCTGTAGCTCACCAGGCCCAGCCAGCCCAGGTTGCCGGCCGGCCACAGTCCCACCAACGGCGCCAGGCATACCAACGGCACATTCAGCGCCAGGCGCACCAGCTCGGCCTTGAAGGCCCACGGGCGATTCTCCAGGGCCACGCCCAAGGTAAACAGCCCCAACGCCATCGCACTCCAGCCCAGCACCAGCGCCGCCGTGGGCAGCCCCTCGGCAAAATTCATCAGATAACTGCCAAACCCGACATACGCCGCAAATTGCAGGGCGATGTAGACCTGCTGGCGCGTGTCCAGCGGCACGTCGAATTTGCGGAACTGGCTCAGGTCTGGCAAGGCTCGCGGGTAATTGGCCTTGACGTCCGCTGGGCGCCAGCCGGTGCGCATGAACCAGATGCGCAACTTGTCCCACCAACGCTCCGTACGCCGCGCATCACTCCACAGCTGCGCGTAAAACTGCAGGTTGGCCCACAGCGGGTTCCAGCTGGCCAGGGGCGTGGTCACGCCAAAGATCACCGGCTCGTTATCGTCTTCTTCCTGGAAGCTGCCGAACAACCGGTCCCAAATAATGAACACCCCGCCGTAGTTGCGATCCATGTAGAGAGCGTTCTGTGCATGGTGGGCCCGATGGTTGGACGGCGTGACGAAGAACCATTCGAACCAGCCGAGCTTGGGCACGTGGCGGGTATGCACCCAGAACTGATACAGCAGGTTGAGCGAGGCCACGCTGATAAACACCACCAGCGGCACGCCGAGCACGGCCAGGGGCAGGTAGAAAATCCAGCTCAGCAGAAAACCGGTGCTGGTTTGGCGCAGAGCGGTGGTGAGGTTGTAGTCCTCGCTCTGGTGATGCACCGAGTGCGCGGCCCAGAGGATGTTGCGCTCATGACCGCAGCGATGCAGCCAGTAATAGCAGAAGTCGTAGAAAACGAAGGCGAATACCCAGGTCCAGACACTCTGGGCCGACAACTCGATCACAGCCAGGTGCTCGAGGGCGAACGCGTAGGTCAGCAGGCCCACACCCTTGGTCAGCAAGCCGGTGGTGGTGGACAGCACACCGGTGCTGAGGCTGTTGATGGCGTCCGCGACGCGATAGTTGCGCTGGCCGCGCCAGTGGTCGGCCAGCAGCTCGACCACGATTAAGGCAATGAAAAACGGTACCGCGTAAGGCACGAAGTCCATGGGCTAGTCCGATGTGTTTTTGTTACATCAAGATTAGGTGCAGCCGCGCAAGATCCCATTGGCAACAGGTGACAAATTAGTAGACATTTAACGCCAAGACCCCAGGAGAAATGCCCATGAGCAAAAAGATTGCAGTGATCCTTTCCGGCTGTGGCGTGTACGACGGCGCGGAGATCCAGGAAAGCGTGATCACCCTGCTGCGCCTGGACCAGCGCGGCGCTCAGGTCCAATGTTTTGCACCCGATATTGCCCAACTGCATGTGATCAACCACCTCACCGGCGAAGAAATGCCCGAGTCGCGCAATGTGCTGGTGGAGTCGGCGCGCATCGCGCGAGGCGCCGTGAAGGATATTCAACACGCCAACGCCGAGGAATTCGACGCGCTGATCGTGCCTGGCGGGTTTGGCGCGGCGAAGAACCTGTCGAACTTTGCTGTAGAAGGCGCGGGGTGCAGCGTCAACCCGCAGGTGCTGGCGTTGGCCGAAGCCTTTGCCGAAGCGGGCAAGCCGGTGGGGCTGATCTGCATTTCACCGGCCCTGGCCGCGAAAATCTACGGCCCCGGCGTGACCTGCACCATCGGTAACGATGCCGACACCGCTGCCGCCCTGGATAAAATGGGCGCCACCCACCACGAATGCGCGGTGGAAGACATTGTCGAGGACACCGCGCGCAAACTGGTGAGCACGCCGGCCTACATGCTCGGCAAGAACATCAGCGAGGTGGCATCAGGCATCAACAAGCTGGTGGATCGGGTGCTGGAATTGACCCACGAGAATGACTGATCAATCTGCTCAACGGCTTGTTATGGCGAGCAGGCCATTAGCAATCCCGGCAATCATGCAGGGCGCATCAATCTGGTCAGGATGCGATCCAGCGAATTGGCGAACGCCTGCTTGTCCTTCTCCCCGTGAGGCGGCGGGCCGCCGCCCATCTGGCCTTGCTCGCGCAGGTCAGTGAACAGGTTGCGCACCGCCAGCCGCTCGCTCATGTTCGCCGGGCTGAATTCCTTGCCGCGCGGGTCCAGGGCCGTCACGCCTTTCTTTACCAGACGGTCGGCCAGGGGCACATCGCTGCAGATCACCAGCTCACCCGGCACCGCGTGCTCCACCAGGTAATCATCCGCTGCGTCCGGGCGCTGGGTACCACGATCAGTTTCACGCAGGCAAAGCTCGGCTTGATCTGGCTCTGCCCCGCCACCAGCACGACGTCGAACTGGCGCTTGAGGGCGAACTTCACCACTTGGTCCTTGGCCGCCCGCGGGCAGGCATCCGCGTCGATCCAGACCCGCATGCTAGGCCACCGCCCGACGTTTCTCGGCCAGGCGGCTGCGGCCGTACAGCACCACAATTGCCAGGATCGCCACTGCCTGCGCGCTCAACGAATACGCATCGGCGTGAATACCCAGCCAGTCAAAGTCAAAGAACGCCACCGGCCGCGTGCCGAAGATACCGGCTTCCTGCAACGCCTTCACGCCATGCCCGGCGAACACCACCGACAGCGCGCACAGCAGCGCCGCGTTGATGCCGAAGAACAACGCCAGCGGCAGTTTCGCCGAGCCGCGCAGGATCACCCAGGCCAGGCCCACCAACAGCACCAACGCCGTGGCGCCACCGGCCAGTACCGCATTGTGCCCGGCCGGGCCCGCTTGCAGCCACAGGGTTTCGTAGAACAGGATCACTTCGAACAACTCGCGGTACACCGAGAAAAACGCCAGCATGGCAAAGCCGAACCGCCCACCGCCGCCGACCAGGCTGCTCTTGATGTAATCCTGCCAGGCCGCCGCGTGGCGCCGGTCGTGCATCCACACGCCAAGCCATAGCACCATCACACTGGCGAACAGCGCCGTGCAGCCCTCAAGCAATTCGCGCTGGGCGCCGCTGACGTCAATCACATACGCCGCCAACGCCCAAGTGGCCAAGCCCGCCAACAGCGCCAGGCCCCAGCCGACGTTCACGCTGCGCACGGCCGACTGCTGGCCGGTGTTACGCAGGAACGCGAGGATTGCCGCCAGTACCAGAATCGCCTCCAGCCCTTCGCGCAGCAGGATCAGCAAGCCGGAGATGTAACTCAACGACCAGCTCAGGCCATCGCTGCCCAGCAGGCCGGCGGATTCGGTGAGCTTGCCCTTGGCCACGTCCAGGCGTTGCTGCACCTGCTCGACCGGCAGGCCGTCCTGCAACGCCTGCCGATAGGCCATCAGGGCCTTCTCGGTGTCTTTGCGCACGTTGGCGTCAACGTTGTCCAGCGAGCTTTCCACCAGCTCGAAACCTTCCAGGTAAGCGGCTACCGACAGGTCATAGGCTTGTTCATGATCGCCATCGCGGAACGCGGCGAGGCTTTTGTCCAGGGTCGTGGCGGTGTAGTCGAGCAATTGCGCCGGGCCACGCTTGACCTGCGGCGGCTGCGCACGCTGGGCGCGGAAGGTCGCCGCAGCCGCAGGGCCATTGGCGGCCAGCACTTCATTCGGGGTCTGGCGGGCCAGGTCGGCGAGGTTGAACGGCTGCTCGCTCTTCGCAGCGGCAGGGTCGGCGGTGAAACCGGCGATATAGGTGGCCAGATCCCAGCGCTGACGATCATCCAACTGGTCGGCGAAGGACGGCATATCGGTGCCTTCGACGCCCAGGCCGAGGGTGTTGTAGATCGCGTAGAGGCTCAGGCGATCCAGGCGCGCGGCGTCCTGCAGGTTGGCCGGCGGCGGGGTCATGCC
>NZ_JBAWDE010000202.1:0-7394 GCF_049590575.1 Pseudomonas sp.
ACATCACCAGTAGCGTCAGCGCGGCCATGTCGAAGCTATTGGTTACAGCCACATAACCAATCACCGGCGGCATCGCCCCCGACAGACTGCCCACCAGCGTGCCGTGAACCGACTTGCGCTTGAGGTACAGGCTGTAGAGGCCGACGTAGATGACAAAGCCGATCACGGCAAACAGCGCCGCCAACGGGTTGGCCACCTTGTACAACAGTGCCACACCGGCAACACCCAGGACGGTCGCGTAGATCAGTGCCAGTTTCAGGGAGATGAGGCCCTGTACCAGCACACGATTCTTGGTGCGTTCCATCTTGATATCGATGTCACGGTCGATGCAGTTGTTGAACACACAACCGGAAGCTACCACCAGGGACGTGCCGATCATTGCAGCCAGGAAAATGGCCAGATCGACATGCCCCTTGGAGGCCAGGAAGAAACCGCCCGCCACAGAAAGCACGTTACCGAAAATGATCCCCGGTTTGGTGATTTGGATAAAGTGCTTAAGCGACATCGGGTCTTACCTCACTTCGCCATCATGTAGGTGTGGATGCTGAACATGATCCACAGCGACAGACCAACCAGCAGAACGATCACCAGGCCTGCGAACACGAACGCGATCACGTTCTCACGCTGGGCCGCCGAGCGGTCCAGGTGCAGGAAGTAAACCAGGTGAACCAAAACCTGAATCACCGCGAACGCCAGGACGATCATCAAGGTGATCGACTTCGGCAAGGTTGGGTACATCACCAGGCCGAACGGGATCAGGGTCAGGATTACCGACAGGATGAAGCCGATAGCGTAAGACTTGACGCTACCGTGGCTTGCATCGTGGCTGTCATGGGAGTGTGCATTAGCCATTACAGGGTCCCCATCAAGTAGACGACGGTGAATACGCAGATCCAGACCACGTCCAGGAAGTGCCAGAACAGGCTCAGGCAGCTCAGGCGAGTCTTGTTGGTGTTGGTCAGGCCGTGTTTATTGACCTGATACATCATCACCGCCATCCACAGCAGGCCGGCGGATACGTGCAGACCGTGGGTGCCTACCAGCGTGAAGAACGCGGACAGGAAGCCGGAACGGTGCGGGCCGTAGCCTTCGGAGATCAGCAGGTGGAACTCGTTGATCTCCATGCCGATGAAGCCCAGGCCGAACAGGAAGGTCAGTGCCAACCAGCTCAGTACGCCCTTCTTGCTGCCCTTGAAGAAGGCCAGCATGGCGAAGCCGTAGGTGATCGAACTGAACAACAGCAAGGCGGTTTCGCCGAGCACGTAAGGCAGTTCGAAGATGTCGTGGCCCGAAGGGCCACCGGCAGTGTTGTTTACCAGTACCGCGTATACCGCAAAGATCGACGCAAACAAGATGCAGTCGGTCATCAGGTAGAGCCAGAAACCGAAGACGGTCGTCGGGCCCGAGTCGTGGTGATGGTCATCGTGCCCATGGTCATCGACATGGGCGTGTCCAGCATTGGTCACTAAGTTCGACATGGTTTAAGCCTGTTCCAACGAGGTTTCAACACGGTTGGCCGGGATTTTCTTCTCGGCTACCAGGCGAGCGTGCTGCTCGGCTTCGATGCGCTCGATCGTTTCGACCGGCACCATGTAGCCTTGATCATCACGTGCTGCGTGAATGATGAAGTAACCGATAGTGCCAACCAGGCTCACGATTGCCAGCCACCAGATGTGCCAGATCATCGCGAAACCGAACACGGTCAACAGCGCGCCCATCACCACGCCAGTGGCGGTGTTGTTCGGCATGTGGATCGGCTCGTAGTGCTTCGGTTGCTGGTACGCAGTACCGTCTTCCTTGGCTTCGGTGAACGCATCAATGGTGTTCGCAGTAGGGATCACGGCGAAGTTGTAGAACGGCGGTGGCGACGAAGTCGACCATTCCAGGGTGTGGCCATTCCATGGGTCGCCGGATTCGCACATGTTCTGCTTGCGATCACGCACGCTGACATACAGCTGGATCAGTTGGCAGGCGATGCCCACAGCGATCATTACCGCACCGAACATGGCGACGTACAGGTACGGCACCCACTCAGGGTTGGTAGTGGCGTTCAGACGACGGGTCATGCCCATGAAGCCCAGTGCATAGAGCGGCATGAACGCGACGAAGAAGCCCGAGATCCAGAACCAGAATGCAGCCTTGCCCCAACCTTCGTGCAGCTTGAAGCCGAACGCTTTCGGGAAGTAGAAGCTGAAACCAGCGATGTAACCGAATACAGCACCACCGATGATCACGTTGTGGAAGTGAGCGATCACGAACAGGCTGTTGTGCAGTACGAAGTCAGCACCCGGGATGGCCAGCAGTACGCCAGTCATGCCGCCGATGGCGAAGGTCACCATGAAGCCCAGGGTCCACAGAACCTGGCTGGTGATACGCAGACGGCCGTGGTAGATGGTGAATAGCCAGTTGAATAGCTTCACCCCCGTCGGGATCGAAATCAACATCGTCGCCAGGCCGAAGAAGGCGTTGACGCTTGCCCCCGAACCCATGGTGAAGAAGTGGTGCAGCCACACCATGAAGCCCAGTACAGAGATTGCGCCCGATGCGTAGACCATCGAGTGGTGACCGAACAGGCGCTTGCCGGTAAAGGTCGAGATCACTTCAGAGAAGATACCGAACGCTGGCAGGATCAGGATGTACACCTCAGGGTGACCCCATGCCCAGAACAGGTTCACGTACATCATTGGATTGCCACCAAGTTCATTGGTGAAAATGTGGAAATCCAGGTAACGGTCAAGCGACAGCAGCGCCATGGTAGCGGCCAGGATCGGGAACGAAGCCACGATCAGGACGTTGGCCCAGGTGCAGGTCCAGGTGAAGATCGGCATGTCCATCAGTTTCATGCCAGGGGCGCGCATTTTCAGGACGGTGGCCAGGAAGTTGACCCCCGTCAGTGTCGTCCCGAGTCCTGATAACTGTAGCGCCCAGATGTAGTAGTCCACACCTACGCCAGGGCTGTACTGAATGCCCGACAGCGGCGGATACGCAACCCAACCGGTCTTGGCGAATTCGCCGACACCCAGGGACACGTTGATCAGCACCACGCCGGAAACCAGCAGCCAGAAGCTCAGGGAGTTCAGGAACGGATAGGCAACGTCACGCGCACCGATCTGCAGCGGCAAGGCAAGGTTCATCAAGCCGGTGAAGAATGGCATCGCCATGAAGATGATCATGATCACACCGTGGGCGGTGAAGATCTGGTCATAGTGTTCAGGCGGCAGGTAGCCTGGCGAACCCTCGGTGGCCATGGCCAACTGGGTACGCATCATGATGGCGTCGGCAAAACCACGCAGCAGCATGACCATGGCAACGATGACGTACATCACGCCGATTTTCTTGTGGTCGACCGACGTCAGCCACTCGGTCCACAGGTAGGTCCACTTCTTGAAGTAAGTGATACCTGCAAACAGTGCCAGACCACCCAGCGCGATCATGGCGATGGTCACCATTACGATCGGCTCGTGGAACGGGACCGCATCCCAACTTAATTTACCAAACATCGTTTACTCCTCTGCCCCAGCAGTTGAATGCGCGCCTGTGTCAGAACCTTCAACCACGGCCACTTCTTTCTTCTCGTGCTTGACCGGCTTGCCTGGCTTCATACCTTCGTACTTGTCGACGATTTTCTGAAACAGGTTCGGCTCGTACGCGGAGTACAGGGCGACTGGGTTGTTCTGGCTTGGTTTGGCCAGGGCTTCGTATTCAGCTTGATCAAGCTGTTTAGGTGCGGCCTTGACTTTGGCTACCCAGGCGTCGAAATCTTCCTGGCTAGTCGAGATCGCTTTGAATTTCATGCCGGTGAAGCCAGCGCCGCTGTAGTTGGCGGAGATGCCTTCCATTTCAGCTTTCTGATTGGCGATCAGGTGCAGACGGGTCTGCATGCCTGCCATCGCGTAGATCTGGCCGCCCAGGGCAGGGATGAAGAACGAGTTCATCACGGCGTCGGAGGTGATCCGGAAGTTCAGCGGAGTGTGTTCCGGGAACTGGATCTGGTTAACCGTGGCGATACCCAGGTCCGGGTAGATGAACAGCCACTTCCAGTCCAGCGCGACAACCTCGATGTTGATCGGCTTGGCGTCGGATTCCAGCGGACGGTACGGGTCCAGTGCGTGGGTGGACTTGTAGGTCACATAACCCAGGGCAATGATGATGAGGATCGGAACCAGCCACACCGCGATTTCGATCTTGGTGGAGTGCGACCACTTCGGCGCGTAGGTAGCGCTGGTGTTCGACGCGCGGTATTTCCAGGCGAAGGCGAAGGTCATGATGATCACAGGGACCACGACCAGCAGCATCAGCAGGGTGGCGGTGATGATCAGGTTTCGTTCATCCAGACCGACCTGTCCTTTTGGGTCGAGCAAGGTCCACTTGCAGCCTCCCAGCATTAACATCATGCCAAGCAGCGGCAAAAAGCCTAGTAATCGGGGGTACCTGTTTTTACTCATCTCACGACCTCTAAAGCAGCTTGCGCAATGCAGTTGGGTTTTGATCGCCAACACTTCACCCTGCCAAGGGTTGGCATTTCTCTTCGATTGAATAAGAGCCTGCCCGTTACGTCATAACTGTACGTTTCACGGACCTGCGGTGAGTTCTTATTCGATTTCGTGGTTAAAGGCCTTGTTACAGACCAATTCCATTTGGTGCGGATAGTTGAAAGGCTGCCGGAACCTTGGGGTCGCACAGAGCCATCCATCTGCCCCTCGACCGCTCCAGTGCTCAAATATTGAACGGCACCGGACATTCAGTGCGGGCGATTGTAGTTAGCTAGCGATGTATAAACCATGTCTTATAAAGAAATAATTTTTATCGATTACAGCAATAATCCTTCACCATTATTGCAACGGTTCGCGATCTTATCGCGTTGGATTCTCAACAAAAACCACAAAAATTGCCTAGTTATTACCCAATGTGTCTCTTCCCACACCCCCCGCAAGGGCATGGAAAACGGATGCAAGCCCCCATAAAACAAGGCATTGGGACATCACCCCGAAGCTCGAACGGCGCGGGCGTTCCGACAGATCTTCGAGCACGAACTGACAGCACAAATTGACCGGTTGGTGCAAATTTAAGCGTCCGTTTGGCCGGTCAGAATCGTCCTGCGGCAGCGTCCGTGTGACAACATGTCGCACGCTGTACACACCTGAACTTGCCGCTCGTCACGGTCCCTTCACAAAAGCCTACAGACAAAAACGCCCCGGCCCACCTTCAGCAAGGACCGGGGCGTTTCAGTAAAGGTTCAACCCTTGCGCTGACGATTCCGATAGATGCCCAACGGCACCAGAATCACGGTCAGCACAAATGCCACCAATGCCCATTGCGCCAGTGACAGACCGAGCACTGGCGGGTAGGGAGTACTGCAGAAGCCGTCGACCTGGAAGCCCAGCGGGAACACCTTGGCCAGGGGCAGGTCGTCGACGATGGGTTGCAGCACATCAATGCCGCAGCTGACTTGAGGGAAGAACTGGGTGTACACATGGTGGCCTGCTGCCGCCACGCCGCCGAGGGCGCTGAGCACCACCAGGCCTTCAAACAGCGTGATCGCACCCTTGGTGCGCATGGCTGCGCCGATGAACGCGAAGATCGCGATCAAAAGCAAAGCGTAGCGTTGCAGGATGCACAGCGGGCACGGCGCCTCCCCCAGCACCACTTGCATATATAAAGCACCGCCGATCAGCGCCAGGCAGATGATGCCCAGCAACACCAGAAAGCGCCGCTCCCTGCCTAAACGCAATTCGTCACTCATCCCCGTTTCCTTTTTGGTTTTGCCAATGGCGGCAAGTTTACACACAGAGAGTGGTTTAAACAGAGGGGGGTTAACAGCGGATTAATCGGGAGCAATAGAGAACTGAATGTGGAGCGGGCTTGCGCGCGAAGGCAGTGTGCCAGTCGCCGGATAGGCTTCTGATCCACCGCCTTCGCGAGCAAGCCCGCTCCCACATTTCTTACCGCGTTATTCCAGCGCCGCCGCCGGGCCGAAGAACTCATAGCGCGCCTGCTTCTCAGGCACGCCCAGGGCCTTCAAGTGGCGCTTGATGGCAGCCATGAAGCCCTTGGGGCCAAGGAAGTAGGCGTCGAGGTCGCGCTGCTCGGGCAACCAGGCTGCCAGCTGTTCCTGGCTCAGCAGGCCGACTTTATCGGCTGCCGGGCTGACGCCATCATCCTCTGCATAGCAGTAGAATCGCTTGAGCTGCGGATGCTGGGCAGCCAGGCCATCGACCCAGTCGCGGAACGCATGTACCCCGCCGTTACGCGCACAGTGAATAAAGTGCACCGGGCGCTGAGTGGCCAGCGCCGCCTCGAGCATTGGCAGGGTTGGCGTGATGCCCACGCCGCCGCTGATCAGCACCAGTGGCTTGTCGCTGGCCGCCAGGGTGAACTCACCCGAAGGCGGGAACAGGTCGATGGTCGCCCCCACGTGCAGTTGGTCATGCAGGTAGTTGGAAACACGGCCGCCGGCCTCGCGCTTGACGCTGATGCGGTACTGGCCCGCATCGCTGAGGGCAGACAGGGAATAGTTGCGGCGCACCTCCTCCCCATCGAGCAGCAGCTTCATGCCGATGTACTGGCCCGGCGAGGCGTTGAGGATCGGGCCTTTATCTACAGGCGCGAAATAGAAGGAGATGATTTCGGCACTCTCCTCCACACGCTTCACCAACTTGAATGGCCGCGCACCGCGCCAGCCGCCGGGGGCCTGGGCTTTCTCCTCGTAAATGGCCGCCTCGGCGCCGATCAGGATGTCCGCCAACTGGCCGTAGGCCGCGCCCCAGGCACTCATCACCTCTGGAGTGGCAATCTCGCTGCCCAGTACTTCGGAAATCGCCCGCAGCAGGCAGGCACCGACGATCGGGTAGTGTTCCGGCAGGATCTGCAAGGCCACGTGTTTGTTGATGATCTTCGCCACCAGGTCACCCAACTGGTCCAACTGGTCGATATGCCGCGCGTACATCAACACGCCATTGGCCAGGGCGCGGGGCTGGTCACCGCTGGCCTGGTGAGCCTGGTTGAACAGCGGGCGCACTTCGGGATACTCGGCGAGCATCATGCGGTAGAAATGGGTGATCAGCGCTTCGCCGCCGCTTTCCAGCAGCGGCACGGTGGATTTGACGATGGCACGGTCTTGGGCACTAAGCATGGGAGCCTCCTGGGCTTCTTTACTGAATGCTCTTGTGTACTCAGTATTCGTGCCAACTTATAAGTTGTTGCTTTTCAACAACTTAAATAATTTGTAGTCGATATGACTCACAAGGTTATATAGTCATATGGACTACAAGGAGTCTTTATGACTGCGCAATCACTGCTCACCACCCTGCTACCCCTGGTCGCCGACCTGTCCCGCGAGCTGCCCGAAGGCGAGCGTTACCGCCGCCTGCTGCAAGCCATGCGCGCCCTGCTGC
>NZ_JBAWDE010000203.1:0-2011 GCF_049590575.1 Pseudomonas sp.
GCGACTCCTCCACCTGACGTTCCTGGAGCATGGGATCTTCGCCGCCCAGCGGGGCGAGCTGTGCGTGAGCACGGCGATGGATCACGAGACGATCGACCGGGCGCTCGGGTCGATATCGCAAGCATTCGCGCAGCTGCTCTGAGGGGCGCGACCTCCCGGGTGCGTAGTCTTGCGGCCAATGGCTTCTCGGCTCGTATACCTGTACGACGCCAGTCCGATCAACGTGCGCGACCGGAGGGTTCTGCTCCAGGATCAGCTGCGAGACGCCGGAGTGCTGGGCGAGTGGGAGGTGAGAGCGACACCTAGCCGCAACGCGCTGCTGGTATCGCTCTACGCGGACGCGGCGCACCGACCCACGCACGCGTCGGTCACGCTGATCGACCTGCGGGCCGGTGATCTCGAACAGAGCGGCTTCAAGGTGTGCGACAGACTCACGCGTCATCCGAGTCTTCGTCGAGCAACCCGGCCCGTGATATGGAGCGATATTCACACCGCCGCGAATCTGCAGTACGCGCGAGGCGTCGGGGCGGTGGCCATCGTCGACGATGAGTGGGTCGACAGCGGGAGTGACGCACCGCTAGTGGATGTGCTTCAGTGGGCCTCGGCGCAGCCCGCTGAACGTCACGCGACTGCTCGCACGCCTCGCGTCTTCCCGCAGGACAGCAGCTCGGTTGAGGCGGAGGAACGGGGACGGCGCGAGCGGTTCGAGCGGTGGTTCGGCTACCCACCCAGCGACCTTGACCTCGAGTTCGCGCTGCTATGGGGAATGGCCGAGGCGGTGGAGCTCAAGCTGCTCCTCACCTCGGTGACCGAGGCGGGTCTTGCCCGTTCCGAGCGCTCGGCCAGGAGGCGGCTTGAGCAACTGCAGGCCGCTATGGCCCCCGACGTTGAGGCGCTCGACAGTCCCGAGACCGCGCGGGCAGAGATCGCCCGGCGGTTCCTGTCCGAGTCGACCCATCCGGAGCCTCCTAGATTTGACGAGCTCAACTGGCCTAAGCCTCAGCACGTCGCCGATGTGCTGAGCGCCCACCCGAAGCTGCTTGAGTGGGCATTCCTGGTCGGCGAAGAGCCTGCGCTGCTGGGCCGCTTCCTTGACCTCTACGAGCCCCCACCACCTCACGCCGGCGCCGGTGTACGGCATGAGGCCATCGAGGGCGCCCTCAAGGACCTCGCCGTAGCCAACGGACCGACGTTCGCCCGCTTGCACGAGTCAGTCCACCGCGCGATCTGCGCGGTCGAAGACGCATTTTGCGACTGGCGCGACCACGGCGACCCCATCGCGCTGGGCTGATTGCCGGAGGGGGGCTTCCCCCTGGTTGCAAATCGCCTGGCCGGCTCGAACATGAGTGTGAGTCCGGCGTCGCACAGAGACGTCGACACAGCGCAAAACGAGGGAGCGAGCCATGTCGAACACCGGCCAGGCCGAGGGGGAAGACAACGAACCCCCGAAGCGCGAGTCAAAGGATGGAAAACAGAGTCGAGATCATCACAGCCGTGCCCGTCGGGGGATGGCGGTGCGGTTGGCGCTGGGTGGGGCCGTCGTCGCGGGGCTTGTGCTCGGAGTAGTTGGGGTCCCCTTTCAGGGAGCGCCTTCGGCGCCGGCGGCGGCCAGCGCGAAGGCGACGAGCGGGAGCGTCGGAGCAATGGAACAGATCCCAGGCACGATCCTGCATGTCGCGGTCAGCGCGACGGAGACCAGCGGTAGCGGGATGAGGACCAGCTGGTCCGACGACAGCTGGCTTGGCGCCCCGATCGGCGCGGGATCTGTCCCGGGCGGCTCGGGGTTTCGCCAGGTCCTCCATCACAGCGGCATCAGCGTCCAGACGGGTGTCTACGGCCGCGGCCTCTACTCCGGGACCGACAACTACCAGTTCCCCGGCGCCCAGCTGTACGACGCGTCAACGAAGACGATCTATGAGCTCCCCCCGGTGTTACAGCGCCCGGCGCTTTATGGGGCAACGTCGGCATTTACGGGATGTCGGGATGCGGGGCCGGGAGTCCTGTACCTGGG
>NZ_JBAWDE010000204.1:0-2829 GCF_049590575.1 Pseudomonas sp.
GGTGTGGTGGGCCTGATGGCCTCATCGCAGGCAAGCCAGCTCCCACACTTGAATGTATTCACACATCAAAATGTGGGAGCTGGCTTGCCTGCGATAGCAATCTAAGCGCTACACAGCCTCCCGGTACGGGTTGCGCGGATCCTGCGTCCAATTCAAGAACGGCTTGCCCGTGTCCATCGGCACCATCTCGATGCAATCGGCCACCGGGCAGGTGATCTGGCACAAATTACAGCCCACGCATTCGTCATCGATCACCTCATATTTATGCGTACCGTCTGCCTGCTTCAAACTGGCGATGGCCTGGTGCGACGTATCCTCACAGGCAATGTGGCAACGCCCACAGCCAATACAGGCCTGCTGATCAATCTTGGCAATCACCTGGTAATTGATATCCAGGTACTTCCAGTCCGTTGTATTGCCCACCGCCCGCCCGGAAAATGCCTGCAAGCTGTTGTAGCCCTGACTGTCCATCCACCGCGACAGCCCATCCTTCATCTCTTCAACAATCCGAAACCCATGCAGCATCGCCGCCGTGCACACTTGCACGGCACCGCAGCCGAGCGCGACGAATTCCGCAGCGTCGCGCCAGTTGCCGATGCCGCCAATGCCGCAGATCGGCAGGCCCTGGGTCTGCGGGTCGCGGGCGATTTCAGCGACCATGTTCAACGCGATCGGCTTCACCGCCGAACCGCAGTAGCCGCCGTGGGTGCTCTGGGTACCGACCACCGGCAGCGCGACCATGCGCTCCAGGTCCACGCTGGTGATGGAATTGATGGTGTTGATCAGCGACACCGCGTCCGCGCCGCCGCGATACGCCGCCCGCGCGGCCACGCGGATGTCGGTGATATTCGGCGTGAGCTTGACGATCACCGGCAGCGAGCAGTAGGTCTTGCACCAGCGCGTCACCTGTTCCACGTACTCCGGCACCTGGCCCACCGCCGCGCCCATGCCCCGCTCGGGCATGCCGTGGGGGCAGCCGAAATTCAGCTCGATGCCATCGCAGCCGGTGGCCTCCACCAGCGGCAGGATGTTTTTCCAGGATTCCTCCACGCACGGCACCATCAGCGACACGATCAGGGCGCGGTCGGGCCAGTCCTTTTTGACCTGGGTGATTTCCCGCAGGTTGATCTCCAGGGAACGGTCGGTGATCAGCTCGATATTGTTGATACCCAGCACCTCACGGTTGGCGCCGTAGTGCGCCGAGTAACGCGATGACACGTTGACCGCCGCCGGGTCTTCACCCAGGGTCTTCCAGACCACGCCGCCCCAGCCCGCTTCAAACGCGCGAACCACGTTGTAGGCCTTGTCGGTGGGCGGCGCGGAGGCCAGCCAGAACGGGTTGGGCGCTTTGATACCGGCGAACACAATCGAGAGATCGGCCATTACGCAGCCTCCACATTCAGCATGAGTTGGGCGTGCATGGCTTCAGCGGCCAGCTTGCCGTGTTGCACCGCCTGCACGGTGAGGTCCTGGCCGAGACTGACGCAATCACCGCCGGCGTAGACGCCTGGAATACTGGTTTGCAGGTGTTCGTCGACGAAGATGCGTTCACCTACGCGGTGCAGTTGTTGAGCCAGTGGGTCGTGGAGCGCCGCGTTATCGAAACCCTGGCCGATGGCTTTAAAGATTGCATCGGCGGCCAGTTCAAAGGTTTCGCCGGTGGGCTGCAGGCGGCCGTTTTCCATGCGTGTGCGGGCAAAGCGCATGCCGCGCACCTGGCCTTGGTCATCCAGCAACACTTCCTCGGGTTGGGCCCAGGTCAACAGGCGCACCTGGTTGGCCTTGGCAATGTCCTGCTCGTGGTGGGTGGCGCCCATGTCAGTCAGGCCACGGCGGTACACCAGGTTCACATCGCGTGCGCCGAGGCGGGCCATTTGCACGGCCATGTCGATGGCCGTGTTGCCGGCGCCGAGCACGATGCAGCGGTCGGCCAGGGGCAGTTGGGTCAGGTCATCGGCCTGGCGCAGTTCGCGGATGTAGTCGGTGGCGGCGAGCAGGCCGGGGGCGTCCTCAAAGGGCAGGCCGAGCTGTTTGCTGGCGGCCAGGCCGAGGCCGAGGAAGACCGAATCGAACTGCTGGTGCAGCTCGCTCAGGGTCAGGTTATCGCCCAGGCGCTGGCCGTGGCGGATCTCGATGCCGCCGATCTGCAGCAGGAAATCCAGTTCCTTCTGGGCGAAGTCATCCACCAGCTTGTACTTGGCGATCCCGTATTCATTCAGGCCACCGGCCTTTTCCCGCGCCTCGAAAATCACCACATCATGGCCATGTAACGCGGCGCGATGGGCGCAGGCCAAACCCGCCGGCCCGGCGCCGACCACGGCGATGCGCTTGCCGGTCGACGCGGCGCGCTGGAACGGGTGTTCGTTGAAGTGCGCGTTGTCGATGGCGTAGCGTTGCAACAGGCCGATCAGCACCGGCGCGCATTCTTCGGCGTTGTTGCGTACGCAGGCCTGCTGGCAGAGGATTTCGGTAGGGCAAACGCGCGCGCAGCTGCCGCCGAGGATGTTGGCGGAAAGGATTTTCTGCGCCGCGCCTTGCACGTTTTCGGTGTGGATATTACGGATAAACGACGGGATATCGATCTCGCTGGGGCATGCATTGACGCACGGTGCGTCATAGCAATACAGGCAGCGCGAGGCTTCCAGTTGGGCTTGGCGGGCGTTGAGCGGCGGCGCCAGGTCGGTGAAGTGGCTGGCGAGTGTCGGCCCATCTTCATGGGGATGGGGGAGGTGGGTCAGGGTCTGGATCACGGTGATGGCCTCACGGTTTTTTTGGATTGCCTCTAAGTGGGCATTTTTCATTGCCTGTACTGGCCTCATCGGGGGCAAG
>NZ_JBAWDE010000205.1:0-11493 GCF_049590575.1 Pseudomonas sp.
GATTTGCAGCGTTTGATAGATCGTGACTGAGCCTCTTGTTGGATCCGCAAACCCCTTCCTATAATCGGTGCGGCTTACCAGAGCCCCGCCCGACCGCGTGCTACCCGCACTGAACGCGTCCAGGCAATTGCCGCAACGTGTCTGCCCGGTGTTTGCTCCCATCCCGAGCCACCCCGCTTACACCCCTGACCCATGGGTGTTCGACCAATAATAATCCGCGTCCAAACGCGCAATGACTGTCAGGGATACTGCCATGAGCACCACCTATAACGAGGCCGCGACCGCCGCCCCGACCAACTCGACCGCCCGCGTTGCCACCGCGAGCATCGTCGGCACTGCCATCGAGTTCTACGACTTCTACATCTACGCCACCGCCGCAGCGCTGGTGATCGGCCCGGTGTTTTTCCCGCAGACTTCCGGCACCGCGCAGATGCTGGCGTCGTTCCTGACCTTCGGCATCGCCTTTATCGCCCGCCCGCTGGGTTCGGCGCTGTTCGGCCACTTCGGTGACCGCATCGGGCGCAAATCCACGCTGGTTGCCTCCCTGCTGCTGATGGGCGTGTGCACCACGTTGATCGGCTTGTTGCCCGGTTATGACAGCATCGGGGCCTGGGCGCCGATCCTGTTATGTGTGCTGCGTTTCGGCCAAGGCCTGGGCCTCGGCGGGGAATGGGGCGGCGCGGCGTTGCTGGCCACCGAAAATGCGCCAAAGGGCAAGCGCGCCTGGTTCGGCATGTTCCCGCAACTCGGCCCTTCGATTGGTTTTCTCGCGGCCAACGGCCTGTTCCTGATCCTGGCCATGAGCCTGAACGACGAGCAGTTCCGCAGCTGGGGCTGGCGCATCCCGTTCATCCTCAGCGCGGCGCTGGTGATGGTCGGCCTGTATGCACGCCTGAAACTGCACGAAACCCCGGTGTTCGCGAATGCCGTGGCGAAAGAAAAACCGGTCAAAGTGCCGCTGGTGGAACTGTTCAGTCAGCATTGGTTGCCCGTGCTGCTGGGCGCGGCCTCAATGGTGGTGTGTTATGCGCTGTTCTACATCACCACCGCATTTTCCTTGAGCTACGGCGTTTCAACCCTGGGCTACAGCCGCGAAACCTTCCTCGGCCTGCTGTGCTTTGCGGTGCTGTTCATGGGGTTGGCTACGCCGTTGGCGGCCCTGGCCAGTGATCGCTGGGGGCGCAAGCCGGTGTTGATCGTCGGCGCGGTGCTGGCGATTCTGTCGGGCTTCACCATGGAGCCGTTGCTCACGCATGGCTCGACCTGGGCCGTGGCGCTGTTCCTGGCATTGGAGCTGTTTCTGATGGGCGTGACCTTCGCGCCGATGGGCGCCCTGCTGCCGGAACTGTTTCCGACCCGCGTGCGTTATACCGGCGCTTCGGCGGCGTATAACCTGGGCGGGATTGTCGGGGCATCGGCCGCACCGTTCTTCGCGACCAAGCTGGTGGCGATGGGCGGGCTGAGTTATGTCGGCGGGTATGTGTCGGCGGCAGCGTTGCTCAGCTTGATGGCTGTGCTGTGCCTGAAAGAGACGCGGGATAATGATTTGAACAAGGTGGACTGATAGACCGCTATCGGGGGCAAGTTCCCCCCACATTTTGAGCTGTGACTACAGTCAAGTGTGGGAGGGGGCTCGCCCCCGATGCTTTTAGAGCTCTACAACAACCGCCTTCGAAGCACGGGTCGCCTTGGCCCGAGCCGCCTCAATCGACTCATCCCGCGCCAACGCCACGCCCATGCGGCGCTGGCCGTTCACTTCCGGTTTGCCAAACAGACGCAACGCCGTGTCCGGCTCGCTCAACGCGGCGCCGAGGTTGGCGAACGCGGTCTGCGTCGACTGCCCTTCCACCAGGATCACCGCCGAGGCCGAAGGCCCGAACTGGCGGATCAACGGAATCGGCAGGCCGAGGATAGCGCGTGCGTGCAGCGCGAACTGCGACAGGTCCTGGGAAATCAGGGTCACCAGACCGGTGTCATGCGGGCGCGGCGACACTTCGCTGAACCACACTTGGTCGCCCTTGATGAACAACTCCACGCCAAACAGACCACGGCCACCCAGCGCCTCGGTCACGGCCTTGGCTACCCGCTCGGATTCCGCCAGGGCAATCGGGCTCATGGCTTGCGGCTGCCAGGATTCCTGGTAATCGCCCTTCTCCTGACGATGGCCAACCGGCGCACAGAAGGTGGTGCCGCCGATGTGGCGCACGGTCAGCAGGGTGATTTCGTAGTCGAAGTCGATAAAGCCCTCGATGATCACGCGGCCCTTGCCGGCTCGGCCACCTTCCTGGGCGTAATCCCAGGCTTTCTGCACGTCGTCGGTGCTGCGCAGCAGGCTTTGGCCCTTGCCCGACGAACTCATCACCGGCTTGACCACACACGGGAAGCCCAGGTCCTGGACAGCCTTGCTGTAGTCCTCGAAGGTGTCGGCGAAGTGGTACGGCGAGGTCGGCAGGTCCAGCTCTTCAGCGGCCAGGCGACGGATGCCTTCGCGGTTCATGGTCAGCGAGGTGGCACGCGCAGTCGGGATCACGGTGAAGCCTTCGGCCTCCAGCTCCACCAGGGTGGCGGTGGCGATGGCTTCGATTTCCGGCACGATGAAGTGCGGCTTTTCGGCTTCGATCACGGCACGCAGGGCGGCGCCGTCGAGCATGTTGATCACGTGGCTGCGGTGCGCCACCTGCATGGCCGGCGCGTTGGCGTAGCGATCCACGGCAATCACTTCAACGCCCAGGCGTTGCAGTTCGATTACCACTTCCTTGCCCAGCTCACCGCAGCCACACAGCATTACGCGGGTCGCGGTTGGCGACAATGGAGTTCCGATTCGGGTCATCTCAGGTCCTCAGGGGAGCGGATCATGGTGGAGAAAGGCCGGCATTTTACATGAACTGTAAAAATTGGCCTCAGTTGGCGACGGCGCGCCTGCGCACACGCCAGGCCATGATCAGCCACACCACGGTGACCCCGGCGAATTTGGACACCAGCGCGGTGCCCGCCACGGCTGGCGTCAGCGCACCGATCAGGCCGAAAAAGATGAACGTATCGAGGGGAATGCTCAGCGCCGAACTTATCCACAGGCGGTCATGCAGCGGGCGTTTGGTGATGCTGAACACCAGCCAGTCGATGCACTCGGACACCGCAAACGCCGTGGCGCTGGCCAGCGCGATAGACGGGTCGGAGGTGATGTACGACAGCACCAGCGCCGCCAGCATGGCCAGGATCGCGCCGTGGCCGAAGCGGGTTTGCACCATGTCGCGCAGGATAAACACCAGGCCACCCCAGGCGGACCAGATGACATCCAGGTGGGGAGCTGTGGAAAAGGCGAAGTTGATCAGCACGACGCTGCTGATGTAGGCGATCAGGAAGAGCATGGGGATGGACCTGTGAGCAAGGGCCACAGGGTACTTCACATTTGGAAATATGTCGTCTGGGAGGGCCCTATCGGGGGCAAGCCCCCTCCCACCTTTTAATGTATTCACAAATAAGATGTGGGAGGGGGCTTGCCCCCGATAGCGGTCTGTCAGACGCCGGATTTCCTGGGCATCATCCACACCAACCCGCTCGCCTTCGCCCGCTCATGACACAACCCCAGCACCACCCGGCGCTCGGCATTGTCCATGCGGCTCCAACGCGTGATTTCATCCACAGTACGCTGGCAGCCAGTACAGATGTCGTCATCATCCAGCGCGCAAATGCTCACGCACGGCGAGGCAACAGGCCGTTCAACCGCACTCATTCTTCCTGCTCAACCAGATCACGCGCATACCGCTGCGCGTTATGCACATAGTGCGCGGCGCTGGCTTCGAGCATGCGTTTCTGCGCCTCGGTGAGTTCACGTACCACTTTGCCCGGCGAGCCCATCACCAGCGAGCCATCGGGAATTTCCTTGCCTTCGCCGATCAGCGAATTGGCGCCGATGATGCAGTGCTTGCCGATCTTCGCACCGTTGAGGATCACCGCGTTGATGCCAATCAGGCTGTAGTCGTCGACGGTACACCCGTGCAGCATGGCGTTATGGCCGATGGTCACGCCGGTGCCGAGGGTCAGCGGGTAGCCCATGTCGGTGTGCATCACGCTGCCGTCCTGCACGTTGCTGTTCTTGCCGATCAGGATCAGTTCGTTGTCGCCACGCAACACCGCGTTGAACCAGACGTTGGCGCCCTCCTCCAGCTTGACCTTGCCCACCAGCGTGGCATTCGGGGCCACCCAGCTGTTTGGATGGGTCTCGACGCGGGCGTCGCCCAGGCGGTATTTCATGGTTTTCCCTCACGGCCTTGCCATTCAAACGATGGCTTAGATATTGATGAAGCTTTTGGGCGGTTGGTGCAGGCTGATCTTTGCGTCGTCATAGAGCAGGTTGATCAGCTCGACGATCATGATCGCGGTCAGCCCCCAGATCTTGTATTCGCCGAACCGATAACTGGGCACATACCAGCTGCGGCCCTGGTAGTCGATTCTGTGGGTATGTTCGCGCGGGTCCTGTCGGAAAAAGTCCAAGGGCACGCTGAAAACCGCCGCAATTTCGGCATCGTTGGCCAGGTATTCAACGTAATCCGGGATCACCCCGACATAGGGCGTGACCCGGATGCCATGCAGGGAGATCAGCGGGCTCAGCGGGCCGATCACCTCGACCAGACCGGGCGGCAGGCCGATTTCTTCTTCCGCTTCACGCAGCGCGGTATAGATCAGGTCCGGGTCTTCGGGGTCGCGGCGCCCGCCGGGAAAGGCCACTTCGCCGCCGTGGGTCGACAGGCCGCTGGCGCGCAGGGTCAGGATCAGCTCAGGTTCGTCACTGCGGGTAATCGGCACCAACACCGCGGCCTCGGGGAAACGCCCGTCGGTTTCCAGCGTGTGGGGGGTGTGATTGCTTACCCGGCGAAGTAGCTCGTCCAGCATGAGTCATCTCGGTCTGTTGGCTACCTTGCATCATGCACCAAAGCGTGCGGGCGCCCAACCCCAAAACCGGGACGGTGTCGCTAAACGACAACTTGCAGGGCCAGGCACGCCAAGCCAAGATAGGCGCACTTCTCAGGAACCCCAGCATGAACTTCTGCAGCCAGTGCGGTAAACCGGTGACCCAACGCATTCCCGAAGGCGACGCCCGCCTGCGTTTTGTGTGCGATCACTGCTCGACCATTCATTACCAGAACCCCAATATCGTCGCCGGCACCGTGCCGGTATGGGGCGATAAAGTGCTGCTGTGCCGCCGCGCCATCGAGCCGCGCCTGGGCTATTGGACCCTGCCCGCCGGCTTTATGGAAAACGGCGAGACCGTCGAGCAGGCCGCCGTGCGCGAAACCCAGGAAGAAGCCTGCGCCCGCGTGCGCAACCTGAGCATCTACACCCTGATCGACGTGCCGCATATCAACCAGGTGCATATCTTCTACCGCGCCGAGCTGGTCGACCTGGACTTCGCCGCCGGCCCGGAAAGCCTTGAAGTGAAGCTGTTCGACGAAGCCGACATCCCTTGGTCCGAGCTGGCTTTCCGCACGGTCGGGCGTACCTTAGAATACTTTTTCGCCGACCGTCGGCAGCAGTCCTACCCGGTGCGCAGCGAAGCCGTGCCACCTATGTCCAAGCCCGCCCAATAACACGTGCGCAGCTCGTCGCCCAAGGGAACCGTTTTAATGCGTTGGTTGCTTGCTCTGATCTGCCTGTCGTTTGCCACGCTGTCGCCCGCTGCTATCGAAGTGACCCTGGGCGGCAAGCCTGTCGATAAAGTCCTGGTACTCAAATCCGCCCATCAACTGCAGTTGATCAGCGACGGCCAGGCCCTCAAGACCTACCGTATTTCGCTGGGCAAGAACCCCAAGGGCCACAAGCTGATCGAAGGCGACCGCCGCACGCCCGAGGGTTTCTACTGGATCGACTGGCGCAAGGTCAGCGACCGCTTCAACCTCGCCATGCATATTTCCTACCCCAATATCAGCGACGCGGCCCGCGCCCGCCGCGACGGAGTGAAGCCCGGCAGCATGATCATGATCCACGGCACGCCCGACAGCGCAGACTACCCGGAGCAGTGGTTCCACACCCTGGACTGGACCGACGGCTGCATCGGCATGCGCAACGTGGACATGCGCGAAGTCTGGAGCCTGGTCAAAGACGGCACCCTGATCGAGATTCGGCCCTGATCGTCGACCGCTGGTAAAATAATTCGAAAATAATTCCTGCCCCTGGCAGCACCTGCCGGTGAATACCAATTCATCGCGCGGGCTGCGCGCTTCTGCGTGCAATAAAGACCTCTCTAATACCACTTGAGACCAGGCACCATTTAAGGGCCCTGAAACCGCTGCGTGCACCCTTTTCGTGGCGTTGACATGGTATTTAAGTGGTATTAGCTTGCGACCACTACCGGGCGACAACACTCCAATAACCGCATCGGAAACCGAACATGATGAACCCCATCCTGGCCCTGCGCCCCGACGACAAGCAATCGACCCCGCTGTACCTGCAACTGGCCCGCAGCCTTGAAGCGGCGATCCAAGCCGGCCAGTGGAAATCCGAGCAGGCACTGCCCTCGGAGCGCGCCCTCAGCGAGCAACTGAGCATTTCCCGGGTCACCGCGCGCAAGGCACTCGAAGTACTCTTCGAACAAGGCTTGATCCGTCGCAGCCAAGGCTCTGGAACCTTTATCACGCCGCGCCTGGAACAACCCTTGTCGCGCCTCTCGGGCTTCAGCGAGATGCTGCGGCTGAAAGGCTTCGTACCGGGTTCGCAGTGGCTGGAGCGCGACATCACCTCGCCCACCCCCGAAGAGTTGATCCGCCTGTGCCTCTCGCACACCGACAAGGTCGCGCGGCTCAAGCGCTTGCGCAAAGCCGATGACACGGTGATGGCGATTGAAATGACCGCGATTCCCGCCTCGGTATTGCCCAACCCGCAACACCTCGGCAGCTCCTTGTACGAATACCTCGAAAGCATCGGCAAACCCATCGTCCGCGCCCTGCAACACATCCAGGCGATCAACGCCTCGGACGAGTTCGCCAGGCTGGTCGGCATCGCCCCCGGCACCGCCATGCTGCTGATGACCCGGGTGGGCTACACCGCCGACAACACGCCGATTGAAATCACCGACACCTACTGCCGCAACGACTACTACGACTTCGTCGCAGAGCTTCGACGCTAGAGAGAACTGTCCATGTCCGAAGACAACATACTCACGCCCCAAGGCTGGGTGCGTGGCCGCCTCGTGCACGCCCACGGCAAGGTCAGCGCCATTGAGGGCGAGCCTTGCGACCCGGCCGACAACGACCTGCCCTACCTGCTGCCGGGCTTTATCGACCTGCATGTGCACGGCGGCGGCGGCAAAGACATCATGCAAGGTGCCGAGGCGTTCCAGACCATCACCCGCACCCACGTGCGCTTTGGCACCACCTCGCTGCTGGCCACCACCATGACTGCACCGGCGGACGAAATCTCCCGCGTGCTCGGCGAACTCGGCAGCTACTGCGAGAGCCGCCCGGCCGGCACCGCCCGTGTGCTCGGCGTGCACCTGGAAGGGCCCTACATCAACCCCGGAAAGCTCGGCGCGCAACCCAATTTCGCCCACACCGCATTAATGGCCGAAGTTGAGGAATACCTGCGCCTGGCGCCGATCCGGGTGATCACCATCGCGCCGGAAATTGCCGGCCACGACGGCCTGATCCGCGCCCTCAGCGAACGCGGCGTGCGCATGCAGATCGGCCACACCCTGGGCAGCTATGAAGAAGGCGTAGCGGCCCTGGCCGCCGGCGCCACCAGCTTCACGCATTTGTATAACGCCATGAGCCCGCTGCATCACCGCGAGCCGGGCATCGTCGGCGCCGCGCTGGCCCACGCCCAATACGCGGAACTGATCCCGGACTTGCTGCACGTACACCCCGGCGCGATCCGCGTGGCGTTGCGTTCGATCCCGTGCCTGTACTGCGTCACCGATTCCACCGCCGCCGCCGGCATGCCCGACGGCGAATACAAGCTCGGCAGCCACACCGTGACCAAATGCCTGGGCGGCGTGCGCCTGGCCGACGGCACCCTGGCCGGCAGCACCCTGACCATGGACCAGGCGCTACGCAACCTGGTGAAGATCGGCCTGCCGATCAGCGAAGCCTCACAACGCCTGTCGCAATTTCCGGCGGACTACCTGGGCCTGGAACAACGCGGCCGCCTGCAACCCGGCAGCTTTGCCGACTGCGTGCGCCTGGACCGCGCCCTGTACCTCACCGACGTAATGGTCGAAGGAGACACCATTGACTTCAAAAATGCTTGAAGAGGCCCTGGCCTCCTGTGACGCGGTCGCCGCGCAACTGCAACGCCTGGCGCCGCTGCTGGAGGACGTCGCCGGTCGCCTGCGCCGCCAGCCGCCGCACGTGGCGATGACCATCGCGCGCGGCAGCTCGGACCACGCCGCCAGCTACTTCGCTTACTTGGCCATGCAGCACGTGGGCATTCCGGTGGCGTCGTTGCCGATGTCGGTGGTGACCTTGTTGCAGGCGCCGTTGAAAGTCAGTGGCCAGGTCGCGTTCGGTTTCTCGCAGTCGGGGCAGAGCCCGGACCTGGTCAACAGCCTGCGCCTGCTGCGCAAGCGCGGGGCCCTGAGCATTTCACTGGTCAACGCCGAAGACTCGCCGCTGCAAGCCGCCTGTGAATTCCATGTGCCGCTGTGCGCCGGGCCGGAACTCAGCGTGGCCGCGACCAAAAGCTTTATCGCCACCCTCAGCGCCAGCGCGCAGTTGATCGGCCACTGGAACCAGGAAGCCGACTTGCTGCACGCCTGCCACGCCCTGCCCGATGGCCTGCGTGAAGCGGCTTCTCAGGACTGGACCCTTGCCATCGACGCCCTGCGCGGCTGCCAGCAATTAATGGTGATCGGCCGCGGCGCCGGTTTTGCCATCGCCCAGGAAGCCGCGCTCAAGCTCAAGGAAACCTCGGCGATCCAGGCCGAAGCCTTCAGCAGCGCCGAAGTGCGCCACGGCCCGATGGCCTTGATCGGCGCGGACTACCCGCTGCTGGTGTTCGCCCCGCGCGGCGCCGAGCAAGCCGGCCTGTTGAGCCTGGCTGCCGACATGCGTCAGCGCGGCGCCCGTGTACTGCTGGCCGCGCCGGACGATATCGCCGAACGCGACCTGACCCTGAGCCGCGCCGAACACCCGAGCCTGGACCCGATCCTGGCGACTCAAAGCTTCTACGTAATGGCCGCCGGCCTGGCTGAAGCCCGAGGCATGGACCCGGACCAGCCGCGGCACCTGAGCAAAGTTACCCGCACTCACTGAGTGGCGTTTTCCTGATGAGTACCGTGCCCATGCCCTACAACAATAATGAACTGACCCTCAGCGCCCCTCTCACCGGGCCGGTGCTGACCCTGGGCAACGTTCCCGATGAAGTGTTCGCCAGCGGTGCGATGGGCGATGGGATTGCCATCGACCCTCTGAACGGTTGCCTGCACGCGCCGTGCGACGGGGTGATCATCCAAGTCGCGCGGACCAGCCATGCACTGACGATCCGCGCCGAAAACGGGGCCGAACTGCTGATGCATGTGGGCATCGACACCGTCGAGCTGAATGGCGAAGGGTTCGCGCTGCTGGTCAAGGAAGGTGCACGGGTAAGCCAGGGCCAGGCGCTGGTGCAGTTTGACCTGGACCGCATTGCGCGACAGTGCAAAAGCCTGATCAGCCTGATCATTCTCACCAATGGCGAGGGGTTTGAGTTGCAGCCGGTGGCGGGCAAAACCGTCAACGTCGGCGAGCCGTTGTTGCGCATTGTGACGCGCGCGACCGAGGCGCCGCAGCCGGCTGTGGATAACGCCATGGCCGAGGCCAGCGCCAGCGTGCGCATCACCCACCGTGGCGGTTTGCATGCGCGCCCCGCCGCGCTGATTCGCAAGACCGCGCAGGGCTTCAGCAGCCAGGCGCAGTTGCACTTGGGCGGCAAGTCGGCGGCGTGCGACAGCCTGATCGGTTTGATGGGCCTGGGGATTGGCGAAGGCGACGAGGTCCGCGTGACCTGTCGCGGCAAGGATGCCGAGGCGGCGTTGCAGGCGTTGGTCGCGGCCTTGTCTGTCACCCTCCAGCAAGCACACCACGCGCCGGTTGCCGCGGCGCCACGCCGGGCCAATACCGAAGCCGGCGTATTGGAAGGTGTCTGCGCAGCGCCAGGCCTGGTCTGCGGGCCGCTGTTCCGGTTGGCCGGGATCGAACTGCCTGTCGACACCGGCAACCACGCCGCCGACGAACAACTGCAACGCCTCGATGTGGCCCTGGAGCACGTGCGCAGTGAAATCCGCGCCACCCTCGACCACGCTCGCCAGCGCAACAACCTTGAGGAAGAAGAGATCTTCGCCGCTCACCTTGCGCTGCTGGAAGACCCGGCGCTGCTGGACGCGGCCACCACCGCCATCGAACACGGCAGCGCCGCCACCCACGCCTGGCGCGATGCAATCCAGGCGCAATGCGCGGTGCTGTTGGCCTTGGGCAAACCGCTGTTTGCCGAGCGCTCCAATGACCTGCGCGACTTGCAACAGCGCGTGCTGCGCGCCCTGCTGGGTAAAGCCTGGCACGTCGAATTGCCCGCTGGGGCGATTGTCAGCGCCCATGAACTGACGCCTTCGGACCTGCTGCAACTGAGCGCACAACAAGTGGCCGGCATCTGCATGGCCGAAGGCGGTGCCACCTCACACGTGGCGATCCTGGCGCGCGGCAAAGGCCTGCCGTGCGTGGTGGCGTTGGGCGCCGACGTGCTCGACGTGCCCCCAGGCCAGCGCGTGGTACTGGATGCCAACAACGGTCGCCTGGAACTGACGCCCAGCGAGGCGCGTCACGCCGAAGTCCATCAGCTTCGCGACGCGCACACCCTGCGCCGTCAGCAGCAACAGGCCCAGGCCCGGCAACCGGCGCGCACCACCGATGGCGTCAGCATCGAAGTGGCCGCCAATGTCGCCTCCAGCGCCGAGGCCCGGTTGGCCTTTGAAAACGGCGCCGATGGCGTCGGCCTGCTGCGCACCGAATTCCTGTTTGTCGACCGGCGTACCGCGCCGGATGAGCAGGAGCAACGCCAGGCTTATCAGGCCGTACTGGATGCGATGGGCGACAAGTCGGTGATCATCCGCACCATCGACGTGGGCGGTGACAAGCAACTCGACTACCTGCCGCTGCCCGTCGAGGCCAACCCGGTGCTGGGCCTGCGCGGAATTCGCCTGGCCCAGGTGCGCCCCGAAGTGCTCGACCAGCAACTGCGCGCCCTGTTGCAAGTGTGCCCGCTGGAACGCTGCCGCATCTTGCTGCCGATGGTCAGCGAAGTGGACGAACTGCTGCAGATCCGCCAGCGCCTGGACGAACTGTGCGCCGAGCTGCAACTGACCCAGCGCCCGGAGCTGGGGGTGATGATCGAAGTGCCCGCCGCCGCGCTGATGGCCGAGCAACTGGCCGAGCACGCGGACTTTTTGTCGATCGGCACCAATGACCTGTCCCAGTACACCCTGGCCATGGACCGCGACCACGCAGGCCTGGCCGCGCGGGTCGATGC
>NZ_JBAWDE010000206.1:0-6631 GCF_049590575.1 Pseudomonas sp.
CGATCAAGGCATGCGCGAGGCGGTTGGCCTGGCGGTCCAGCTCGCCGTAGGTCAGGGTTTGCGCATCGAATTTTACCGCCACCGCCTGCGGATTTTCCCGCGCACGGTCGGCGACCAATTCATGCACCAGCCGCTGGCTGGAGAAGCCTGAGTCCGTGCGGTTCCAGAGGTGCAGAATGTGCTGCTGTTCTTCGTCGTCCAACAGGTTCAGTTGGCCGATGCTCTGCTGCTGGTCGTCGACCAACGCCTGCAACAGGTTCTGCCAATGGCGAGCCATGCGCTCGATGGTGGCGGCTTCAAACAGGTCGGTGCTGTAGCCCAGCGAGGCCCACAGCCCGTCACGGCTGTCATGCGCGTCCAGATCAAGGTCAAAGTGAGCGGTGCGGGTTTTCCAGCTCAGGTTTTCGATACTCAGTTGCGCCAGCTTCGGCACATCGGCAACGGGCCCGTCGGCCTGGAAGTTGAACATCACCTGGAACAGCGGGTTGAGGCTCAGGCTGCGTTCCGGCTGCAGCGCCTCCACCAGTTGCTCGAACGGCAGGTCCTGATGGGCCTGGGCTTCCAGCGCACGCTGCTTGACCTGAGCCAACAGCTCGCTGAACGTAATGTGACCATCAATATCGGCCTTGAGCACCTGGGTGTTGACGAAAAAGCCGATCAGGCGCTCGGTCTCGACCCGGTTGCGGTTGGCAATCGGCACGCCGACGCGGATGTCCTGCTGGCCGCTGTATCGGTGCAACAGGGCCTGGAAGGACGCCAGCAGCAGCATGAACATCGTCACGTCCTGGGCGTGGGCCAGGGCCTTGAGGCCGGCCGTCAGCGTGGCCGGCAACTGCAGCTCCAGACGCGCACCACGATGGCTCTGGTGGGCCGGACGCTGGTGATCGAACGGCAGCTCCAGCACCGGCTGCTCGCCGCCCAACAGGTCGCGCCAATAGCTCAACTGCCGCTGCTTTTCCCCGGCTTCCATCCAGTCGCGTTGCCACAGGGCATAGTCGACATACTGGATCGGCATGCTCGGCAGTTGCGCTTCCCGGCCCTGGCTGTAGGCAGCGTAGAGCTGAACCAGCTCGTCAACCATCACCTGCATCGACCAGCCATCGGACACGATGTGGTGCTGCACCAGCACCAGTACATGCTCATCCTCAGCCAGGCGCAGCACGGTGACACGTAGCAGCGGGCCTTCCTGGAGATTGAACAGGCGGGCAATTTCGGCTTCGACCCGACCTTGCACATTCGCCTCATCCACCTCGGCAAAACCGATCAGCAGCGGCGCCGGCGCCTGGATGACTTGTACCGCGCCGTCGTCCTGCTGCTGCACATGCGTGCGCAAGCTTTCATGACGCGCCACCAGGGTATCGAAACTGCGCTGCAACGCAGCGACATCAAGTCGGCCACGCAGGCGCAAGGCGCTGGGGATATGGTAAGCGGCGCTGTCCGGGTCCAGTTGCCACAGGAACCATTGGCGTTCCTGCGCGTACGACAACCGCAATGGCTGATCCCGATTGGCCAGGTGTATCGTCGGTGCCGACGATACCGCCTGCGCCCCATCAACCACGACACTGGCGACGAAGCCTTGCAGGCGCGGCTGCTCGAACAGGCTGCGCAGGGGGACCTCGCGGCCAAGCAGATTGCGCAATTGGGAGATCACCCGCATCGCCAGCAACGAGTGCCCGCCCATCTCAAAGAAATGGTCGGTCAAACCCACCCGTTCGGTGCCGAGGACTTCGGCCCACACGGCCGCCACCTGCTGCTCAAGCTCAGTCACCGGCGCGACCCAAACCTGTTGCGACAGGCTGGCGTCGGGTTTCGGCAAGGCCTGGCGGTCCAGCTTGCCATTCGGGTTGAGCGGCATGCGCTCCAGGAAGATCAAGTGCGCCGGCACCATGTAGTCCGGTAATTGCTCGCGCAGCACGCTTCTCAGCGCATCGGCATCTTGCCCGTCGGCCACCAGGTAGGCGACCAGCTGGTTATCGGCAGCCACTACCAGGGCTTCGCGCACGCCGTGCTGGGCCAGCAGCAGCGCTTCGATTTCTCCCAGCTCGATGCGGAAACCGCGGATTTTGACCTGGTGGTCCACCCGGCCAACGTATTCGATGACACCGTCCGCGCGGTACCGCGCAAGGTCACCGGTGCGGTACAGGCGTTCGCCGTTAGCGCCAAATGGGTCCGGCACAAAGCGTTCGGCGCTCAGCAAAGGCCGCTTCAGATAGGCCCGGGCCAGCCCGCGCTGACTGCCGATATACAACTCGCCCACCGCACCCAATGGCGCCAGGTTCAGGTCGCGATCCAGCACATACAGCGCACGGCCCGCCAGCGAGCGGCCAATCGGGCTGGCAGTGGCGCCAATGACGTCATCGCCCGCCGTACAGTCCAGTACGCTGGAGACCACGGTGGCCTCGGTCGGGCCGTAGGTGTTGAGCAACCGCACATGACCCAGGCCGGCGTTCAACCATTGCGCCGGGCCATCGAGGGGCATCGCTTCGCCACCGATGTGCACCTGGCGCAGCGCGCCATATGAGCGTGGGCCTGCTGCCAGGCAATCGAGCAGGAACAGGTTCCAATAAGCCGTCGGCAAGTCGGCCAGGGTAATGCCCTGGCGGATGATTTCGGCGTACAGCCGGCCACTGTCCCACAACTCGGCCCCGCGCAAGACCACGCAGGCGCCGTGGGTGAGTGCCGGGTACAGCTGCTCGACGAAACCGTCGAAGTTAAGGGTCGCGAATTGCAGCACGCGATCATCAGGCGTCAAACCCGAGTAAGTCGCGGCGATGCTGGAAAACTCGGTCAGCGCCGCATGATTGATCGCCACGCCCTTGGGTTTGCCGGTGGAGCCGGAGGTGTAGATCACATACGCGAGGTTGAGCGGGTCCACGGCGACGTGAGGATCATCCTGCGCACAACGCTGCAACGCCTCTTCCGCGCGGTCAATGTCCAAGCGCGCCACGTCGGCCGACAACGCCAACGCTTGAGAGGACTGGCACAGCACCAGACGCACATTGCTGTCTTCCAGCATGTGCAGCAGCCGCTCGCGCGGGTATTGCGGGTCGAGTGGCACATACGCGCCACCGGCCTTGAGGATCGCCAACAGGCTGACGACCATGGCGAACGAGCGTTCTACCGCAACGCCCACCATCACTTCAGGCCCTACGCCTTGGCCGATCAGATAATGGGCCAGGCGGTTGGCGTGGTGATTCAATTCGGCATAGGTCAGGGACTGCTCGTCAAGCCGCAGCGCGACGGCGTCCGGCCGTTGCCGGGCCTGGGCTTCGAAAAGCCCATGCACGCCCGCCGCGCTTTCAAACGCAGCAGCGCTGTTGTTCCAATCAACCAGCAGCGGGTGCTGTTCTTCAGGGGCCAACATCGCCATTTGCTCAATACGCCGCTGCACATCACCGGCGGCCACGCTGCGCAACAAGGTTTGCCAGTGCAGTGCGATGCGTTCCACGGTGGCGGCGTCGAACAGGTCGGTGGCGTAGGTCCATGAGGCCCACAGGCCTTGATCGGTTTCTTCGGTGTCCAGGCTCAAGTCGAACTGCGTGCTCTGCTCTTCGCTCGCCAGTGTCTGCACCGTCAGGCCCGGCAGGCGTTGCGCGCTTGCCACTGTGCGCGCTTGGGCCTGGTGATTGAACATCACTTGGAACAGCGGGTTGTGGCTGAGGCTGCGTTCGGGTTGCAGCGCTTCAACCAGTTGCTCGAACGGCAAATCCTGGTGGCTCTGGGCCTCCAGCGAGCGTTGTTTGACCTGCAACAGCAACTGCCTGAAGGTC
Organism: Pseudomonas sp.; assembly: GCF_049590575.1. Classification (GTDB taxonomy): domain Bacteria; phylum Pseudomonadota; class Gammaproteobacteria; order Pseudomonadales; family Pseudomonadaceae; genus Aquipseudomonas. The sequence goes on from NZ_JBAWDE010000206.1 coordinate 3,771, forward strand.
ATCTGGCCGTCGATATCAGCCTTGAGCACCTGGGTGTTGACGAAAAAGCCGATCAGGCCTTCCGTCTCGGCGCGGTTACGGTTGGCGTTCGGCACGCCCACGCGGATATCGGATTGCCCGCTGTAGCGATACAACAGGGTCTGGAACGAAGCCAGCAAGAGCATGAACAGGGTCACGCCCTCGCGTTGTGCCAGGGCTTTGAGGCTGGCGACCAGCGCCGGCTCCAGCGCGACGTCGTGGCGTGCGCCACGGTAACTTTGCCGGGCTGGGCGCGGGTGATCCAGAGGCAACTCCAACACCGGTTGCGTGCCGCCCAACTGCTCGCACCAATAGCCGAGCTGGCGGGCTTTCTCCCCGGCTTCCATCCAGCGACGCTGCCACAAGGCGTAGTCCGCATATTGAATCGACAACGGCGCCAACTCACATTCAAGGCCTTGGCTGAACGCAGCGTAGAACTGCATCAGCTCTTGCACCATGATCCCCATTGACCAGCCGTCCGAGACGATATGGTGTTGCACCAACACCAGCACATGCTCCTCTTCGCTCAGGCGCAACAGACTCAAGCGCAGCAACGGGCCGTTCTGCAAATCGAACGGCCGGGTAATTTCTGCCTGCACGCGGGCCTGCAACTGCGCTTCGTCTACCGAGCTTTCAACCGGTTCGATGTGTGCCTGCTCCAGCACCACCTGGGAGCGATGTTCGCCCTCCAGGTTCAGGCGCGTGCGCAAGCTTTCATGGCGCGCCAGCAAGCTGTCGAAGCTGCGCTGCAACGCGCTTTTGTCCAGGCGGCCGGTGAGGCGCAGTGCGCCCGGAATGTGATAGGCGGCGCTGTCTGGGTCCAGTTGCCAGAGAAACCACTGACGCTCCTGGGCGTAGGACAGCGGCAGGCCCTGGCCGGCCTCGCGCGCCGCCACGATCGGTAATTGGGCGAAGCTCATGCCCCGGCTTTGCAGGCGTTGGTAAAACTGCTGGCGTTGTTCCAGAGGCAGGCGAAGAAAGCGCGAGACCAGATCAATATTAGGGTTGGAAAGCATGGTTCAAATCGCCTCTAGTTCGCTCAAAAAGTCACGAAGGTCATCAAAATCTTCCGCCGTGCCCGCGCGGAAGGTGGCGGCGGCCTGTACATAGGCGCGCAGCGTTTCGGTCTGGAATACTTCTACCAGCGGCACTTCCAGGCCCAGTTCGGCCTGGACCCTGGAGGTGATCTGGATCGCCAGCAAAGAGTGGCCGCCCACTTCAAAGAAATTGTCGTCCAGGCCCACTTGCGGCAGGCGCAGCACGTCGGCCCAGATCGCGGCGATCTGTTGCTCCAGCTCGGTTTCAGGGGCCACGTAGACCTGCTGCATCAGGCTCGCATCCGGTTGCGGCAGGCCCTTGCGGTCGAGCTTGCCGTTGGGCGTCAGCGGCATTTGCGCCAGGAATATGAAGTGCGCCGGGACCATGTAGTCCGGTAGACGGGCTTTCAGGGCGCGGCGCAGGGTGTCGCGCAAACCGATTTCGTCAGCCGCGCCAGCGTCGGCCGGTACAACGTACGCCACCAGTTGCTTGCCGGTCGGCCCTTCCTGGGCCACCACCACGGTTTCACCGACGCTGTCCTGCTCGCGCAGGCGTGCTTCGATTTCACCCAGCTCGATACGGAAACCGCGGATCTTCACCTGATGGTCGACGCGGCCGAGGTAGTCCACCACGCCATCCGGGCGACCACGGGTCAGGTCGCCGCTGCGATACACGCGGCTGCCGGGTTTGCCGAACGGGTCGGGCACAAAGCGTTCGGCGGTCAGGGCCGGGCGTTCCAGGTAACCCCGGGCCACGCCCTCGCCGCCCAGGTACAACTCGCCGGCCACGCCGATCGGTTGCAGGTTGAGTTGCGCGTCCAGCACGTAGCCGCTGCGGTTGCCCAGCAGCGTGCCAATCGGCGCATAGACGGCGCCGCACGGGTCGCCTTTTCGCGCCTTCCACAGCAGCGGCGTGACCACGGTTTCGGTCGGGCCGTAGCCGTTGAACAGGTAGGTCGGTTTGAGCGCGCGCCAGGCCAGGTCGTAGCTGGCCTGCGCCACCGCATCACCGCCAAAGCAGTACACGCGCACGTTTGGCGGGTTGCCGTCGCGCTCGGCATGCTCGGCCAGTTGTTGCAGATAGACCGGCGGGAACACCGCCATGGTCACATTGTGGCGGTGCATCTGCTGGTAGGTGTATTCCGGCAGCCACAGGCTGTCGTCACGGATCAATACGCTCGCGCCGTTGATCAGCGGGTGCATCCAGCCTTCGTGGGAGCCGTCGAAGGCGAACGACATGAAGTGCAATTCGCAATCACTTGGAGAGGTCTCGTAACGCTCGCCGGTGGCGATGATGTGCGCCACCAACGGCCCATGGGCCACGGCCACGCCCTTGGGCATGCCGGTGGAGCCGGAGGTGTAGATCACGTAGGCCAGGTTGTCGCCATCCAGCTCGACTGACGGAGTGCTGTCGCCGTAATCAGCCCAGTCCTCGGTGCGATCAATCGCCAGGGTTTGCATGCCTTCGGGGACCGGCAGTTGCGCCAATGCGCTGCCGTGGGTCAGCAGCAGTTGCGCGCGGCTGTCTTGCATCATGTACAGCAGGCGATCACGCGGGTACTCGATGTCCAGCGGCACGTAGACGCCACCGGCTTTCATCACGGCGAGGAACGCCACCATGATTTCCGCGCTGCGCGGCATGGCGATGGCCACGCGCACTTCCGGGCCGACGCCACGCGCGATCAAGGCATGCGCGAGGCGGTTGGCCTGGCGGTCCAGCTCGCCGTAGGTCAGGGTTTGCGCATCGAATTTTACCGCCACCGCCTGCGGATTTTCCCGCGCACGGTCGGCGACCAATTCATGCAC
>NZ_JBAWDE010000207.1:0-1737 GCF_049590575.1 Pseudomonas sp.
TTCGCGAGCAAGCCCGCTCCCACAGTTAATCGCATCGAGTCATGGAGACCGAGTAAAGGTTCACTTTGCACACCTGCCACAACCACAACAATACAGGCATCAGGAGCACCCCTCATGAGCAGCACGTCTTCCGGCCAAAGCGCCGGACAACTGGAAACACGCGGTATCGAACCGGTCCCCGAAAGCGAGTGCAACGGTCATCCCCTGCAACTGTTCTGGGTGTGGTTCGCCGCCAATATCAGCATCCTCGGCTTGCCGCTGGGCGCGACCCTGGTGGCGTTTCGCGGGCTGGCGATCTGGCAGGCGATCATCGTGGCGATCCTTGGCGCCGCCGGGTCGTTCGCGGTGGTCGGCATCATCTCGATTGCCGGGCGCCGTGGCCGCGCACCGAGCCTGACCTTGTCCCGCGCGATCTTCGGCGTGCGCGGCAATATCGGCCCGACCCTGGTGTCGCTGATGTCACGCCTGGGCTGGGAAACCGTCAACACCACCACCGCGGCCTTTGTGCTGTTGTCGTTGTGTTCGATCCTGTTCGGCTCGCCGGTCGAGGCCAAAAGCGCTCCGGTGCTGACCCTGATCTTCATCGCCATCTTTGTGCTGCTGACCCTGGCCGTGTCAGGCCTGGGCCACGCCACCTTGCTGGTGATCCAGAAGTGGGCGACCTACGTGTTCGGCGCCTTGAATATCCTGGTCGGCGGCTTCCTCTGCGCCACCATCGACTGGAGCGCGGTGTTCAACGCCACCCCTGCACCGCTGAGTGCGATGATCATCGGCGTCGGCACCATGGCCGCCGGCACCGGCATCGGCTGGGCCAATGCGGGTGCCGATATGTCGCGCTACCAGCATCGCAGCGTCAAGGCCGTGCGCCTGGTAGCGTCCGCCGCGTTCGGTGCGGGTATCCCGCTGGTGTTGCTGATCACCCTCGGCGGCTTGCTGTCGGTGGGCAACAACGGCCTGGCCTCGGCGACTGACCCGATCATCGCGATCCGCGACATGCTGCCGACCTGGATGGCCGTGCCGTACCTGATCACCGCCTTTGGTGGCTTGCTGTTGTCGAACAACCTGTCGGTGTATTCGGCTGGTCTCACCACCTTGACCCTCGGCTTGAAGGTCAAGCGCGTGCACGCGGTGATCGTCGATATCGTGGCGATCTTCGCCGGTTCGATTTACTTCATGCTGATCGCCGACAGCTTCTACGGCCCGTTCATCACCTTTATTTCGTTGCTCGCCGTGCCGATCACTGCGTGGGTCGGGATCTTCGTGGTCGACCTGATTCATCGCCACTATTACAGCCCCAAGGACCTGCTGGACGTGAGCCCCAGCAGCGCCTACTGGTACCGCGGCGGGGTGGAATGGCGTGCATTTGGCGCCTGGGCCGTGGCCATCGTGCTGGGTTTCAGCTTCACCACCATCGGCACTACCGCCGAAAATATCTGGTTCGCCGGGCCTTTGTCCGACTCCTGGCTGGGCCACAACGGCCTGGGCTGGATCGTCACCTTCCTGGTCGCCGGCGGGATTTATGCGGCACTGGGCGGCGCGGCTGACCGTCGTCCGGCTTTAGTAGAGCGCCCTAATGTCTAGATTGCTGCACACCGGCCAGGTCATCGTCGACCTGGTCATGGCCCTCGATACCCTGCCTGCGACCGGCGGTGATGTGCTGGCGCAATCCGCCAGCTTCGAAGCCGGCGGGGGCTTCAACGTCATGGCGGCCGCGCGGCGCAATGGCTTGCCGGTGGT
>NZ_JBAWDE010000208.1:0-2528 GCF_049590575.1 Pseudomonas sp.
GCAGGAAGCCGCGCGCCCGCGCATCGCCCGCCGCCCACGCCAGGTCGCCGACGCGCTGGAAGCCGAACATCGAATAGAAAATATAGAACGGCACGGTCATCAGGCCGTGGTTGCTGTAGGACGTACTCGCCGCGATCCATGAGGAAATGGCGCCAGACTCATTCAGACCTTCCTGCATGATCTGTCCGTCCTTGCTCTCCTTGTAGTAGCTGAGTTGCCCGGCGTCCTGTGGCGTATACAGCTGGCCGACCGCCGAGTGAATGCCGATCTGGCGGAACAGGCTTTCCATGCCGAAGGTGCGTGACTCGTCCGGCACGATGGGCACGATCAGTTTGCCCAGGTGCGGGTCCTTGAGCAGCGTGCCGAGGATGCGCACAAAGGCCATGGTGGTCGAGATCGCGCGGTCGCCGGTGTCTTTGAGCTGGGTGGCGAAGGCGCTCAGGTCGGGGATCTGCAACGACTCGACAGCCGTGTGTCGCGCTGGCACATAGCCGCCCAATGCCTGGCGCCGCGCGGCAAAGTAGCGGGCTTCTGCGCTGTCGGCGGCGGGCTTGAGGTAAGGGATTTCATCCAGGTGCTCGTCCGGCACTTCCAGGCCGAAACGGTCGCGGAAGGCTTTTACCGCGTCGGCGCCCATCTTTTTCAGCTGATGGTTGATGTTCTGGCCTTCGCCGGCTTCGCCCATGCCGAAGCCCTTGACGGTCTTCGCCAGGATCACCGTAGGCCGACCGGTATGGCGCACGGCCGCCGCGTAGGCGTTGTAGACCTTGTCCGGGTCATGCCCGCCGCGTGAGAGTTTCCAGATTTCGTCGTCGGACATGTCCGCGACCAGTGCGAGCAATTCCGGATATTTGCCGAAGAAATGCTCACGCACATACGCGCCGTTCTGCGATTTGTAGTTTTGATAGTCGCCGTCCACGCATTCCATCATGCGTTGGCGCAGCAAGCCGCTTTGGTCTTTTTCCAGCAGCGCGTCCCAGCCGCCGCCCCAGATCACCTTGATCACGTTCCAGCCGGCGGCGCGGTACAGGCTTTCGAATTCCTGGATCACCTTGGCGTTGCCGCGCACCGGGCCGTCCAGGCGTTGCAGGTTGCAGTTGACCACGAAGATCAGGTTGTCGAGTTTCTCGCGTCCGGCCAGGGAGATGGCCGCCAGGGATTCCGGTTGGTCCATTTCGCCATCGCCGAGGAACGCCCAGACTTTGCGGCCCTGGTGCTGCTTGAGGTTACGGAACTCGAGGTAGCGCATAAAGCGCGCCTGGTAGGCCGCGGTGATGGGCCCCAGGCCCATGGACACGGTGGGGAATTGCCAGAAGTCCGGCATCAGGCGCGGGTGCGGGTAGGACGAAAGACCTTCGCCACCGGCCTCGCGGCGGAAGTTGTCGAGTTGCGCTTCGCTGATGCGCCCTTCAAGGTAGGCGCGACCGTAGATGCCCGGCGAGGAGTGGCCCTGGATGTACACCAGATCACCGTCAAAGGTGTCGGTTCGGCCACGGAAGAAGTGGTCGAAGCCTACGTCGTACAACACCGCAGCTGACGCGTAAGTCGCGATATGCCCACCCACGCCTGAGTGTTTGCCTGCACGCAGCACCATGGCCATGGCGTTCCAGCGAATAAACGCGTTGGTCCGCCGTTCGATGTCCAGGTTGCCGGGGTAGGGCAACTGGCGGTCCACAGGGATGGTGTTGACGTAGGGGGTGGTGACCCGCCCGTAGAAGTCGCCATGCCGCGCCACGTCGAAATCCAGCAATTGATCGATCAGGTAGTGGGCGCGCGGGCGGCCTTCGGTGGACAGCACCGATTCGATGGACTCCAGCCACTCGCGGGTTTCCTGTGGATCGTCATCGCGGCTGACTGCGTTGTTCGGGGTCATGTGAGGCTCCAGGGTAGGCGGATTTCAAGGGGCGGGCTCCTTGTGGGAGCACTGGAAAAGTAATTGCAATTGCAACTACAAGGCCGAATCTAGCGCGGGATGAGCTACTATTGCAACCTTCTTGAAAACCGCCGGATGGTGTTGCATGTCGTCGAAAGAGCCTGATGTATGGTTCCGTTTTGTCAGGGCCCACAGGACCGTCATCCGTGAAATCGAGCGCCGCCTGGGCGCGGCAGGCCTGCCGCCCTACGCCTGGTACGACGCACTCTGGGGCCTGGAAAGCGGCCCCGAAGGCACGCGCCGCATGCACGAGTTGGCCGATGTGCTGGCCATCGAGCGTTACAACCTCACGCGGTTGGTCGACCGCCTGGAAAAGGACGGCCTGGTCGTGCGTTCACGCTCCGACGGTGATGGCCGCGCGGCGTTTGCCTCGATCACCGATGCCGGGCGGGTGCTGCGCAAAAAAATGTGGCAGGTCTACGAAAGCACGGTGGATGAGCTGTTTCTGTCGCAAATCGACCCGGAGCAACGCCAGGCATTTGCCGATGCCCTGGAGCGCACCGCCGGGTTGGCGATGGGGGCCGGTGTGCAGATGCGCAGCCGCAAAATCTGAAGAACACTGAAAATCGACTGTGGGAGCGGGCTTGCTCGCGAA
>NZ_JBAWDE010000209.1:0-6176 GCF_049590575.1 Pseudomonas sp.
GCCACGGTCAGGGCCGCCCTGGTCGTACGGCGCGGCCTGCGCCAGGGCACTCGCGCCGAGCATCAGCACGCCGAGACCGGCAATCAAGCGTTTGGGCATTTTCATGGGGTGTTTCCTCAGTACTGCACGAACAAAAAAGGGATCCCGAACGAGGTTCGAAATCCCTTGGTCTTGCTGTTTAGGCTGTACTTGCGCGGGTTGATTCCTCTGTATCAGGAACTTTACCTCTTGCTACACGGCGTTTACTTACGGGCGTTGCGTACGCCTTCCGACAGCGCCGCGCAGAGGGTCAACACCCCATCAATTGCTTGCTGATCGTTGCTGGCGTTGGCGATGTGATCGATCAATGCCGAACCCACCACCACGCCATCCGCGAGGCGCGCGATGGCGGCCGCTTGCTCCGGCGTGCGGATACCAAAACCGATGCTGATCGGCAGGTCGGTATGCCGACGCAGGCGGGCCACCGCTTCTTCGACGTGTTCCAGGGTGGCGGCGCCCGCACCGGTCACACCGGCCACGGAGACGTAGTACACAAAACCGGAGCTGCCGTTGAGCACGGTCGGCAGCCGCACGTCATCGGTGGTCGGCGTGGTCAGGCGGATGAAGTCGATGCCGGCAGCCTGGGCCGGGTCGCACAGCTCGCCGTTATGCTCGGGCGGCATGTCGACCACGATCAGGCCGTCTACGCCGGCTGATTTCGCATCAGCAATAAACGTTGGCACGCCGTATTTGTGGATCGGGTTGAAGTAACCCATCAGCACCAGCGGGGTGTCGTCGTTATCTTTGCGGAACTCGCGCACCATCTGCAGGGTTTTCGCCAGATTCTGCTTGGCTTCCAGCGCGCGAATGTTGGCCAGCTGGATCGCCGGGCCGTCGGCCATCGGGTCGGTGAAGGGCATGCCCAGCTCGATCACATCGGCGCCGGCGGCCGGCAAGCCTTTGAGGATCGCCAGCGAGGTGTCATAACCCGGGTCGCCGGCGGTGACGAAAGTCACCAGGGCGGCGCGGTTTTGTTCTTTCAGTTGCGCAAAGCGTGCGTGCAGGCGGCTCATTTAGTGTTTCTCCTGCTGAGACTGTTCCATGTGGTGCATAACGGTCTGCATGTCTTTGTCGCCACGGCCGGACAGGTTAACCACCATCAGGTGATCTTTCGGCAGCTTCGGTGCGCGTTTGAACACTTCAGCCAGGGCGTGGGCCGTTTCCAGTGCGGGAATAATGCCTTCCAGGCGGCAGCATGTGTGGAACGCTTGCAGGGCTTCGTCGTCAGTCACCGAGGTGTACTCGGCGCGGCCGATGTCATGCAACCAGGCGTGTTCCGGGCCGATGCCGGGGTAGTCGAGGCCTGCGGAGATCGAGTGGGCATCGATGATCTGGCCGTCGTCGTCCTGCAACAGGAACGTCCGGTTGCCGTGCAGCACACCCGGTACGCCGCCGTTGAGGCTGGCGGCATGTTTGCCGGTTTCGATGCCATAGCCTGCTGCTTCCACGCCGATGATTTCGACGCTGGGGTCATTCAGGAATGGGTGGAACAGGCCCATGGCGTTCGAGCCACCGCCGATACACGCCACCAGGCTGTCCGGCAGGCGACCTTCCTGGGCTTGCATCTGGTCACGGGTTTCCTTGCCGATCACGGCCTGGAAGTCACGGACCATCGCCGGGTAAGGGTGCGGGCCGGCCACGGTGCCGATCAGGTAGAAGGTGTCTTCGACGTTGGTGACCCAGTCGCGCAGGGCTTCATTCATCGCGTCTTTGAGGGTGCCGGTGCCGGAGACCACCGGGATCACTTGCGCGCCCAGCAACTTCATACGGAACACGTTGGCCTGCTGGCGCTCGATGTCGGTGGTGCCCATGTAGATCACGCAGTCGAGGCCGAAGCGTGCAGCCACGGTGGCTGTGGCCACGCCGTGCATGCCGGCGCCGGTCTCGGCGATGATGCGTTTTTTGCCCATGCGCCGCGCCAGCAGGATCTGGCCGATGCAGTTGTTGATCTTGTGCGCGCCGGTGTGGTTCAGCTCTTCGCGCTTGAGGTAGATCTTGGCGCCGCCGCAGAACTCAGTCAGGCGCTCGGCGAAATACAGCGGGCTCGGGCGGCCGACGTAGTCGCGTTGGAAGTAGGCCAATTCCTCATTGAACGCCGGATCAATCTTGGCCGCTTCGTATTCGCGGGCCAAATCGAGGATCAACGGCATCAGGGTTTCAGCGACGTAGCGGCCGCCGAACGCGCCGAACAGGCCGTTGAGATCTGGGCCGTTGCGTAGATCGGTCTGGGACTGAGTCATGGGACGCTCCAGGAAAAGAAGGTGTGTAAACGACAATGACGACCACTCTACCCCTGACGTTCTACGCTGAAAACCGATAAGATCGCCGCAACCTGTCAGGAAAACTCACAGATGAGCCGAGACCTTCCGCCCCTCAATGCCCTGCGCGCGTTCGAAGCCACTGCGCGGCTGAACAGCGTCAGCCAGGCGGCCGATCAACTTCACGTGACTCATGGCGCGGTCAGTCGCCAACTGAGGGCGTTGGAAGAGCACTTGGGTGTCAGCCTGTTCGTCAAGGACGGGCGTGGCCTTAAACTCACAGATGCCGGTGTTCGGCTTCGGGATGCCAGTTCGGATGCTTTCGAACGTTTACGCGATGTGTGCGCCGAGCTGTCCCAGGCCAGCGCCGATGCGCCGTTTGTGCTCGGTTGTTCTGGAAGTTTGCTGGCGCGCTGGTTGATTCCGCGGTTGGGCCGCCTGAACGCTGACCTGCCGGATTTGCGCCTGCACCTGTCGGCGGGTGATGGCGACCTCGACCCCAGGCGTCCCGGTCTCGACGCTTTGCTGGTATTCGCAGAACCACCATGGCCGGCGGATATGCAGGTGTACGCGCTGGCCAGCGAGCGCATCGGCCCGGTGCTGAGCCCGCGTTTTGCCGGTTACCCGCGCTTGAGCCAGGCGCCTGCCTCGGCGTTGTGTCACGAAGCCTTGCTGCACACCACTTCCCGCCCGCAAGCCTGGCCGAGTTGGGCGCAGCAACACGGCATCGAGCCCGGCACGTTGAAGCATGGCCAGGGGTTTGAACATTTGTATTATTTGCTGGAGGCGGCGGTCGCGGGGTTGGGCGTGGCGATTGCGCCAGAACCGCTGGTGGCAGAGGACCTGCGAGCGGGTCGCCTGGTGGCGCCGTGGGGCTTCAGTGAAACCCCGGCGCACCTGGCGTTGTGGCTACCCAAGCGCGCCGCAGATGGGCGCGCGGGTCAACTGGCGCAGTGGCTCAAGGCAGAGCTATTGCGCCAGCCGGTTTAGCCGGTCGATCAGTCACCGCGTTTGCACAGCAGGTACGCAGCCAACAGGCCCAGGGCACCGACAGCGACGCCGGCTGTAGTCCATGGGTGCTCTTGTGCGTAGTCCCGGGTAGCAACACCGGTTTCGCGGATTTTGACTTTGCTTTCTTCGTAGGCATCGCTGATCAGATGACGGGAGTGCTTGAGGGCATTCTCGGCATTGCTTTTCAGGGCCTTCAGCGTTTTGCGCGACTCATCGGACGCATCGTCCTTGAGGCTCTCAAGGGACTTGAGCAGGCTCGAAATCTCGGCTTCCATGCTTTCCAGCGACGCTTTGCGTAAAGAAGTGTTGGCCATGTGGACTCTCCTGAAGTGATTGAGTGGCATGTGTAGATACCGACTGCGGCGCTTTCAGAAAGTGCAGTAAATCTGAACTTTCAGGTAGCAATGGTCGACAGAAGCAGTACGAACATTGACTGCTACGCTCACTAGAGACCTCAGGAGAAACGCTATGTCTGATCATCACACGTACAAGAAAGTCGAACTGGTCGGCTCGTCGGCCACCAGCATCGAAGACGCGATCAACAACGCCCTTGCCGAAGCCAACAAGAGCATCAAGCACTTGGAGTGGTTTGAAGTGACCGAGACCCGTGGCCACATCAAGGACGGCAAGGCCGCGCACTTCCAGGTCACCCTCAAAGTGGGGTTTCGAATTGCCAGTAGTTGATCGGGCGGGTTGAACTTTGCCGACTGGCCGATTGCCATAACCTGCGCTACAACCAATGGGTGCCGATGCGAAAGCGTCGGCACGCTCTTTTCGATCAGCGCAAGGAAAGTAACGGATGAAGAAGTTCCTGTTAGCGGTAGGTTTGTTGAGCATTGCGGGCACAGCCCTGGCGGCTGGCAAGCCTTGTGAAGAGCTGAAGAGCGAAATTGCCGCGAAAATCGATGCCAAAGGCGCTTCGGGCTATTCGCTGGAAGTCGTGGATAAAGGCGCTGCGCCCAGCGATCACACAGTGGTCGGCAGCTGCGAAGGTGGCACCAAGGAAATTGCCTACAAACGCGGTTAATCCCGTGTTAGGCATATGAAACGACGCACTTGTGGCGAGGGAGCTTGCTCCATCACCACACGTGCGTCGTTTTTTTTTGCTTCGGGTTTTTAACCCTTCATCGCCTGCGCCAACAGCTCGTAGGAACGGATCCGGTCGGCGTGTTCGTACAGGTCGCTGGTAAAGATCAGTTCATCAGCGCCGGTTTGCTCAATCAGCACTTCCAGTTTGGCGCGGATCTTCGCCGGGCTGCCGACCATCGCCAGGCCGAGGAAGCTGCCTACGGCGTCTTTCTCATGGGGCAGCCACAGGCCATCCATGGTTTTCACCGGCGCGCGTTGCATCAGGCTCTGGCCACGCATCAGCGCCAGGATGCGCTGGTACATCGAGGTCGCCAGGTACTCGGCTTGCTCATCGGTGTCGGCTGCTACCAGCGGAACGCCGAGCATTACGTAGGGTTTGTCCAGCACGGCTGAAGGCGTGAAGTGATTGCGGTAGACGCGAATCGCCTCATGCATCAAACGCGGTGCGAAGTGGGAAGCGAAGGCGTAGGGCAAACCGCGTTCACCTGCCAGCTGCGCGCTGAACAAGCTGGAACCCAGCAGCCACACCGGCACGTTGGTGCCGGTGCCGGGCACGGCGATGATGCGTTGGTCGGGGGTGCGTGGGCCCAGGTAGGCCATCAGCTCGGCCACGTCTTCCGGGAATTCATCTGCGCTGCCGGAGCGCTCACGGCGCAGGGCGCGCGCGGTCATCTGGTCGGAACCGGGCGCGCGGCCCAGGCCCAGGTCGATACGGCCGGGGTAGAGACTTTCCAGGGTGCCGAACTGTTCGGCAATCACCAGGGGCGCATGGTTGGGCAGCATCACGCCACCGGAGCCGACACGGATGGTCGAGGTGCCAGCGGCCAGGTAACCCAGCAACACCGAGGTCGCCGAGCTGGCGATGCCGTCCATATTGTGGTGTTCCGCCACCCAGAAACGGTTGTAGCCAAACTTTTCCACGTGCTGCGCCAGGTCCAGGGAATTGCGCAGCGACTGCGCCGCGCTGCCATTGGCCCGTACGGGTACCAGGTCCAGGGTCGAGAATTTTACGTCGGACAGCGATTTCATAAGCCTGCTTCTCCAATGGGGGCGCAGGCTTCTTAGACGAACCAAAACCTGCCGCTTCATGTGCATGCTGTATGAAATGAGGGCATATACCCGAGATTCAATAGCGAGCATGGAAATTTCCTACTGTTTCGCTAGGTTTCTCCGACAAGATGAACTTTGCCGGGGCGTCTATCCTCAGAACCCTTACTGACGCAAAACCACCGTTCGAGGAGAAAGCTATGAGTATTGTTAAAAAGGCATCCGCGCATTGGGAAGGTGATCTGAAGACTGGCCTGGGTTCCATTTCCACCGAAACCGGCGTGTTGCGCGAAGCACCCTACGGCTTCAAGGCCCGTTTCGAAGGCGGCAAGGGCACCAACCCTGAAGAATTGATCGGCGCGGCCCATGCCGGCTGTTTCTCCATGGCGTTTTCGATGATTCTGGGTGATGCCGGCCTCAAGGCTGACAGCATCGACACCCAGGCCGAAGTGACCCTCGACCAGGTCGATGGCGGCTTCGCGATCACTGCTGTGCATCTGATCCTGAAGGCTAAAATCCCGGGCGCGAGCCAGGCGCAGTTCGATGAACTGAGCAAGAAAGCCAAAGAAGGGTGCCCGGTTTCCAAGGTGCTGAATGCAAAAATCAGCCTGGACGCCACGCTGGTCAGCTAACGCGGCCTTCAACACGAAGCAGGTCCAATGTGGGAGGGGGCTTGCCCCCGATAGCGGTAGCGCAGTCGATATGTTTATTGACTGACACACCGCTTTCGGG
>NZ_JBAWDE010000210.1:0-3698 GCF_049590575.1 Pseudomonas sp.
TTCGCGAGCAAGCCCGCTCCCACACTTAATCGAGGTCATTTCAGCTCATTTGTGCACTCAGGGTCGCTCTAAACCCTGGTATACGGGGACTTCTGCCAACCCCTGTCACAGAACCGTCATCCCCCACCCCTAGCGTGCCCTCCCAGTTGCCGGGCCACTTGCCTGGCGCCAACCGATTCTTGGGGAGGATTGCATGTACAAGCGCACCGGGCTCGTCAGCTTTACGCTTACCGCCTTGGCCCTGGCGATGGCCAGCGAACGGCTGAATGCGGCCGACGCGGCCGCCACCGAGCATGTCGAAGTGGTCGGCCAGGCCGCCGCCATCGACCAGGCGCTCAAAGAGCAGCGCAGCGCCGACAGCATCAAGAGCGTGGTGCATGCCGATGGCGTGGCCCAGTTGCCGGATCAAAACGTTGCCGAAGCGGCGCAGCGCCTGCCGGGCATCAGTGTGGAGCGCGACCAGGGCGAAGGGCGTTTCGTCAGCGTGCGCGGCCTGGGCCCGGACCTCAACAGCGTGACCATCAACGGCACCCTGGTACCCGCCCCGGAAAGCGCACGCCGCGCCGTGGCCCTCGACGTGCTGCCCTCCGAGCTGGTGCAGTCGCTGTCGGTGATCAAGACCCTGACCCCGGACATGGACGCCAACTCCCTCGGCGGCACCGTCGATGTGCAAAGCCTGTCGGCCTTCGACCACAAAGGCCTGTTCTACACCGGCAGCAGCGAAGCCAGCTACGACAAGAACACCCGCCAGACCAGCCCGAAATTCTCCGGCGCCGCCAGCAACCGATTCAGCCTCGGCGACGGCATCGACAACTTTGGCGTGGCCGCCGCTCTCAGCTGGCAGAAGCGCGACTTCGGTTCGGACAACGTCGAGACCGGCGGCGCCTGGGACTTCACCGACGGCGCCAGGCTCAACGAATTCGAACAACGCGACTACGACATCAGCCGCGAACGCGCCGGCGGCGGCCTGAATTTCGACTACAAGCCCGATGACCTCAGCAGCTATTACCTGCGCACCCTCTACAGCCGCTACACCGACACCGAAACCCGCAACGCCACCAGCCTCGAATTCGCCGACCCGCAGGCGCCGGGCGAGCTGGGCGATGCCGAGGGCAAACGCAAGCTGAAGCACCGTGAGGAAACCCAGAAGATCCAGTCCTACGTATTCGGCGGTGAGCGCATGCTTGGCCTGTGGACCCTCAGCGGCCAGGCGGGTTACAGCCAGTCCAGCGAAGACAGCCCGGCGCATATCGCCGGCGCGACCTTTGACGGCGGCGATTTTGCCAACAGCGGTTTCTACGACAAGGACAAGCCGCGCCCGATCATCGGTGCCGGCTTCTACGACGCGAGCAACTTCACCCTCGATAAAGTCGACTGGGAAAAACAGAACACCCAGGACACCGAGAAAAACCTGCGCCTGGACCTGGCCCGCGACTACGACCTGAGCGGCTACGCGTCCCAGGTCAAATTCGGCGGCAAAGTCAGCCGCCGCCACAAGGACAATGACCTGCAAGCCTGGGTGTATGAGGACTTCGACACCCTCGGCTTCAGCGCCGATCAACTCAACCTCAGCCAATTCCAGAAGGGCAAGGTCGACTATCGCCTCGGTCACTACGGCCCCGGCATCAGCCCCAGCGCCATCAAGCAGCTGATCGGCGGTCTCAACCCGGCGGATTTCTACGACGAGACCGAATCGCGGGTCAACGACTTCACGATCCGCGAAGACATCAACGCCGGCTACCTGATGAACACGATCGATATCGACGACTGGCGCTTTATCGCCGGCCTGCGCTACGAAGGCACCGAGTTCGAAGCCAAGGGCACCGGCGCCACCGACGGTGTGTTCACCCCCACCGAGACCAAGCGCCGCTACCACCACTGGCTGCCGGGCCTGCATGCGCGCTACCAGATCGACAAAAACACCCAAGTGCGAGCGGCCTGGACCAAGTCCGTGGTGCGCCCGACCTTCGGCCAGCTGGCGCCGGGTTTTGTGATCGACGATGACGAGGCGACCTTCGGCAACCCGGACCTCAAGCCCCTCGAATCGAGCAACCTCGACCTGGGTATCGAGCACTTCATGGGCCGCGCCGGCACCGTGTCGGCCTTCGTGTTCTACAAAGACATCAAGAATTTCGTCTACAACACCGACCTTGCCGGCACCGGGGCCTGGACCAACTTCGCCGAGGCCCACACCTACGACAACGGCGACAGCGCCAAGCTGTACGGCCTGGAGTTGGCCTATTCGCAGAAATTCGACTGGCTGCCCGCGCCGTGGAACGGCTTGCTGATCGGCGCCAACAGCACCTTCAGCCGCTCCAGCGCGGACATCGAAGGCTTCGACGCCGCCAGCGGCACAAACCGCAAACGCAACATCAGCCTGCCCAATCAGTCGGACACCGTCGGCAACCTGATGCTCGGCTGGGAAGACGACAAGCTCAGCCTGCGCCTGTCGGCCAACTACAAGTCGGCCTACCTGTACGAGCTGGCCTCGATCAACGACAAGGCCCACGACCTGCATGTCGACGCCCAGACCTTCGTCGACTTCAGCGCGCGCTACTCGCTCACCAAAAACCTGCAAGTCAGCTTCGAGGCCCAGAACCTCACCGACGAGTCGTACTTCGTCTACACCGGCCACCGCAGCTACAACGGCCAATACGAAGAGTACGGCCCGACCTACACAGTGGGCCTGACCTTTACCCATTTCTGAATTCAACACATTCCAACTGTGGGAGGGGGCTTGCCCCCGATGGCGGTGGATCAGCCACCCCATTCGGCAAATGACACACCGCCTTTGCCACATTGGATCTTCATCGTATTCACAGGATTTGTTTGTTCATGAGAATCTCCAAGCTGTACCTGCTGATCGCCCTGGCCTCCAGCAGTCATGCGTTCGCCGCCGACCTGGCACTGACCCCGTGGGCACCCAGCCTGAAGGCCGAAGCCATCGCCTTCCTGCCCAACACCAGCGAACGCCTGGCCGCCAGCCCCCGCGACGGCTTGCAACTGCTCGACAGCAAAGGCGCCGAACTGGCGCGTTTCAACGGCAATTTCAGCAGCCTCGACACCCGCGCCGCCGGGGCCCAGGTGCTGGTCGCCAGCCTTGACAACGACCGGCAGCAGGCGTTGCTGATCAGCCTGGACAGTGCCGGCAAAAGCTGGGGCAAACCGCTGTACCTGCCGACTCGTGACTACCCGGTGAATGGCCTGTGCCTGTACCGCGATTCGGCGGCCAACCTGTTTGTGTTCCTGGTGGGCGAGGAGGGCAAAGGCGAGCAATGGCTGGTGGGCAATGGCGCCACGCTGCTGACCGAACCGCAACGCGTACGCGGTGTGCCGCTGCCGCCGTCGGCGCAGTTCTGCCAGGTGGATGATGCGTCGAATCAGTTGGTGGTGAACGAAGAAAACGTCGGCTGGTGGGCCTACCCGGCGCACCCGGAGGCCGAGGTGAAACGCACCCCGGTGGCGTTGTTCGACAGCCCCAGGCGCGAAGCCGGCGCCATGGCGCTGGTGCCGGGCGGCATGGTTGCGCTGGACCCGAAGAGCGCCCGACTGCACCTGTTCCAGCAAACCGGCGAGCGTTGGGTCGAGCAATCGAGCCTGTCCCTGCCTGGCTTGAAGGAGCCCGAACAGCTCAGCGTCCAAGGCCGGCAATTGCTGGTGCGTGACGACGACAGCGGCGCGCTGTACCAGGGCACGCT
>NZ_JBAWDE010000211.1:0-5504 GCF_049590575.1 Pseudomonas sp.
TCTGCCGCGCGGCTTTTCAGCTCGGCGTTGTCGCGGCGCGTTGTGTCCAACTCTTCCTGGGTTGTCGCCAGTTTGTCGCTCAGCGCCTGGCTGTCGCCGGCCCGGCCCTTGCCACCCTTCTTCGCCGCTTCCGCCGAGACCAGGCTGAGGTTGTCCTGAGCATTGGTGGCGGCCGGCGCATCGCCGGCCTGGGTGCGCTTGGTGGCGTCGAGCTGCTGCTTGCCCGCCACTGGATTGTTGGCCGAGCGACGCCCCTGGCGCCAGGCGGCGTTCTGCGCCGAGACTTCGGCAATCGCTTCGGGCTGCGGCAGGCTGGTTGCTTGCTGGTGATCAGGAAGACGCAGGACCTGGCCGGTTTTCAGGCGGTTGATATTGCCGTCGATGAAGGCGTCCGGGTTAAGTGCCTGGATCGCCAGCATGGTCTGCTGGACCGAAGCACCGTGACGGTTCTTCGCTGCAATTTCCCACAACGTATCGCGGGAGGTCGTGGTGTGCTGGGCCGATTTGCTGACAGCTGGCGCGGTGCTGGCGGGTGCACTCAGACGCGGTGCGGGCGCGCTGGCCGCAGGTGTCGACTGATCAAACTTGGCCGGGTCGAGCAGCACGCTGTAGTCGCGCATCAGGCGGCCATTGGGCCATTGCACCTGCAACAGGAAACGTACGTAGGAATCAGGCAGCGGTTTGCTGGAGGTGACGCGCACCACGCTGCGGCCGCTGGGATTGACCACCGGGGTAAAGGTCAGGTCATCGAGAAACGCCTGGCGATCCACGCCAGCATCCACGAATGCCTGGGAAGACGCCAGGCTCGGCGTGATCTCGGCCGCCGTGAGGCCACCGACATCGAGCAGTTCGATTTCCACCGACAACGGCTGGTTCAACTTCGACTTGAGGGTCATCTCCCCCAGCTGCAGCGCCTGCGCCATACCGGAGGACAGCGCCGAGGCGGCCGCTATTGCTAACACCAGTTTGCGAACTTGAACCATAGCCTCATCCTTTGTCTGAACACTCCCCGGCCTGCGAGAAGGTTGGTAACCGCTGCCATAAGGCATGGCGAGCCGATAGGTCACCGACACGCTTCTGTTCCGCTTCGGGCCAAGCATAGCGCCTGGCTAGAATCAATCTACAAATTGACGCCAAGTATCTTTTACGCAAGGTCTTTTATCAACAACTGTGCCAGCTGCACGGCATTAAGTGCCGAGCCTTTGCGTACGTTATCTGACGTCAGCCACAAATTTAGTTCCGCCGGGTCATCCACGCCGGCGCGCACCCGGCCGACATAGACTACATCCTGGCCGACCGCATCGCCCACGGCCGTCGGGTAATCGCCCTCGTCCACCCGCTCGATACCGGGCGCGGCATCGAGCGCACGATTGACAGCGGCGAGGTCGACTGCCGCGCCCAATTGCAGGGACACGGTCAGGCTATCGCCAAAAAACACCGGGGCTTGAACGCACGTCGCGGAAATTTTCAGCAACGGAGTTTCCAGTACTGCGCGCAGTTCGTGTATCAGCCTTTTCTCCAAGTCGGTATGACCTTGGGCATCTGGCTTTCCGACTTGTGCCAGGAGGTTGAAAGCCATCTGCCGATCAAAGAACTGCGGCTCCAGCGGACGCACATTCAGCAGCTCGGCGGTTTGCCGGGCCAGCTCGCTGACGGCTTCACGGCCCAGGGCGGAGACGGCCAGGTTGGCCGTTACGCTGACGCGCTGGATATCCAGCAACCCGCGCAACGGCGCCAGGACCACCGCCAGGTTGGTGGCGGACGGGCTTGGGCTGCCGAGCTGGAAGGGCCTTTTCAGTCCCTTGAGAATGTGCGCATTGGCTTCCGGCACCACTTGCGGTGCCTGATCGGCCGGCAACGCACCGGACAGGTCGATCACCGAACACCCGGCTGCCGTGGCGCGCGGAGCAAAGCTCAGGGTCACCGCTGGCCCGGCCGCGAAGAAGGCCAGCTGGGCCTTGCTGAAATCGAATTCGTCGACTTCCTTGACCCGCACGTTCTTGCCACGAAACGGCACGGAGGCACCGGCGGAGTTGCTGCCCGCCAACAGATACAGGGTGCCCACCGGGAAGCTCAGCTCTTCGAGAATCTGCACCAGGGTTTCGCCGACAGTGCCGGTGGCGCCGATCACGGCGATTTCAAAAGTCTGGGTCATGGGGGCTGCCTCGGGCATTGCGGGGGGGACGGCACTTTACCGGGTGGCTGGGGGTGAGGCAATTAAGCTAAGTCTTGTGGTGTGGCTGATGGCTTCTTCGCGAGCAAGCCCGCGCTCACATTCGACCAAGTTCCTTCAGTTGAAGTGCGATCAAATGTGGGAGGGGGCTTGCCCCCGATGCGGCCCTGGCAGGCAATAAAAAACCCGCGCCTGTCACCAGAACGCGGGCTTCTTACGTGCCAGCAGCGATTAACGCTCCAGCAGGATCCGCAACATGCGACGCAACGGCTCGGCCGCGCCCCACAGCAACTGGTCGCCAACGGTAAACGCACCGAGGAACTGGCTGCCCATGTTCAGCTTGCGCAAACGGCCCACCGGTACATTCAGGGTGCCGGTCACCTTGGTCGGGCTCAGCTCCTGCATGCTGATATCGCGGTTGTTCGGCACCAGCTTGACCCATGGGTTGTGCTGGCTGATCAGCCCTTCGATATCGGCGATCGGTACATCTTTGTTCAGCTTGATGGTCAGCGCCTGGCTGTGGCAGCGCATGGCGCCGATGCGCACGCAGATACCATCCACCGGGATCGGGTTCTTGAAGCGACCCAGAATCTTGTTGGTCTCGGCCTGGGCCTTCCACTCTTCACGGCTCTGGCCGTTGGGCAATTCCTTGTCGATCCACGGAATCAGGCTACCGGCCAATGGCACGCCGAAGTTCTCGGTCGGGTAGGCTTCGCTGCGCATGGCCTCAGCCACACGACGGTCGATATCGAGGATCGCGCTCGCCGGGTCAGCCAGCTGATCAGCCACGGCCGCGTGGGTCGCGCCCATTTGCTTGATCAGTTCGCGCATGTTCTGCGCGCCGGCACCGGAGGCCGCCTGATAGGTCATGGCGCTCATCCACTCGACCAGGCCGGCTTCGAACAAGCCTCCCAGGCCCATCAGCATCAGGCTGACGGTGCAGTTGCCGCCGACGTAGTTCTTGGTGCCGGCATCCAGCTGCTGATCGATGACCTTGCGGTTGACCGGGTCAAGGATGATCACCGCGTCGTCCTGCATACGCAGGCTCGAGGCGGCGTCGATCCAGTAACCCTGCCAGCCGGCTTCGCGCAGCTTGGGGAAGACTTCGCTGGTGTAGTCGCCGCCCTGGCAGGTCAAAATCACATCGAGGGTCTTCAGCTCTTCGATGCTGTAGGCGTCCTTGAGCGGGGCAATATCCTTGCCCACGGACGGCCCTTGGCCACCCACGTTCGAAGTGGTGAAAAACACCGGCTCAATAAGATCGAAATCCTGCTCTTCCAGCATCCGCTGCATGAGCACGGAACCGACCATACCGCGCCAACCGATCAGACCTACACGTTTCATCGCAACTACACCTTGTTAAAAAGTGGGCCGCCTTGCAGCAACATCTGCAAGCGGGCCCGAGAGATTACAGATTCCGCAGCGCGGCGACTACTGCGTCGCCCATTTCTTGCGTACCGACTTGGGTGCAACCTTGTGACCAAATGTCACCGGTGCGCAGGCCCTGGTCGAGCACCAGGCTCACGGCCTTCTCGATCGCGTCCGCTGCGTCACTCAGGTTGAAGCTGTAACGCAGCATCATCGACACCGACAAAATCGTCGCCAACGGGTTGGCAATGCCTTTGCCTGCGATGTCCGGCGCCGAACCGTGGCACGGCTCGTACATGCCCTTGTTGTTAGTGTCCAGGGACGCCGAGGGCAGCATGCCGATGGAGCCGGTGAGCATCGAGGCCTGGTCGGACAGGATGTCGCCGAACAGGTTGTCGGTGACGATCACGTCGAACTGCTTGGGTGCACGCACCAGTTGCATCGCGGCGTTGTCGACGTACATGTGGCTCAGTTCGACGTCCGGGTAATCCTTGGCCACTTCTTCGACGATTTCGCGCCACAGTTGGCTGGAGGCCAGTACGTTGGCCTTATCGACGGAGCAGACCTTCTTGCCGCGCACACGGGCCATGTCGAAACCGACACGCGCGATACGGCGGATTTCGCTCTCGCTGTACGGCAGGGTGTCGTAGGCCTGGCGTTCGCCATTCTCCAACTCGCGCACGCCGCGTGGCGAGCCGAAATAGATACCGCCGGTCAGCTCACGCACGATCAGGATGTCCAGGCCCGCCACTACTTCCGGCTTGAGGCTCGACGCATCGGCCAGTTGCGGGTAGAGGATCGCCGGGCGCAGGTTGCCGAACAGGCCCAATTGCGCGCGGATTTTCAGCAGGCCGCGCTCGGGGCGGATGTCACGTTCGATCTTGTCCCACTTAGGGCCACCCACGGCGCCGAGCAGCACGGCGTCGGCAGCACGGGCGCGGTCCAGGGTTTCGTCGGCCAGCGGTACGCCATGCTTGTCGATGGCCGCGCCGCCGATCACGTCGTGGCTCAATTCGAAGCCCAGGCTGTACTTGGCGTTGGCCAATTCCAGGACCTTGACCGCTTCGGCCATGATTTCCGGACCAATACCGTCGCCAGGGAGAATCAGAATCTGCTTGCTCATGGGTTCCTCATTTCATCAAGCGACCCGCCCGTGGGCAGGTCGGGAAAAATTAATCAGCGCTCGGCAAACACCACCAGCACGTCGGTGCTGAAGGTGCCGTCGGCTTGGATCTGGTAATAATCGCGGACTTCCTGGCCCATCGCCGTTTGCAGCTCGAGGATGGCAGCGCGCAATACCTCTGGCGTGCGCATGCGTTCGACCCACGAGGTGTATTCCAGGCGCAGCCGCTGGCGACTGCTGTTGCGTACATGCAAGCCGGACTCGCTGAGCTGCTGCATCCACTCGGCGGCGGCGTAATCGCGCACGTGGCTGGTGTCGCGCAGCACTTCGACGGTTTGCAGGTAAGTGTCCAACAGCGGGCTGCCCGGTGACAACACATCGACGAAAGCCGCCACGCCACCCGGCTTGAGCACCCGACGCACTTCACGCAGGGCCAGGCCGAGGTCGCTCCAATGGTGCGCCGAATAGCGGCTGAACACGAAATCGAACTCACCATCGGCGAACGGCAAGCGTTCGGCGGCGCCGTGCACGGTGCGGATATTCTCCAGGCCGCGATCCTTTGCGGCGCCCGCGACGACGTCAAGCATCTGCTGGGACAGGTCGTAGGCCACCACTTCCCGGACCAGCGGCGCCACGTGGAAACTTACGTGACCGGCGCCGCAACCCAGGTCCAGCAGCCGCGCAGCGCCCTGCCCGGCCAGCTCGGCCTGCAGCAGCGCGAATTCGGTGCCTTGGGCGTGCACGGCACTGCTCAGGTAGGCCGAGGCTTGCTCGCCGAATTGTTTTTGCACGACTTGGGTGTGGGCGGTACTGGTCATGGTGTTTCCCCTGGGTGTGTGT
>NZ_JBAWDE010000212.1:0-45489 GCF_049590575.1 Pseudomonas sp.
ATCAAATGTGGGAGGGGGCTTGCCCCCGATGGGGCCCTGAAAAGCGACTCAATAATCGAAGAACACCGTCTCTTCTTCCGTCCCCTGCAAAATCACATTCCACTGATGCACACCCGCCGCATCCGGCTTGGCAATCAATGTGCCGCGCCGCTCTGCCGGCACACACGCCAGCAACGGGTCATCCCCATTCAGCGCCTCGCCCTCGAAATAAATCCGCGTGAGCAAGTGCTTCACCAACCCACGGGCAAACACCAGCACCACCAGGTGCGGCGCCTGGGTCGTGCCCTTCAGGCCCGGGACGGCACCCGGCTTGATCGTGGTAAACCGGAACCGCCCCTCGGCATCCACCGGCACGCGGCCAAAGCCTTCGAAATTCGGGTCGACCGCCTTGGCCTGTTCATCCTCAGGATGGTCGTACTTGCCGGCGGCGTTCGCCTGCCAGACTTCCAGCATGGCGTCGTTGACGACATCACCGTTGCCATCCACCACTTGCCCGCTGATCGCCACGCGCTCGCCGAGGGTAGCGGGCACGGTCAGGTCTTCGCGGTTCAGCCAGGTCAGGCCGATGTGGTAATACGGCCCGACGGTGTGGGACGTGGTCGCATAGAGTGTCATCTCATTTCTCCATCGGCGTGGCGTCGCGGCCGCGCAGGACGATGTCCCAGCGGTAGCCGAGGGCGTAGGAAGGGATGGTTTTTTCCAGGTCGAAACTGGCGATCAGGCGCTGCTTGGCCGAGGTGTCCGGCACGCAGTTGTAGATCGGGTCGTACTCCAGCAGCGGGTCGCCCGGAAAATACATCTGCGTGACCAGGCGCGTCAGCACGCTCGGGCCGAACAGCGAGAAGTGGATGTGCGCCGGGCGCCACGCGTTGTGGTGGTTGCCCCACGGGTAGGCGCCGGGCTTGATGGTCTGGAACTGGTACCAGCCATCGGCGTCGGTGACGGTGCGGCCGGTGCCGGTGAAATTCGGGTCCAGCGGCGCGTCGTGTAGGTCGCGCTTGTGGTTGTAGCGGCCGGCGGCGTTGGCCTGCCAGATCTCCACCAGAATGCCCGGCACCGGCAGGCCGTTTTCATCCAGCACACGCCCGTGAATGATGATGCGTTCGCCCTGGGGCTCGCCGTCATGCTGAGCGGTCAGGTCGTTGTCCTTCTCGTTGACGCGCTCGGCGCCGATAGTCGGACCGGTGATTTCCGACAAGGAATGCGGCAGAAACACCAACGGCTTGGACGGCGAACGCAGGTTCGTCGACTGATAGGCCGGGTGCAGGTAATCAGGTTGAGTGCCCGCTTGCGGGCGCCGGTAACCGGGCTTGTCACTCATGGAGCAATCCTCTCTTATTAGACGCGTTCAATCGCCAGGGCCAGGCCTTGGCCGACGCCCACACACATGGTCGCCAGGCCTTTGCGGCCGCCGGTTTTTTCCAGTTGATGCAATGCCGTCAATACCAGCCGCGCGCCGCTCATGCCCAACGGGTGGCCAAGGGCGATGGCGCCGCCGTTCGGGTTGACCTGCGGCGCATCGTCGGCAATGCCCAACTCGCGCAACACCGCCAAACCCTGGCTGGCGAAGGCTTCATTGAGTTCGATTACATCAAAATCAGTGACTGCCAGGCCCAGGCGCTCCACCAGTTTGCGCACCGCCGGCACCGGGCCGATGCCCATCACGCGCGGTGCGACACCGGCGCTGGCCATGCCCAGGACGCGGGCGCGGGCGGTCAGGCCGTGTTTCTTCACGGCGTCGGCAGAGGCCAGGATCAGCGCCGCCGCGCCGTCGTTCACGCCCGATGCATTGCCGGCGGTGACGGTTTTATCCGGGCCGTTGACCGGCTTGAGTTTGGCCAGGGCTTCCAGGCTGGTGTCCCGTGGATGCTCGTCGTGCTCGACCAGGGTTTCGCCTTTTTTATGCGCGACGCGCACCGGCACGATCTCTTCAGCGAAATACCCGGCAGCCTGGGCGGCAGCGGTGCGTTGCTGGCTGCGCAGGGCGAATGCGTCCTGGTCGGCGCGGGACACGTTGTAATCGTCGGCGACGTTATCGGCAGTCTGCGGCATCGCATCCACGCCGTATTGGGCTTTCATTAACGGGTTGATAAACCGCCAGCCGATGGTGGTGTCTTCCAGCTGCATGTTGCGCGAAAACGCCGCGTCGGCCTTGCCCATCACAAAGGGCGCGCGGGACATCGACTCGACGCCGCCGGCAATCGTCAACTCCATCTCGCCACTGGCAATCGCACGGAATGCGGTGCCGATCGCGTCCATGCCCGAGGCGCACAAACGGTTGAGGGTCACGCCGGGAATGCTTTCCGGCAGGCCCGCCAGCAGCAGCGCCATGCGTGCCACGTTGCGGTTGTCTTCACCGGCCTGGTTGGCGCAGCCGAGGAACACTTCGTCGACCGCGCTCCAGTCCACCGAAGGGTTACGCTCAATCAATGCCTTGATCGGCAGTGCGGCCAAGTCATCGGCGCGTACCGTGGACAAACCACCACCGAAGCGGCCGATGGGGGTGCGGATGGCGTCACAGATAAATACGTCGCGCATCAGGCTTCTCCGGGTGCTTGGCCGTGGGCGGCGGCGGTGCGGGCTTCGAGGTCACGCAGGGCGGTCAGCTCCACGTCCGTCGGCTCGGCGGTGGTCGCCACTTGGTCGGCAAAACGAATCGCCCAACCGGTGGCCGCGACCACTTGCTCGCGGGTCACGCCAGGGTGCAGCGCAGTGACCACAAACTCATGGGTGCCCTCTTCCGGCTCCATGATGCACAGGTCGGTAATTATCCCTACAGGCCCGGCGCCCGGCAGGCCCAGGCGTTTGCGCGAGTCGCCGCCTTCGCCATGGCCGACCGAGGTGATGAAGTCCAGCTTGTCGACAAACGAACGCGACGACTGCTTGAGGATGATCAGCACGCTCTTGGCCGAACCGGCAATTTCCGGCGCGCCACCGGCACCCGGCAAACGCACTTTAGGCTGATGGTAATCACCGACCACGGTGGTGTTGATATTGCCGAAGCGGTCGACCTGGGCAGCGCCGAGGAAGCCCACGTCGATGCGCCCGCCTTGCAGCCAATAGCGAAAAATCTCACCGGTCGGGACTACGGTATCAGCGGTTTCCGCCAGTTCGCCGTCACCGATGGACAGCGGCAACACCGACGGCTTGGCGCCAATCGGGCCGGATTCGTAGATCAGCACCACATCCGGCGACGAGGTCAGGCGCGCCAGGTTGGCGGCCTTGGAGGGCAAGCCGATGCCGACAAAACACACCGAGCCGTTCTTGAGGCGGCGCGCGGCGGCGACGGTCATCATTTCATTGGTCGAGTAGGTCATTACTTGGCCCCCTGCGCGGTGGCCAGCTTGGCCTGGAATTCACTGAAGTCGGCAGTGCCATGGATGTATTCGTCGATCCAGGCGGTAAAGGTCCCACGGTCGCGGGCAATCGGGTCCCACGCCTGATAGAAGCGGTTATCACGCTCGTTATAGCCGTGTGCGTAGGACGGATGCGCGCCACCGGGTACGTGACACACCGCGGTCAGGGCCCAGGTCGGCAGCACACAGCTGTTCATCGGCGCATTCAAGTCATCGACGATTTCTTCGACGGTGACGATGCAGCGTTTGGCAGCCAGCGCCGCTTCCTTCTGCACACCGAGAATGCCCCAGAGCAACACATTGCCCTTGCGGTCGGCCTTTTGCGCGTGGATTACAGTGATGTCCGGGCGTACCGACGGCACCGCCGCCAACACCTCGCCGGTGAATGGGCAGGTCACGGTCTTGATCAGCGGGTTGACCTTGGGCAGGTCGGAACCGGCGTAGGCGCGCAGTACCGCGAACGGCAGGCCGGAGGCACCGGCGACGTAGGCATTGGCCAGGTCGGCGTGACTGTGCTCTTCGATTTCCAGCGGCTGCGGCCATTGTTTCTCGACCGCGTCGCGCAGGCGGTGCAGGGAGCCCACACCCGGGTTGCCGCCCCAGGAGAAAATCAACTTGCGGGCGCAACCGGCACCGATCAATTGGTCGTAGATCAGGTCAGGCGTCATACGCACCAGCGTCAGGTCTTTCTTGCCCTGACGAATGATTTCATGACCCGCTGCGGTAGGGATCAGGTGGGTGAAGCCTTCCAGTGCGACGGTATCGCCGTCGTTCACGAATTGCTTCACCGCGTCACGCAGCGCAAGAATTTCAGCCATGGGGTTGGGCTCCCGGTGTGGATCGAAAAAGGCGCTGAGGTGGCGCCGAAGTGCTTGAAGATTAAGCCGGGGAATTGCGCCAAACAATCCGATAATCGACACAGTGTTCGATTATCGAACGCATTGTTGGCAGGCTATCGATTTGCCTCAAGTCGCGTCGGCGTGGCTGACCATGCCTTTGATGACGACAGCAGCCGTGGCGAGGGCGGCAGGGATCACCAGCGCCGTCAGCACCTGCTCGAAGTTCCAGCCCAGGCCGAGCAAGGTGGCGCCCATCCACGCGCCGAGGATCGCGCCGAAGCGGCCAATGCCAAGCATCCACGACACGCCGGTGGCGCGCCCCTGGGTCGGGTAGAAGCGTGCCGCCAGAGACGGCATCGCCGATTGCGCGCCGTTGACGCACATCCCGGCGATCAGCACCAAGGTCGCCAGCAATGTGATATTGCCCAGGCTCTGCCCTACCGCGTAGGCAAACACCCCGGCCAGCAGGTAGAACGTGCCGATGACCTTGTGGGGGTTGAACCGGTCCATCGCCCAACCCACGCCGACGGCGCTCAATACGCCGCCAAACTGGAACAACGCACCGATAAACGCCGCCTGCTCCATGCTCGCGCCGCTGTCACGCATCAGGGTCGGCAGCCAGCTGGTCAGCAGGTACACAATCACCAGGCCCATGAAATAGGTGAGCCACAGCAGCAAGGTGCCGGCGCTGTAGGTGCCGGAAAAGATCACCGCGAACACATTGCGCGCCTTGACGGTTTTTTGCTCCGGCACACTGAAACCGCTGGCATGGGCGACGATCGTAGGCTCAATCGGTGACAGGGTTTTACGCACCTTGTCGGTGCCGCGATTGCGCACCACCAGGAACCGCGCCGATTCCGGCAGCCACACCAACAGCACCAGCGCGAGGATCAATGGCAGGATGCCGCCGATCATCAGCAAGCTATGCCAGCCGAACGCCGGGATCAGCTTGGCGGAGATAAAACCGCCACCCGCCATGCCCAGGTTGAACCCGCAGAACATGCTGGTCACCAGCAATGACTTGTGGCGTTCGGGGGTGTATTCGGAGAGCAACGTCGTGGCGTTCGGCATGCCGGCGCCCAGGCCCAGCCCGGTAAGGAAGCGCAGCACCAGCAACTGGTCGACATTGCTGCTGTAGGCCGATGCCAGGCTGAACGCGCCAAACACCAGTACCGCGCCGACCAGCACCACTTTGCGCCCGAACCGATCCGCCAATGGCCCGGAACCCAGGGCGCCGAAGACCATACCGATCAACGCAGCGCTCATCACCGGGCCGAGGCTGGCGCGGTCGATGCCCCAATCCTGGGACAGCGCAGGTGCGATAAAGCCCATGGCCGCGGTGTCGAGGCCATCGAGAAAGACAATCAGGAAACACAGGATCACCACGCGCCATTGATAGCGTGACAGCGGCTGGGCGTTGATAAAGGACTGGACGTCCAGCGGAGTACCGACAGAAGGCTGATTCATTATTTTTATTCCACACCGAGGGCGGGCTGACGGCCTGGGGTCGTCGTTATTATTGGGCGCCAAGGCGCTGGCGCACAGTAATAAGCCGGGGGAAACATCGTCAATTCATCCAACCGGGATCTGTGCGATCAGCGAACACTTAGGCGAACAGCTGCGCACTCAGCTCACGGCTGGCGCTGAGCATGCTCGGCAGGAAGCGCTGCTCCAGCTCGCTGCGGCTGACCCGGCCGGCGTGGGTGCTGACGTTCAGCGCAGCCAATACCTGGCCGGACGCGTCGTACACCGGCACGGCGATGGAGCGCAGGCCTTGTTCCAACTCTTGATCGACGATGCACCAACCCTGTTGACGCACTTGTTGCAGGCATTCGAACAAGGCTTCGGGGGTAGTCAGCGTGCGGCTGGTCTTGGTGTGCAGCTCAGCGTGGTCGAGGTAATCCTGCAGCGAGGCGTCGTCCAGCGCCGCCAGCAGGATACGGCCCATGGAGGTGCAATACGCCGGCAAGCGCCCGCCCACCGACAGGTCGACGGAAATCAGGCGTTGGGTGGTGGCCGAGCGCGCGATATACAGAATGTCATCGCCTTCGAGGGTGGCCATGTTGCAGGCCTCGTGAAGTTGCTCGCTCATGCGGTCCAGGTAAGGCTGGGCCGAGACCGCCAGTGGCGTGGACGACAAATAGGCATGGCCCAGGGTCAGCACTTTGGGCAACAGCGAATAGGTGCGACCGTCGGTGGTGGCGTAACCCAGCTTGATCAGGGTGTGCAGGCAACGGCGCACGGCGGCGCGAGGGATTTCGGTGCGGTGGCTGATCTGGGCGATGGTCAGGTGACGCTTGCGCTCCTGGAAGGCCTGCACCACGGCCAGGCCACGGGCCAGGGAGGTCATGAAGTCCGGATCGCCGGTAAACGCCTGGATGCGCTTGGCCGGTGAGGCAACGATCGGCGGCGCGACTGACGCGAAAGAGTTGCGCAATTGATCGTTCATGTCGGGATCCTTTCTCTTATTGTCAACCACAGGGGAGGTTTGGCGGCTATTACAAGCCGCGTCGGCCGGATTGTACAAGGCAGGGCCGAGAACATTGGGCGATTATCGGACGGTCATTCGATTATCGCAAACCGGCGGCCGGCGTCGCCTGTGGACAAAACGGCCAGGGATACAACGGTATTTATCAGGTGCAAGTTGTGTGGAACTAATGACGCCAGAATTCCCACACAGTCTGACGTTGCCGTGTAACAAAACCCTCACACACCATTGACGCTTTTTAATTGTATGCTGATAGTGTTATTTGAATGCCTCGCTATAATGCAGCTGTGCAAAAGCCAGCAAGGTTCTGCTTCGGCACCTCAAAGCCTCCGGGTGATACACCTGCCGTGCCTTGTCGATGCTTAACTACCTGCCTCAGATGTGTGCACTAACAATGTCCGCGTGCGACGTTCAAACTTGAACGCTTTAATGGTTCTGTTTGGAACAGCCCGAGGGCGGCATTCAGGCTTAGCACTGCCAATTAACAACACTCAACTCATTTAGGTAACGATGTGACAAAAGATGAACTGCGCGCGGAACTTGAGCGCCAGGAGCAACGTTACAAGGACGTTTACGGCGGGGAAGTCACCACCTACGCCGCCCAACCTGAACCTGAACGCAAACCATGGCGCAAGCGAGCCAGCTTGCTCGACCAGGCATTTGCCCAGGAAATCCAAAAGATTGAGCAGGAACTCAAAGCCGAAGAGCCATAAGCACTTCGGTCCGAGCCTCAGGATCCGCCTCGACTACTGGCACATGGCTAGCAGTCGGCAGCCTTGCAGCTGACTGCCCTCAACGAAATTTCATACAAATGTTTCAGATGCGCCATTTTAGCGATAAAACCCCTCCCAGCGCGTCCTCTGCTTTATAAATCAAAGACTTGCCAAAGCCCCGAAAACCCTGGGATGCGCGCCTTTCCCACATAATTTCTTCTAGAAGATTGTTACCGATGAGCAGCTAGTGCATCGATTACTGAGGTTTTCTGGCATAATCGCGCCCCCTTACGACCGGGTCAGAAAACCTTCATGATCGATTTATTCAGCGGACTGGATGCTTGGGTTCTCGTGAGCCTGTTGCTCGCCCTGGCCTTTGTCCTCGCCTTCGAGTTCATCAATGGCTTTCATGACACCGCTAACGCGGTGGCCACAGTCATCTATACCAAAGCCATGCCGCCACACCTGGCCGTGTTCTTCTCCGGGGTGTTCAACTTCCTCGGCGTGTTGCTCGGTGGTGTGGGTGTCGCCTACGCCATCGTGCACTTGCTGCCGGTTGAGCTGCTGATCAATGTGAACACCGGCCATGGTCTGGCGATGGTCTTCTCTTTATTGGCAGCGGCGATCACCTGGAACCTGGGCACCTGGTACTTCGGTATCCCCGCCTCCAGCTCCCACACCCTGATCGGCTCGATCCTCGGTGTCGGCCTGGCCAATGCCCTGATTAACGACATTCCCCTGGCTGACGGTGTGAACTGGCAGAAAGCGATCGATATCGGGGCTTCCCTGGTGTTCTCGCCGATGGCCGGTTTCGCGGTCGCTGCCCTGGTGCTGCTGGGCCTGAAATGGTGGCGTCCGCTGTCGAAGATGCACAAGACCCCGGACCAGCGCCGCAAGCTCGACGACAAGAAGCACCCGCCGTTCTGGAACCGCCTGGTACTGGTGATTTCTGCCATGGCCGTAAGCTTCGTGCACGGTTCCAACGATGGCCAGAAAGGTATCGGCCTGATCATGCTGGTGCTGATCGGCATCGTGCCGGCGCAGTTTGTACTCGACCTGGGCAGCACCACGTACCAGATCGAACGCACCCGCGACGCTACCGTGCACTTGAGCCAGTTCTACCAGCGTAACAATGCCACTTTGGGCGAGTTCCTGGCCCTGGGAAAAAGCGTGAAGGACGATTTGCCGGGCAAGTTCCAGTGCAACCCGCAGCAGACCGAGCCGACCATCAACGCGCTGGTCGACACCCTCAAAGGCGTGTCCGACTATCACTCGCTGACGTCTGACCAGCGCATTGAAGTCCGTCGCTACCTGCTCTGCCTGGATGACACCGCGAAGAAAGTCGGCAAGCTGCCTGGCCTGGACGCGCGTGAGAAGTCCGATCTGGACAAGCTGCGCAAAGACCTGACCGCCACCACCGAATACGCCCCGTTCTGGGTGATCCTGGCGGTCGCCCTCGCCCTGGGCCTGGGCACCATGGTGGGCTGGAAGCGCGTGGTCCTGACCATCGGCGAGAAGATCGGCAAGCAGGGCATGACCTACGCCCAGGGCATGTCGGCGCAGATCACCACGGCGAGCATGATTGGCCTGGCCAACATCTTCAGCCTGCCGGTTTCGACGACCCACGTGTTGTCGTCGGGTGTGGCCGGGACCATGGTGGCCAACAAGAGTGGGCTGCAGGGCGGCACCGTGAAGACCATCCTGATGGCCTGGGTGCTGACCTTGCCGGCGACCGTGGGGCTATCGGCCGGGTTGTTCTGGTTGGCGTCCAAGGCGTTGGGTAGCTGATAGGCTGCGGCTGGAAAAGAAGGCGCGATCTCTGATGGGGGTCGCGCCTTTTTTTATGGCGGGTGATTGGGGGCATATCCGTTATTGGGGTGATGGCGGAACCCTAAGCGGCCGTTACCGCAGAAATGGATATACCCCCAAAAAACACCCAAAAAAAAGGGCGACCGAAGTCGCCCAAAATGCCTTGCGTGCTCATATAACCCAGAAGAACTTACGGTTCTTTGCGCTTATTAGCGTCCTTCCAGATAAAAATCCCAAACCCTACAAAAAACAGCACCATGAGGCTGACAGTCAGCACCCCGGCAAATACCACATTATCGATAAACATGACCGGCCTCCTGCACTTGCCCTGTTGCGATAGGGCTAAGTTAATGCAGAAGGCGGATGGGAAAATTGACGAGGATCAATGTCGCCCGCAACGGAGCGTAAAGAAGGGTAATAACTGACCTGCATCAACAGATGCAGGCCATTTCAACGCTTTTTAGGTTTGTTCTTCGACTTTTTCTTAACATTGCCCAGCGGCATGGCCTGCTCAAATGCCTGGCGTACTTCATTCAGGCGCTTGTCATTGAGGTCATGCACACGCTTGGCACGTTCGGCATTCAGGTCTATCAGCTTGTCGTCATCACTCATGGCATGGCTTACACGTGGCGGGAATAGCCCAATAATGCGGCCTCCCCCGCCCAACGGCAAATCAGCCGGCGACAAAAGGCAGGCCATCGCCCAAAATCGGCACTTTCCACTCGACCCAGGAGGCGCACTCAGGTGGCACTGCACAAGGACCTTCCCCCGCTGCTGGCCCTGCGCGCCTTTGAAGCCGTCGCGCGGCACTTGAGTTTTATCAAGGCCGCGAGCGAGTTGTCGGTGACCCAAAGCGCCCTCAGCCATCAGGTGCAGAAACTCGAACAGCACCTGGGCAAACCGCTGTTTATCCGACGCACCCGCGCGATCGATCTGACCGCTGACGGTCAACGCTACTACGATGAAATCCGCCCTGCCCTCGACGCCATTGCCGCAGCCACCCGCGCCCAACGAACCCTGCCGACGGCGAGCGTACTGCGCGTCGGCCTGTTGGCATCGTTCGCCACCTTGTGGCTGGCCCCGCGCCTGGCCGAGTTTCTCAACCGCTACCCGGCTATCCAGGTCGAGCTGTTGCCGGCGATTCAATTGGCCAACGTCGCCGCCGCCGAGGTCGACCTGGCGATTCGCTACGGCAAGGGCGACTGGCCCGACGTGCAAGCCACCCGGCTGATGCCTGAGGTCATCTCACCGGTGTGCAGCCCGGCCTTCAAGGCCAGCCAGTTGCACAACGGCCCGTTGCTGATGGCCACATCGCACCGCCCCTTCGAATGGACGGATTGGTCCGCGCATCACCAGGTCGACCTCGACCGTCACCCGCGTGTGATGCTGCACGACTACAACATCGTGGTCGAAGCCGCCGTCGCCGGCCAGGGTATCGCCATGGGCCGGCACCGTTTGATCGAGCGCAGGCTGCAGGACGGCAGCCTGGTGCAAGCCTTCGACTGGCCGCCGTATCACAGCGATATCGGTTATTGGTTGATCACCCCTCAAGGCCCCGCCAGTGAAGCCGCCGCATGTTTCAGCGAATGGCTGAAGCAAGCCTGCAGCGATACGTGAGTGATTTCGATACATCGGGTGAGATCTATCCGTTTGTCGCCCCTCGCCTCACCCAACATGCTGCAGTCCCCTGACCCTTGAGGACTCAACATGAGCGACTCCATCCGCCAACGCGTACAAGCCCTCGGGCTGACGCTGCCTACCCCGGCCCAACCGGCCGCCAACTACATCAACTATGTTGTCAGCCAAAACCAGCTGTTTATCTCCGGGCAAATTCCGATGGCCGAGGGTAAACCCGCCTACGTTGGCCGAGTGGGCGAATCCCTCAGCGATGAAGCAGGCGCCGAGGCGGCGGAGTTGGCAGCGCTGGGCCTGCTGGGGCAATTAAGCGATGCCGTGGGGGATGACCTGTCGCGCGTGGTGCGCATCCTGCGCCTGGGCGTGTTCATCGCCAGCAGCGGCGATTTCCAGCACCAGAGTGTGGTGGCCAACGGTGCATCGAACCTGCTGGTCAACGCGCTTGGCGACAAGGGCCGACATGTGCGCACCGCCGTGGGGGTTTCCAGCTTGCCGGCCGGTGTGGCGGTGGAGGTTGATGCCATCTTCGAGTTACTGCCATGAGCCCGTTTAAGGTCCAGCAACTAAGGGACTGCACCCCGGGCTGCCAGTCCGGCATCGTGCACTTCAACCACGCTGGCGCGTCCCTGCCAAGCCAGGCGACCTTGGACGCGATCATCGACCAGCTGCAACGCGAAGCCCGCGACGGCCCGATGGAAGCCGGCGAGCATGGCGCCGTGCTGGTAGAGAAAGCCCGGCGTGCGGCTGCGCAGTTGCTCAACGCGCCAGCCGCCTCGATTGCGTTTACCAGCAGCGGCTCGACCGCCTGGAGCCTGGCATTCCAGGCGCTGGGCGCGTGGCAGCCCGGCGACCGCATCCTGGTCGGCCGCCATGAATGGGGTGGCAACCTGGCGAGCATGCAGTTGGCAGTACAGGCGGGCGCCCGCGTGGAGGTCATTCCCTGCGATGAATCCGGGGCGGTCTGCCCGCTGGCGCTGGAGGCGATGATCGATGGCAACGTAAAGCTGATCGACCTGACCTGGCTCCCGGCCAACGGCGGCCTGATCAACCCAGCCCAGGCCATCGGCGAGGTAGCCCGGCGCCATGGCATTGCCTACTTTATCGACGCCGGCCAAGCCGTCGGCCAGGTGCCGGTGGACGTGCAGGCGCTGGGCTGCGATGTGCTCAAGTCGGCCGGTCGCAAGCACCTGCGCGGGCCACGAGGCACGGCGCTGCTGTATGTGCGCGCGGACTTTCTCGAGCACTTGAACCCGGCCCAGCGCGATGTGTTTTCAGCGCCGTGGAGCGCCGAAGGCTTCGACCTGCGCAGCGATGCCCGGCGCTTTGAAACCAGCGAAGTGTCTTACGCCTTATTGGCAGGGTTGGGCAATGCGTTGCAGGAGGCCAATCGCCTGGGGGTGGCGCGGACGTGGGAACGGGTGTCGCAGACCAGCGCGCGAATCCGCGAAGCGTTGCGTCAGACGCCGGGCATTACGCTGCATGATTTGGGTGTTGCGCAGTCAGGCTTGATCGCCTTCAACCTGGCCGGCTGGGACGCTTTTGAACTCAAGCGACGCCTGGGATTGCAGCGCATCAATATCGGCGCCAACGGCGTGGCCTACACCCCGCTGGACATGCAGGCACGCGGCCTGGCCAGCATCGCGCGAATTTCCGTCAGCCCCCTCAACACCGATGACGATGTGGAGCGACTGATGGCCGCCTTGCGGGCGTTGCGCGATTAAACCTCGACGTCCACCCACAAACCCTGGCGCGGCGAGTCTTCGATCAACGGCACCACCGGCACGGTGTTGTCGGCATTCAGTACGTCGCCGGGGATCGCCAAGTGAACTTCCGGGTCTTCCTCGGCTTCGCGGCGGCGTTTTTGCTGCTCCTGCTGGCGGCGCTGCTCTTCGCGCAACAGGAACGTCGACTGCTCGGCATCGCCCTTTTTCATGTCGATGGTACTTTCGTTGGAGCTCGGCTGTACCGGCACCACGGGCGGGATATCCGGCTTCTGGCGCACCGGATCGAGTTGTGACGTGACCGGCACGACACTCACGGGCAGCGTAGGTGGAAACATAATAGTTATTCTCCTGATCATCAGGCTGTCGGCGGCCTACACCGCGACTTGAGCGCGGGCTCGCCAACCTGTGACCCAGTCGACACTCGCAAGTGCCCGCCACCCGTCGATTCGGCGTTCGACGTGCCACGCAAACCGAGTAGTTTTTCTCAGAGTCCTTGGGCGTGGGACCTTGTTCCGTTAAGATAGTCGGCTTTTTCACGGCGGGAGTCAGGCAGCATGGCGCAGCAGTATCAACCGGGGCAACGCTGGATTAGTGACAGCGAAGCAGAGCTGGGGTTAGGCACCGTTCTGGCACAGGACGGACGCTTGTTGACCGTGCTCTATCCGGCCACTGGCGACACTCGCCAGTATGCGCTACGGAATGCGCCCCTCACGCGTGTGAGGTTTTCGCCGGGTGACAGCATCACTCATTTCGAAGGCTGGAAAATGACCGTACAGGAAGTCGACGACGTCGATGGCCTGCTGGTCTACCACGGCCTCAATGGGCAGAACGAGCAGGTCACCCTGCCGGAAACCCAGCTGTCGAACTTCATCCAGTTCCGCCTGGCCAGCGACCGCCTGTTCGCCGGGCAGATCGACCCGCTGGCCTGGTTCTCGCTGCGTTACCACACCCTCGAACACACCAGCCGCCAGCTGCAATCCTCGCTGTGGGGCCTGGGTGGCGTGCGTGCGCAACCGATTGCCCACCAATTGCACATCGCCCGTGAAGTCGCTGACCGTATCGCGCCGCGGGTATTGCTGGCGGACGAAGTGGGCCTGGGCAAGACCATCGAAGCCGGCCTGGTGATCCATCGTCAGTTGCTGTCGGGGCGCGCCAACCGCGTGCTGATCCTGGTCCCGGAAAACCTGCAGCACCAATGGCTGGTGGAAATGCGCCGCCGCTTCAACCTGCAAGTGGCGCTGTTCGACGAAGAACGCTTTATCGAAAGCGATGCCACCAACCCGTTCGAAGACACCCAGCTCGCACTGGTGGCCCTGGAGTGGCTGGTGGACGACGAAAAGGCCCAGGACGCGCTGTTCGCCGCCGGCTGGGACCTGCTGGTGGTCGACGAAGCCCACCACCTGGTCTGGCATGAAGACAAAGCCAGCCCTGAATATTCGCTGGTCGAGCAACTCGCCGAAGTCATCCCTGGCGTGCTGCTGCTGACCGCCACCCCGGAACAACTGGGCCAGGACAGCCACTTCGCGCGCCTGCGCCTGCTTGACCCGAACCGCTTCCACGACCTGCACGCCTTCCGCGCCGAGAGCGAGAACTATCGCCCGGTGGCCGAAGCCGTGCAGGAGTTGCTCGACAAGGGCCGCCTGTCACCGGCTGCACACACGACCATCCAGGGTTTCCTGGGTAACGAAGGCGAAGCACTGCTCACCGCCGTCAACGATGGCGACACCGAAGCCAGCGCGCGCCTGGTGCGTGAGTTGCTCGACCGCCATGGCACCGGCCGCGTGCTGTTCCGCAACACCCGCGCCGCCGTGCAGGGCTTCCCCGAGCGCAAGCTGCACGCCTACCCGCTGCCGAACCCGGATGAATACCTCGAGTTGCCGTTGGGCGAACACGCCGAGCTGTACCCGGAAGTCAGCTTCCAGTCGCAGCCGGACGTCGAGGAAGAAAACCGCTGGTGGCGCTTCGACCCGCGTGTCGAGTGGCTGATCGACCAGCTGAAAATGCTCAAGCGCACCAAGGTCCTGGTGATTTGCGCCCACGCCGAAACCGCGATGGACCTGGAAGACGCCTTGCGCGTGCGTTCCGGCATCCCGGCCACGGTGTTCCACGAGGGCATGAACATCCTCGAGCGTGACCGCGCGGCGGCTTATTTCGCCGATGAAGAGTTCGGCGCCCAGGTGCTGATCTGCTCGGAAATCGGTTCCGAAGGCCGTAACTTCCAGTTCTCTCACCACCTGGTGCTGTTCGACCTGCCGTCCCACCCCGACCTGCTGGAACAGCGGATCGGCCGTCTGGACCGGATCGGCCAGAAACATGTGATCGAACTGCACGTGCCTTACCTGGAAACCAGCCCGCAAGAGCGCTTGTTCCAGTGGTACCACGAAGCGCTCAACGCCTTCCTCAATACCTGCCCGACCGGCAACGCCTTGCAGCATCAGTTCGGCCCACGCCTGCTGCCGCTGTTGGAAAACGCCGACGACGGCGAATGGCAGGAGCTGATCGACGAAGCCCGCGCCGAGCGCGAGCGCCTGGAGCAGGAACTGCACACCGGCCGTGACCGCCTGCTGGAGCTCAACTCCGGCGGCGCCGGCGAAGGCGATGCGCTGGTGGAAGACATCCTGGAGCAAGACGACCAGTTCGCGCTGCCGATCTACATGGAAACCCTGTTCGACGCGTTTGGCATCGACAGCGAAGACCATTCGGAAAACGCGCTGATCCTCAAGCCCAGCGAAAAAATGCTCGACGCCAGCTTCCCCCTCGGCGACGACGAAGGTGTGACCATCACCTACGACCGTAACCAGGCGCTGTCGCGCGAAGACATGCAGTTCATCACCTGGGAACATCCGATGGTGCAGGGCGGCATGGACCTGGTGCTGTCCGGCTCCATGGGCAACACCGCCGTGGCGCTGATCAAGAACAAGGCGCTCAAGCCGGGCACCGTGTTGCTTGAACTGCTCTACGTCAGTGAAGTGGTCGCCCCGCGCTCGCTGCAACTGGGCCGCTACCTGCCACCGGCCGCATTGCGCTGCCTGCTGGATGCGAATGGCAATGACCTGTCCGGCCGTGTGTCGTTCGAAACCCTGAACGATCAGCTCGAAAGCGTGCCACGCGCCAGCGCCAACAAGTTCATCCAGGCCCAGCGCGATCAGCTCACGCCACGCATCAATGCCGGCGAAGAGAAGATCACTCCGCGCCACGCCGAGCGTGTAGCCGAGGCCAAGCGCCGCCTGGCAGCGGACACCGACGAAGAGCTGGCACGCCTGACCGCGTTGCAAGCGGTGAACCCGACCGTACGCGACAGCGAACTGGTTGCCCTGCGCACCCAACGCGAGCAAGGCCTGGCCATGCTCGACAAGGCGGCGCTGCGACTGGAAGCGATCCGGGTGTTGGTGGCGGGTTGATCAGCAGTTGAGGCAAAAAAAGGCCCGCGCAATGCGGGCCTTTTTTATTGGTCTTCGGGGCCTCATCGGTGGCCAAGCCCCCGATGGAGTCACCTCAGTCTCAAGCAGTAACCGCCTGAGCCGGCACCTCCACCGCCCCCAACCCATCCTTCATCCGCTTGGCATCCCGCACAAAGCTGCGCGAGGCCTGGAACAGAAACAGCATGGTCAAAAACAGCGCCACCGGGATCAGGTACATGGCGTCGTGCAAGCCGACCGCCTTGTACGCCTCGGTCATTTGCTCCGCGCCGGCGGCATACATCGCCGAATGGGCGAAGTAATCAGACA
The DNA here is from genome assembly GCF_049590575.1 of Pseudomonas sp. Taxonomy (GTDB): domain Bacteria; phylum Pseudomonadota; class Gammaproteobacteria; order Pseudomonadales; family Pseudomonadaceae; genus Aquipseudomonas. Next base: position 16,293 of record NZ_JBAWDE010000212.1, read on the forward strand.
GCCCACCCACCACAATTGGCCCCATGCCGCCCCCGAGCAGATACAAGCCGGCAAAGAACAGCGCCATCGCCGTGGCCCGCAGGCGCGGCTCTACCACATCCTGGATCGCCGTGTACACGCAGGTGTAGAAGTTATAGGCAAACAACCAACCGACACTGAACAGCGCCACAAACACGCCAATCTCAATGCGCCCGGCATGCAACGCCCAGGCGGTGGTGACGGTGGAGATGATCAGGCTGCCAGCGGCAAACAGCAGCCGACCATTGGCGACTCGTTGATGGATCTTGTCGGCAACCCAGCCGCCCAGGGTCAGGCCCACCAGGCCGGTGAGGCCGACAATCACCCCGGTAGCCACCGCCGCGTCCTGCAATGGCAGCAGGAAGTAACGCTGCAGCATCGGCACCAGGAACGAGTTGCACGCATAGGTGGCGAAGTTGAAGCACAGCCCGGCCAGCACCAGCCACAAGAAGGTCGGCACTGCCAGCACGCGACGGAGCGGGCGATCGACGCGCTCCTGGGACACCTGCACGGTCTCGGCCGCACCGCGCTTGGGCTCCTTGATGTAGAACATGAACACCGCCAGGATCATGCCCGGTACGGCGGCGATAAAGAACGGTGCGCGCCAGCTGTCGAACGCCTTGACCATCCAGCCAATGGTAAAGAACGCCAGCAGCAGCCCCAGTGGCAGGCCCAGCATGAAAATCCCCATGGCCCGTGCACGACGGTGTGCCGGGAACAGGTCGCCAATCAGCGAATTGGCGGCCGGCGCATAGCTGGCCTCACCAATGCCGATGCCCATGCGCACCAGCAGGAAGGTCCAGAAACTGCCGACCAGGCCGTTGACCGCCGTCAGCCCACTCCAGGCGAACAGGCCCCAGCCCATCAGTTTGCTGCGTGAACCGGTGTCGGCCAGGCGCCCGAGCGGCAGGCCGGCAATGGCGTAGACGATGGTAAAGGCCGTGCCGATGATCCCGAGCTGGAAGTCGCTCAGGTGCCATTCCATGCGAATGGGCTCGATGATGATCGCGGGGATAGTGCGATCGAAGAAGTTGAACAGGTTGGCGAGGAACAGCAGGAACAGAATGCGCCAGGCATTCGCCGCTTGGGTCGAGTTCTGCATGGGTCCGTCTCTTTTATTGTTATGCGAGCTGCGATGCCCGATGCATCCTGCTCAGGTCCCTGCAACATAGTCAGGCGGGGGCCGGTTGTCTGTAATGATTCGTAAAGCTGATAGGGCATGATTTCACCCGTCACAATGGGACTTTGCCTACGCAAAATATAAGTGCTGGCCCCTCTTCCCAACGGCCATGGCGCGGATAGAATGGCGAGCCTTCCCGTCACACCCCATCCTACTTTTCTTATCGATGACGCCCATGTCCGAAGCCAGTCCGTGTCTGAGTTGCGGTGCCTGCTGTTCACACTTTCGTGTGTCTTTCTTCTGGGGTGAGTGCGCCTCATCGGGGGGCACGGTGCCTGATGACCTGGTGGTGCAGATCAACCACACCCGTGTGGCGATGATCGGTACCGACCAGAAACCCGCGCGTTGCTGCAGCCTTGAGGGTGAAGTCGGCAAGGGCACCAGCTGCAATATTTATGCACAGCGCTCCAGTGTGTGCCGCGAGTTCGATTCCTCCTGGAGCCAGGGTGAGCAAAACGTCGACTGCGATGCCGCCCGCGCCGCCTTTGGCTTGCCGCCCCTGCAAGCGCCGTTCGAACTGGAATTGCCCATCAGCGCTTAGCATCAAACGCTATGTACGGCATACCAAAATGGTTGCGAGCAAAATGCCATTACCGCTGGCAGATCCCGCGAGGCTTCTATACTGGACTGCATAGGTTATTGCCGTAGGCAGTGACAATGACGCTATGACGGGAAAAAGCTATGGAATGGCTGGGTATGTATTTTTTTACCGACCTTCCAGAGAGCGGGCACTTATTACTCAATTGCAGTCATAACCCGTTCCTGGTCTTGCTGGCCTACCTGGTCGCCTGCGCGGCGGGATTCGGCACGCTGGACATGGCCGAGCGCGTTGGCCACGTCGAAGATCCAAGGGCCAGGCGCCACTGGCGCTGGCTCGGCGTGGGGTGCCTGGCGGGTGGCATCTGGTCGACCCACTTCATCAGCATGCTGGCCTTCCAGGCCCCGATTGCCATTCATTACGAACTGATCATGACCTTCGCGTCGTTGCTGATCGCGCTGATTGCCTCGTTGTTCGCCATGCAGACCCTCAGCCACGCCCACCTGCGCTTTCATCAATACCTGCTGGCATCGGTGTGGATGGGGCTGGGTATTGCCTTGATGCACTACGTCGGCATGTCAGCCATGCGCTCCCAGGCCCAGGCGTATTTCGAATCGGGGCTGTTCACGGCGTCGATCGCGATTGCCATCGGCGCCAGCCTGGCGGCGTTGCTGCTGTCGAGTTACCTGCGCAACGGCACCGGCGTGTTCCATCAGTTGCTCAAGTATGCCGCCAGCCTGGTGTTGGGCGCCGGGATCATCAGCATGCACTTCACCGGCATGGCGGCCATGCGCCTGATCGTGCCCAACGGCGCGGACCTGTCGCTGCCTCTGGACAACAACCCCATCCAACTCGGCCTGTCCGTCGCCGTCATCACCCTGCTGGTGATTGGCAGCAGCATCAGCGCCGCCCTCGCGGACAAGAAGCTGCAACACAAGGAGCGCGATTTGCGCCGCGTCAACGCACTGCTCAGCGAACTCGACCAGGCGCGCGCCTCCTTGCAACAGGTCGCGCATTACGATGCCTTGACCAGCCTGCTCAATCGCCGCGGCTTCAACCAGATTTTCGCAGAGAAAATCGTCGAAAAAACCGCAGCCCACGGCATGATGGCGGTGATTTTCCTCGATATCGACCATTTTAAACGCATCAATGACAGCCTTGGGCATGACGCCGGCGACCAGTTGCTCAGCGTGCTGGCCGGGCATATCAAAGGCTCGGTGCGCAGCCATGCCGATGTGGTAGCACGCTTCGGCGGCGACGAATTCTGCATCCTCATCAGCATCCACCATCGCGACGAGGCGCGGCACCTGGCCCAGCGCATCATGCAAAAGATGAAAGAACCCATCGAACTCGCCGGCCGGCGCATGGTGATGACCACCAGCATCGGCATCAGCCTGTTTCCCGAAGACGGCCTGACCTGCGAAGAGCTGCTTAAAACCGCCGACCTGGCGCTGTACCAGTCCAAGGACACAGGGCGTAACAGCCTCAATTTCTTCAGTTCCAACCTGAAAACCCGTGCCTTTCTCGAGCTCCAATTGGAAGAAGAACTGCGCGGTGCACTGCGCGTCGGTAACCAACTGGTGCTGTTCTACCAACCGATCTTTGACATGACGCTCGGCAAGGTCACCCGCCTGGAAGCCCTGGTGCGCTGGCAACACCCGCAGCATGGACTGCTGACCCCTGATCGCTTTATTGGTATTGCAGAAAGCAACGGGTTGATCGCCGAATTGGACCACTGGGTTCTGCGCCAAGCCTGTCATGACCTGAGCCTGTTGTCCGACAGCGGCTACACCGAACTGACCATGTCGGTGAACTGCTCGGCCTTGAACCTGGCCCGTGATGAGTTGGCGGACGAGATCGAAGACGCGCTGCGCTTCAGCGGTATCGCCGCCAACCGCCTGGAACTCGAAGTCACCGAAAATGCCCTGATGGGCAATATCAGCAGCACCCTGGCGCTGCTGCGGCAAATCCGTGCGCTGGGTGTATCGCTGGCCATCGACGACTTTGGCACCGGCTATTCCTCCCTCGCCTACCTCAAGCGCCTGCCGCTCAATACGTTGAAGATCGATCGCTCGTTTATCCAGGACATTCCGAAGTCCACTGCCGATATCGAAATCGTCCAGGCGATTATCGGCATGGCCCATACCCTGCACCTGCAGGTGGTGACTGAAGGCGTGGAGACCCAGGCCCAATTCGAACTGCTGCTCAAGCACGGTTGTGATTTCGTGCAGGGTTACCTGTTGAGCCCGGCGGTGCCGGCCAGCGCCATCATCGGCGTGATGCAGGGCATCGAGTCGCGCAACCCGCTTTACCCGTTCAGCGTGGCCGGCGCCCAGGAAAAAACCCCGAACAAAGAACCCTCTCCCAAACTCCCCGGTGCGACTTCCGTGGTCAGGCCAATTCGCTGACGCCGAATATTTGGCATTTTGCCATCATTTACCTAAAGAACCCCGACGAACGGCCGATTCATCAGAGTCCGGCCAGGTTTTGCCTGAGCACACCAGGTTCAAACCCGATCATCCCGGACAAGGACGCACTGTAAAGTCGCGAACTCCCATTCCGTGATGGCCCTTTGTACTTTTCAGCCATCCGCCCAGGCACATGGCGCACCATGACTTCTAAAAATAACTCTGCCACCGTGGTATCCGACGTGTTGCTCCCAGCTCCTGCGGACAAGCCCTCAGGTTCAAAGTCATTGAGCACCCCGCGCCCGCTGGCCACCCAGCAATACCTGTACTTCACCGAAACCAATACCGACCGCATCCTCGACAACCTCGACGGCCTGCGCGACATGGTGTTCCCGCGCCCACCGCACCTGGAAGGCGACGGCGAACAGCGCGGCGAGCAGGAATTTCCCTCGGTGTGCCTGATCGGCCTGGGCCGCTGCGGCTCGAACATCGCGCTGGACGTGGCGGAGCTGGTCTACAACGCGCGCAAGTTCTACCTGAACGAATTCAGCACGCAAGACAAGGCATCGGACAAGGGCTACAGCCCGGCCCAGTGGATCCGCAACAACCTGCGCCTGGGCAGCGGCAAGGCCAGCAAACCGGTGTTCCTGGTGGAACCACTGGTGATGCTGGGCGACCTGGACAAGGACATCGCCGGGCGTATCCGTTTCTCGCGCAAGGGCGAAAAAAGCGGCTTCCTGCGCGACTACAGCAAGATGAAAATCATGGACCTGTCGGAAGTCCATGCCGGCGGCGCCGGTAACGCGCCGATCCTCGGCCAGTACCTGGCCAAGATCATCCTCAACAAAGACACCCAGCGTTTTTCCAGCCCCGACTGGAAGATGATCCACTCGTACCTGATCGACTCCTGCGGTATCAAAGCCAACCAGTCGCGCCTGTACTTCTCGATCTTCAGCGCCGGCGGCGGCACCGGTTCGGGCATGGCCTCGGAATTCGGCCTGGCCCAGCAGCACTCGTACATGAACAAGACGTTCGACACCAAGCCGGCCGACGAGCACGACAGCAAGAGCGGCCATGCGTTTGTGTTCGAGCCGATCTTCACCAGCGGTATCTGCGTACTGCCGAATATTTCCGATCACCGCAGCGAAATGTCCGAGGCGCTGCACATCAACGCCGGACGGCTGCTGTGCAAGTACCTGTCGGAAGAATGGGATTTCTCGTACAACTTCGACAATGAAGACAGCAGCGAAGCCAGCGTGAAAGGCCGTATCCGACCATGGAACGCGATGATGCTGATCTCCAACGACATCATGCGGTATGCCGAAGAGAGCGATGACGGCAATATCCAGAACATCGACGTCAATGCCATGGAAAAGCACGCCAACCAGTACATCTCCCAGCAGATCTTCAACATTCTGACGGCCCAGGCGGTTACGACCGACTACGACCAGAACTACTTCCGTCGCGCTGGTATCGACATCGGCGAAACCATCCGCCTCGACGCCAACGACCTGTTCATGAGCCTGGCCGGCCCGGTGGCGATTGCCTACGCGGAATCCGTGGTGCCGGAAACCCCGGCGCCGACCCACGATAAATTCAAGGTATTCGAGAAAGAGCCGCAGCGCTTGAACATTGATGACCTGTTCTTCCGCTCCATCGACCTGCCACATTTCAACAAGGTCACCCAGGCCATCGAGGGCATCAGCCTGCTGCCGATCGAATCCAAGCGCTACAAGGCGTCGCTGGAGCAGTACAAGAACTCCGGCTACGACGCGGCGGCGCTGCATGACCTGCACTTCTTCAAGAATTGCTCGTCGGTGGTGTCGATTGTCTCCTTGCCCAAGGACTACAAGCTGTCCTACATGGACCTTAACCGGCTCAAGACCCACCTCAACAGCCTGTTCCCCAACACCACGCTCAAGCGTTACGCACTGGTGATCGGCGCTTCGGCCAACTTGTCGCTGACCACCCTGATCGCGAAAAGTCCGTGCCTGTCGGATGACTTCCTCACGCTGATCGTGGCCTTTATCAAACGCTGCTTTGCGCGTAACCCGTACCGGTTTGACGACACGCTGGACAACTCGATCCTGGACTTCATCATCCATGAAGAGTTTGACGAAGAGCGGATTGATGAGTTGCTCAACGAGTTCGAGAACCCGGCGAAGATCCTCGATACCAATTGGTATGCGATCAAGCCGATGTACGAGAAGAAGTATCGCGAGTTGATCAACGACAAAGAGAAGTTCGTATCGATCAATGACATTCGCTTGTCACGGGACTGTGTGAAGAAAGCGATCAAGTATCTGCGTGAGATTTACCGTCATCGGATTGGCAAGACCAAGGTTATTTCGTTGAATAACCATACCGGGAAGACCGCGTAGACCGAGGTGGCCCCTTCGCCAGCAAGCCCGCTCCCACATTTGTACCGCGTATTTTCTGTAAGAACGCGGTCAACCTGTGGGCGCGGGCTTGCTCGCGAAAGCGATCTATCAGTCAACGCACCTCTACAAGTTCGCCACACGCTGAAACAATTCCCCAGGCCTGTAGCCCCGCATAAAACTGTTCCCGTGACGTTTACGTCACCCTCGGCTGTGACCTTTCTCTACGGCAAGATGCCATCACGGCGGCAGCGGTTACTCCGCTACACACTTGCGACAGCTGTAAACGCGCACTTTTTCAGTGCGAGCCCTTCTTACGCTGCCCTTTCCTGGATCAGAATCCACGGCGAAACCACCACCGCCCACAAACCCGGATCACGCTCAACCAGGTCCAATGCCCGCGTCGCAGACACCTCGCCAAGACTCCCCGAGGCCAGCCAGGCAGCGACTTTATCGCGGTTATCCTCGGCCATTGCTTCGGCAGCCTCGATCAGATCCAAGCCGGCGTCGACCCACAATAGGGCACCCTTGGCGAAGAACGGCTCAAGCTCCTTCCAGGAAATTTCGGCGGTTTCACCGAGCAGCTTGGCATAGAGGGTGCTAGGTTCTTGCGTCATGGGAGTTCACCTGAAGAAAAAATCGGCGCAATCATAGCGTCACGCGTCAGGCAGAAAAACCCAGTTGCAAATGAGTTACCGAAAGAACGTGTCAGAAAAGCCAAGGATTGCCCGAAACTCTGGCATCACCCCGCCGCAATTCTGTCTTTTTCTTTCATTTAAGCGACATACACGGGTTTTGCCCCCGGCAGCCAGCTTTTCAAGCGATCAACTGGCGCTCTACACTGTACCGGTACAGTTGCCAGAGCACTGCCGGGGGGATATCCACGATATCTGATCCGGTTCTGCAGCTCACAAGGCCGCTAGAACTATAAAAAATACAACAGTAAGAGTGGAGCACTATGAATAAGGCTACTAAGCAGATTTCCAAACTGTTTGCCGCTATGGTTCTGGCTGGGGTTGCCGGCCATTCGTTCGCAGCCGACACCATCAAGATCGGCATCGCTGGCCCTAAAACCGGCCCGGTGACGCAATACGGCGACATGCAATTCATGGGTGCCAAGCAAGCTATCGCCGACATCAACGCCAAGGGCGGCGTAGACGGCAAAATGCTTGAAGCCAAGGAATACGACGACGCTTGCGATCCAAAACAAGCCGTTGCCGTTGCCAACAAAGTGGTCAACGACGGCGTCAAGTTCGTGGTCGGTCACCTCTGCTCCAGCTCCACTCAGCCAGCAACCGATATCTACGAAGACGAAGGCGTGATCATGATCACCCCAGCGGCCACCAGCCCGGAAATCACCGCGCGTGGTTACAAGCTGGTGTTCCGCACCATCGGCCTGGACAGCGCTCAAGGCCCAGCGGCCGGCAACTACATCGCCGACCACGTCAAGCCTAAAGTCGTTGCCGTACTGCACGACAAGCAGCAATACGGTGAAGGCATCGCCACTGCCGTTAAACAGACTCTTGAGAAGAAAGGCGTGAAAGTAGCCGTCTTCGAAGGCCTGAACGCTGGCGACAAGGACTTCTCCTCGATCATCCAGAAGCTCAAGCAAGCCAACGTCGACTTCGTTTACTACGGTGGCTACCACCCAGAGCTGGGCCTGATCCTGCGTCAAGCCCAGGAAAAAGGTCTGAATGCCAAGTTCATGGGCCCTGAAGGCGTCGGTAACGACTCCATCTCGCAGATCGCCCAAGGTGCTTCCGAAGGACTGCTGGTCACCCTGCCAAAATCCTTCGACACTGACCCGGCCAACAAAGCCATCGTTGAAGAGTTCGCCAAGAACAAGCAGGACCCAACCGGCCCGTTCGTGTTCCCGGCCTACTCGGCAGTTGAAGTGATCGCTGGCGGTATCGCTGCCGCGAAGAGCGAAGACACCGCTAAAGTGGCAGCCGCCATCCACGCGGGCACTTTCAAGACCCCTACCGGCGAGCTGAGCTTCGACGCCAAGGGCGACCTGAAGGACTTCAAATTCGTGGTCTACGAATGGCACTTCGGCAAACCAAAAACCGAAGTTTCCCCTCAGTAAGCCAGGCGTTACTGGTCAACAAGCCCACTGTGAGAGCAGTGGGCTTTGTTTTACGAGGTTTATGGGCCTGTCACCCGCGATCCGGGCGCTGGCTCACCTGAAAATCTTAAAACCGTCACCAGCGGTTCGCTGGCAAACGCTTTGTGCAAATGTGCTCACAGAACACAGCGCAGGGCCGGAATATGACTCCACCAGTGAAATGCGTATCGGGTTTTTAGGAGCGCTGTAATGCCTGAGATCTATCATTTTTTCCAACAGCTGGTTAATGGCCTGACCATTGGCAGCACCTATGCCTTGATAGCCATTGGCTACACAATGGTTTACGGCATCATTGGAATGATCAACTTCGCCCATGGCGAGGTATACATGATTGGTTCCTACGTGGCCTTTATCGCCCTTGCCGGGCTGGCCATGATGGGTATCCACTCCCTGCCGCTGTTGATGACCGCTGCGTTCCTTGCATCGATCGTCGTGACCAGTGCCTATGGCTACAGTATCGAGCGCGTTGCCTACCGCCCTTTGCGTGGCAGCAACCGTCTGATCCCGCTGATTTCCGCTATCGGCATGTCGATTTTCCTGCAAAACACCGTATTGCTGTCCCAGGATTCCAAGGACAAATCCATTCCCAACCTGATCCCGGGGAGCATCTCCTTCGGCCCAGGCGGCGCACAAGAAGTGCTGATTTCCTACATGCAGATCCTGGTCTTCGTCGTCACCCTGGTGGCGATGCTGGGCCTGACCCTGTTCATCTCCCGCTCCCGTCTGGGGCGCGCCTGCCGGGCCTGCGCCGAAGACATCAAGATGGCCAACCTGCTGGGCATCAACACCAACAACATCATTGCCCTGACCTTCGTAATCGGTGCCGCGCTGGCAGCCGTTGCGGCGGTGCTGCTGAGCATGCAGTACGGCGTGATCAACCCCAACGCCGGTTTCCTGGTAGGCCTCAAGGCCTTTACCGCGGCGGTATTGGGCGGCATCGGCAGCATCCCGGGCGCCATGCTTGGCGGGCTGGTGCTGGGTGTGGCCGAGGCCTTTGGTGCCGATATTTTTGGCGACCAATACAAGGACGTCGTCGCGTTCGGCCTGTTGGTTCTGGTGCTGTTGTTCCGTCCGACCGGCATCCTGGGCCGTCCGGAGGTTGAGAAAGTATGAGCAGATATCTTAAATCGGCGTTTTTCAGCGCCTTGCTGGTGTGGGCCGTGGCCTTTCCGGTGCTGGGTCTCAAGCTGAGCATTGTCGGCATCAACCTGGAAGTGCATGGCACCGGTCCCGTGACCCTGACCATCATCGCCCTGTGCTCGGTGCTGATGTTCCTGCGCGTGCTGTTCACCCAACAGGTCGGTGCCTTGTTCAAAGGTAACCGTGCGCCATTGGTGTCGCCCAAGGTCAGCCAATTCCTGACCCTGCCGCGCACCCAGCGCTACATCATCATCGGCCTGATCGTGGCCGCGCTGATCTGGCCGTTTTTCGGCTCGCGCGGTGCAGTCGACATCGCTACGTTGATCCTGATCTACGTGTTACTGGGCCTGGGCCTGAACATCGTGGTGGGCCTCGCCGGCCTGCTCGACCTGGGTTATGTGGGCTTCTACGCCGTGGGTGCCTACACCTACGCGTTGCTCTCGCATTACCTGGGCTGGGGTTTCTGGATCTGCCTGCCGCTGGCCGGTATGGCGGCGGCGACGTTCGGCTTCCTGCTGGGCTTCCCGGTGCTGCGCCTGCGCGGTGACTATTTGGCGATCGTGACCCTGGGCTTCGGTGAAATCATCCGTCTGTTCCTGCGTAACCTCACCGATATCACCGGCGGCCCCAACGGCATCAGCAGCATCCCCAAGCCGACGTTCTTCGGGTTGTCGTTCGACCGCTCCGCTGCCGAAGGCATGCAGACGTTCCACGAATACTTCGGGATCGACTACAACCCGGTGAGCAAAGTGGTGTTCCTGTACCTGGTGGCGCTGCTGCTGGCGCTGGCGGCACTGTTCGTGATCAACCGCCTGCTGCGCATGCCGATCGGCCGCGCCTGGGAAGCGCTGCGCGAAGATGAAATCGCCTGCCGTGCCCTGGGCCTGAACCCGACCATCATCAAACTTTCCGCGTTCACCCTGGGCGCCGCGTTCGCCGGTTTTGCCGGCAGCTTCTTCGCCGCGCGCCAAGGCCTGGTGACCCCGGAGTCCTTCACCTTTATCGAGTCGGCGATCATCCTCGCCATCGTCGTATTGGGCGGCATGGGCTCGCAGCTGGGCGTGATCCTGGCGGCCATCGTGATGATCCTGCTGCCGGAAATGATGCGTGAATTCAGCGAATACCGCATGTTGATGTTCGGCGCCATGATGGTGCTGATGATGATCTGGCGCCCTCAAGGCCTGCTGCCCATGCAACGTCCACACATGGAGCTGCGCAAATGAGCCGCGAGATCCTGAAAGTCGAAAACTTGAGCATGCGCTTCGGCGGCTTGCTCGCGGTCAACGGCGTGGCCCTGACCGTGAAAGAGAAACAGGTTGTGGCACTGATCGGCCCGAACGGCGCCGGCAAGACCACGGTGTTCAACTGCCTCACCGGTTTCTACAAGCCGAGTGGCGGCAGCATCCTGCTGGACGGCCAGCCGATCCAGGGCCTGGCCGGCCACGAAATCGCCCGCAAGGGCGTGGTGCGGACCTTCCAGAACGTGCGCTTGTTCAAGGACATGACGGCGGTCGAGAACCTGCTGATTGCCCAGCACCGCCACCTGAACACCAACTTCTTTGCAGGCCTGTTCAAGACCCCGGCGTTCCGCAAGAGCGAGCGCGAGGCCATGGAATACGCGGAGTATTGGCTGGACAAGGTCAACCTGACCGAGTTCGCCAACCGCCCGGCCGGCACCCTGGCCTATGGTCAGCAACGTCGCCTGGAAATCGCCCGTTGCATGATGACCCGCCCGCGGATCCTGATGCTCGACGAACCGGCCGCCGGCCTGAATCCCAAGGAAACCGAAGACCTCAAGGCGCTGATCAGCGTGTTGCGTGAAGAAAACAACGCCACGGTGCTGTTGATCGAACACGACATGAAACTGGTCATGAGCATTTCCGACCACATCGTGGTGATCAACCAGGGCACGCCGCTGGCCGACGGGACCCCGGAGCAGATCCGCGACAATCCTGAAGTGATCAAAGCCTATTTGGGGGAAGCGTAAAATGCTGCAATTCGAAAACGTTTCCACTTTCTACGGCAAGATCCAGGCGCTGCACAGCGTCAACGTGGAAGTGCGCCAAGGTGAAATCGTCACGCTGATCGGTGCCAACGGCGCCGGCAAGTCGACCTTGCTGATGACTCTGTGCGGTTCGCCGCAGGCCCATAGCGGCAGCATCCGCTACATGGGTGAAGAGCTGGTGGGCCAGCAGTCGTCGCAGATCATGCGCAAGAGCATTGCGGTGGTGCCTGAAGGCCGTCGCGTGTTCTCACGCCTGACCGTGGAAGAGAACCTGGCCATGGGCGGATTCTTCACCGACAAGGGCGACTACCAGGAGCAGATGGACAAGGTGCTGGCCCTGTTCCCGCGGCTCAAGGAGCGCTTCAGCCAGCGCGGCGGCACCATGTCCGGCGGCGAGCAGCAGATGCTCGCCATCGGCCGGGCGCTGATGAGCAAGCCCAAGCTGTTGCTGCTGGACGAACCTTCATTGGGCCTGGCACCGATCATCATCCAGCAGATCTTCGACATCATCGAACAGCTGCGCAAGGACGGTGTGACGGTGTTCCTGGTGGAACAGAACGCCAACCAGGCGCTGAAGATCGCCGACCGCGCCTACGTGCTGGAGAACGGCCGAGTGGTGATGCAAGGCACCGGCGAGCAATTGCTGACCGATCCTAAAGTGCGCGAGGCCTACCTGGGCGGTTAAACACGGTTGCTGGATGAACCGGATAAAAATGTGGGAGGAGGCTTGCCCCCGATCGCGGTGTATCAGTTGCGTATGAGCTGACTGACGCACCGCCATCGGGGGCAAGTCCCCTCCCACATTTGTTTTGGGTTGTTTGTGATTATTTTTCGACGGGTGTGTAACGTCATTCGTCCTACTGCCTCTAGTGGTGTAAGCGGGCAATCAGGCCCGCCGCCTCAACCCACTGCAGGAGTTACACCATGACCACCAAACTGTCCGCCGCCGCCCTTATCCTCGCCTTTGGTTCAGCCTTGAGCCTATCCGCCCTGAGCACCACCGCCCACGCTGCCGACGACATGCAGAAATGCTTCGGCGTGGCTGAAGCCGGCAAGAACGATTGCGCCGCTGGCGCCGGCACTTCCTGCGCCGGCACCTCGAAAGTCAAAGACCAGGCCAACGCCTGGAAACTGGTGCCGGCCGGTACTTGCGCCAAAACCCCAAGCTCCACCTCGCCGACCGGTTTCGGCCAGGAAGCGGCCTTCACCGCCAAGTCCTGAAGCGCGGCCCGGCCTGAGTCCCGATGATGACGCTTTCATCCCTGCAAACGCCTTCACCGGCTCAGGCCCTTCCCCTTCGGGCCGGGCTGGGGCTGAAGCACGAGCACTTCATCGAAGTGCTCGAGACTTCCCCCGCCATCGGTTTTTTTGAAGTACACGCCGAAAACTACATGGTCGCCGGCGGCCCGTTTCATCACTATTTGGGGCTGATCCGCGCGCAATACCCGCTGTCGTTGCATGGCGTGGGCCTGTCCATCGGCGGCGAGAGCCCGCTGAACCGTGAGCATCTGGCGCGCCTGGCAGGGCTGATCGAGCGCTATCAACCTCAATCCTTTTCCGAACACCTGGCCTGGTCCAGCCACGGCCCGGTGTTTCTCAATGAACTGCTGCCCCTGGCGTACGATGCCGCCACCCTGGAGCGGGTGTGCGAACACGTCGACCAGGTACAGAGCACCCTCAAGCGGCCGATGCTGCTGGAGAACCCGTCGACTTACCTGCAGTTCCAGCGCTCGACCCTGGGCGAAACCGACTTTATCAGCGAGGTCATCCGGCGTACCGGCTGCGGCTTGCTGCTGGACGTGAACAACGTCTACGTGACGTGCATCAACCACCAGCGCGACCCGCAGGCCTACATCGACGCCCTGCCGCTGCACGCCGTGGGTGAGATTCATCTGGCGGGTTTTGCCGAAGACACTGACAGCCTGGGTGACCGCCTGCTGATCGATGATCACGGCGCGCCCATCGATAACGCCGTGTGGCAACTGTACGAACAATTACTGGCGCGCGTCGGCCCAATGCCGACGCTGATCGAGCGGGATAACCAGGTGCCGGCCTTCAGTGTGCTGCTGGCCGAAGCCGAGCATGCCGAACGGCAGCTGTCGCAGGTGCGCCGATGAACGATCAACGCGCATTCGCCACTGCCCTGCTGGCGCCCGACCAGGCCTGCCCCGAGGGGGTGTTCAGCAGCAACGGTGCCGACCCGGCCAGCCGTTTTGCGGTGTACCGCAACAATGTGCACAGTTCGCTGATCAGCGCCTTGGCAGCGGCTTACCCGGTGACGCTGCGCCTGGTGGGCGACGAATTCTTTCGCGCGATGGCAGGCCTGTATGTGCAAGCGTCCCCGCCTACCAGCCCGCTGATCAGTGAATACGGCAGCACCTTTGCCGACTTCATCCAGGCTTTCGAACCCGCGGCCGGCGTGCCGTACCTGGCCGATGTCGCCCGGCTGGAGCGCCTGCGCGTGTGCGCCTACCACGCTGCGGACACCGCGCCGCAGGCCCGGCAAGCGCTGATCGATGCGCTGCAAAACCCAACAAACGCAGGGCGACTGCGCCTGCCGTTGCATCCCTCGCTGGCCACGTTGAATAGTGCTTATGCAGTGGTGGATGTGTGGGCCGCGCACCAGGCGGGCGGCGAATTGCCCCCATTCAATCCCTGGCCCGCCCAATGCGCGCTGGTGCTGCGCCATGGCCTGGCGGTCAAGGTGTTTGCCATCGACAGTGGCTCAGTCGCGTTCGTCCACAGCCTGAACCAAGGCATGGCACTGGAAGTAGCGGTCACTCGCGCATTGGAAGCATCGGCCGAATTCGACCTCAATCACTGCTTGAGCGTGTTGATCAGCCACGACGCCATCACTCATTTGCCCACACAACCGAAGGCCTCGCCATGAACACCTCCCCGTCGTGCCTGGTTAAACGCGTCATCGCGCGTTTCGAGAAAATCCCCTACAGCCTGATCGCCTTGCTCGCACGCTTCTCCATAGCGGCGGTGTTCTGGAAGTCCGGGCAAACCAAGGTCGAAGGTTTTGCCATTGACCTGATCAGCGGGACCTTCCAGCTCGGCGAGCCGAGACTGGCCGCGTCGACGCTGCCACTGTTTCGTAGCGAGTATCACGTGCCGTTGTTGTCACCGGAAGTGGCGGCGCACCTGGCGGCGTTTGCCGAGCACTTTTTCCCGGTGCTGATCCTGGTGGGGTTCGCCACGCGCTTCTCGGCCTTGGCCCTGATCGGCATGACCCTGGTGATTCAACTGTTTGTGTACCCCGACGCCTACCCGACCCACGGCACTTGGGTGGCCTTGTTGCTGCTATTAGTCGCCAGAGGCCCGGGATGCCTGTCCATCGATGAGCTGATCGCACGCCGTTACCGTTAAAGACGATCCAGCGCTTCACCGCTGCGCTTGAACCAGTCCACCAGATAGTCGGCCAATACTTGCGTACGCCGTGGCAGCCCACCCTGGTAAGGGTGCACCAGGTACATCGGCATGCTCCGCGTCTGATAATCACGCAGGAGCCAGCGCAACCGGCCGTCCGCCAGTTCCGTGGATAAAATGTAGGACGGCAGACGGGCAATGCCGGCGCCGACCAGGGCCGCCTTTTTCAGCAAGTTGTAATGGTTGGAGGCAAAGGTGCCGCTGACCCGCACCCGCAGCAGTTCGTGCTGCTGGTGGTAGAGCCATTCTTCACGACCGCTGTAGTGACTGTTGAGCAGGCAACGGTGTGCGGCCAGCTCTGCCGGGGTCTGCGGCTCGCCGTATTGCTCCAGGTAGGCCGGGCTTGCGCAGGTCATTTCGTGCCAGGCCAACAAGGGCTTGGCCACCAGGCGCTCCTGTTCAATCGACCCCGAACGCACCCCCAGGTCAAAGCCATCGCGCGCCAGGTCGCGGTAGCTGTTGTTCAGCTCCAACTCGATCTGTACGTGCGGGTACTGCTTGGAGAACTCCAGCAACAGCCCGTCAAAGAAGGTTTCGCCCAAGGAAACCGGAACCGTCATACGCACCGGCCCGGCCAGGTCATCCTTGAGCCGGGCCAATGCCTGACGGGCGCGATCCACCTGTACCACCAACGCCTGGGCCTGCGGCAACAACGCTGCACCGGCGGCGGTCAGGCTGAGCTTGCGGGTGGTGCGGTGCAGCAGCACCACCGAATACTGTGCCTCCAACTGGCTGATGCGCTTGGACAACTGGCCCTTGCTGCAGCCCAATTGCGCGGCGGCCACGGTAAAACTGCCCGCTTCGATCAATACGGCAAAGGCTGCCAGGTCATCCATTTCGCTCATGGACTGTTTCCAATTGAAAACCAAAGGTTGCCTATTAGCGCGTTTATCCATTCAAAAAGCCATACTAGACTGACCTCTCACTTACCCCTGGAGGAACAGCACCATGAAAATCCTGTTGATTGGCGCCAGCGGCACCGTCGGCTCTGCGGTCAAGGCAGAACTGGCGCAACGTCACGAGGTGATCAGCATCGGGCGCAGCAGCGGCGATTTCCAGGTGGATATCAGCGACAGCGCTTCGATCCGTAAACTGTTCGAACAAACCGGCAAATTCGATGCCCTGGTCTGCGCGGCGGGCAGCGTGAACTTCGTGGCGCTGGGCGACATGAGCGAAGGTGATTTTGAGTTGGGCTTACGCGACAAGCTGATGGGCCAGGTCAACCTGCTGCTGATTGGCCGTGAATACGCCAACGACGGCGCTTCGTTCACCTTTACCAGCGGCATTCTGAACCGCGACCCGATCCGTACCGGCGCCTCGGCGGCACTGGTCAATGGTGCGCTGGATGCGTTCGTCAAAGCGGCGGCGATCGAATTGCCGCGTGGCCTGCGCGTCAACTCGGTGAGCCCGACCGTACTGCTGGAGGCCATGGACAGCTATGCGCCGTACTTCCGTGGCTTCAAGCCGGCTACGGGGGCCGATGTGGCGCTGGCCTACGCTAAAAGCGTGGAAGGCCTACAGACCGGCCAGACCTACATCGTCGGTTGAGTGGCAACCGCTTCACGGGAGAACTGAGACATCCATTCAATCACCAGCGCGCGGGGGGCAAACATTTGGAATTGCCCGCCCAACTGGCCCTGAACACGGGCGGTATTCAACCGATAGCCGTCCACATAGAGCGTCAGGTCCTTCTGGTAAGCCAGCAGCGTCGTGGATTGGGTCCTCGCTTGGGCTTCGGGACTCAACCTGACATTCACCTCAACCCTATCCTGGCCGGGGTTATCGGCGCTCTTCAGAGTCACCGAGATTTCGGCGAAATCGGTGGCTGACGAGAAGACAAGCCGGGCCGGTTCATCTGAAAAGGCTGCACTTGCGCAAAGCAGAAGAACGCAGAGAGCCCATTTGACGCTCATCGCTATGCCCGCTCCAAAAACGCCGACACTCTCACGCTTTCTCTACCGTCGCTGTAAGAAACATCTAAATCACCAACGCCCCATTTCCTATAGTTTTGCCAACAGACGGTTCAACCTGTGTCCCCCACTTGTGATGACGCGCCAGCCTGCGTAACGTGTCGGCACTTGTCTGGAGACCCGATAATGCGTGCCGCCCGTACCCTTGCTCTGTTTGCCTTGCTTCCCCTGTTCGCCGCCTGCCAGATGTTCGAAAGCGAGCCGGCCAAGCCTTCCCTTGCCGGCCTGACCCGCATGCAAGGCGAACTCACGGCGGTGGGTGGCAAGCTGCTGTTCCAACCGTGCAACGATAAACGCAACTACGTGGTCAACGACACCGCTGGCACCAGCATCCTGCAGGAAGCCGCCTCCCTGGCCGGCCAGCAAGGTGCATTGTTTGCCGACCTGCGTGGCAAGTTTTCCGGCGTCGCCAGCGGCACCCAGGGCAGCGTCGAGGTGCAACAGCTGTACCGCGTCGAACGTGCGACCGCGGCCTGCGAAGACCCGGACTTCAAGCGCATGATCCTGCGCGCCAATGGCCACAAGCCGACCTGGGTCATGAACGTCACCGCCAAAGGCATGGTGCTGGAGCGCGAAGGCCAGCCGCCATTGGCGGTGCCGTATGTGGAAGAACAGATGGGCGACGGCCGCTTCAACCTGATGACCGAAGCCAACAACCAGCACATCGAACTGTGGGTAGCCCCGCAGCGCTGCATCGACAGTGCCAGCGGCAGCCTGCAGCACATGACCGCCGAGCTGCGCGTCAACGGCCAGGTACAGCGCGGTTGCGCGTCGTTCGGCGGTTCGCGCGACGATTGATTGGTTTTAACCTGACGGAAAACCGCCTTTGAGGCTTATAATCGCCGGTTTGCAAAACAGCCGGCTTCTTTGCCCGCCGCCTACCGGATCCTGTCATGTTACGAATCACCGAACTCAAGCTGCCCATCGACCATCCCGAAGAAGACCTGCGGCCCGCCATCGTGCAGCGCCTGGGCGTGGCCAGTGATGACTTGCTCGATTTCACCCTGTTCAAACGCAGCTACGACGCCCGCAAGAAATCCTCGGAGCTGTGCTTCATCTACACCGTCGACCTGAACGTGAGGGGCGAAGCCGCCTTGCTGCTCAAGTTCGCCGATGATCGCAACATCAACCCGGCACCTGACGTGAGCTACAAGGTAGTCGGCCAGGCACCCGAAGGGCTGCTCGAGCGGCCAATCGTGGTCGGCTTCGGCCCCTGCGGGATCTTCGCCGGGCTGCTGCTTGCGCAGATGGGCTTCAAGCCGATCATCCTCGAACGTGGCAAGGAAGTGCGCCAGCGCACCAAGGACACCTGGGGCCTGTGGCGCAAAAGCGTGCTCAACCCCGAGTCCAACGTGCAGTTTGGCGAAGGCGGCGCCGGGACCTTCTCCGACGGCAAGCTGTACAGCCAGATCAAGGACCCGAAATTCCACGGCCGCAAAGTCCTGCACGAGTTCGTCAAGGCCGGCGCGCCGGAAGAAATCCTCTACGTCAGCAAACCGCACATCGGCACCTTCCGCCTGACCGGCGTGGTGGAAAACATGCGCCAGCAGATCATCGCCCTCGGCGGTGAAGTGCGTTTCGAGCAACGGGTCACAGACGTGCTGATCGAAGACGGCCAGTTGAATGGCGTGGTCATCGACGGCGGCGAGCAGATCCTCTCCAGGCACGTGATCATGGCCCTCGGCCACAGTGCCCGCGACACCTTCCGCATGCTCCACGGCCGTGGCGTGTACATGGAAGCCAAGCCGTTCTCGGTGGGCTTCCGCATCGAACACCCGCAATCGCTGATCGACGCCGCGCGCCTGGGCAAATACGCCGGGCACCCAAAGCTCGGCGCCGCCGACTACAAACTGGTGCACCACGCCAAGAACGGCCGCTCGGTCTACAGTTTCTGCATGTGCCCAGGCGGCACCGTGGTAGCGGCGACCTCCGAGCCGAACCGCGTGGTCACCAACGGCATGAGCCAATACTCGCGTAACGAGCGCAATGCCAACTCCGGCATTGTGGTCGGCATCACCCCTGAGGTCGATTACCCGGGTGGCCCGCTGGCCGGTATCGAATTGCAGGAGCGCCTGGAGTCCCACGCCTACATCCTCGGCGGCAGCAACTACGAGGCCCCGGCGCAACTGGTGGGCGACTTTATCGCCGGCAAGCCGTCCACCGCCATTGGCAGCGTGGAACCGTCCTACAAACCGGGTGTGTCCCTGGGTGACCTGGCCCTGGCCTTGCCGGACTTCGCCATCGAAGCGATCCGTGAAGCACTGCCGGCGTTCGAGAAGCAGATCAAGGGCTACTCGCTGCACGACGCGGTGTTGACCGGCATCGAGACACGTACGTCGTCGCCGCTGCGGATTACCCGTGACGAATCGATGCAAAGCCTGAACGTCAAAGGCCTGTTCCCGGCCGGTGAAGGCGCCGGTTACGCGGGCGGGATTCTGTCTGCGGGGGTTGACGGGATTCGGATTGCCGAGGCGTTGGCGCGGGATATGCTGGGCCTTGAGGCCTGATACAAACGCTGAAAATCCCACATTGGGTTGTGTGTTGGGTCAGATGTTTGCGCGCAGGATGCTGTCCGGCACCGGCTCGCCGCGCTCGACACTGGCCGCCACGGCCGCAATCAGGCGGTCCAGCGCAAAGCCCTGCCCCGCCAGCCACGCCTGATCGTAATAGGTCGTGGCATAGCGCTCGCCGCCATCACACAAAATCGCCACGATCGACCCCGACTCCCCCGCCGCTTTCATCTGCTGCGCTGCTACCAGTGCGCCAACCAGGTTAGTCCCGCTGGAACCCCCGACCCGCCGCCCCAGCCGCTGCGCCAGGTAATGCATGGCCGCCAGCGATAGCGCATCCGGCACCTTGACCATCGCGTCAATGACCTTGGGCAGAAACGACGCCTCGACCCGCGGCCGGCCAATACCTTCGATGCGTGAGCCGCAGTCCAGGCGCAGGCTGGCGTCGCCGCTCTGGTAAAAATCGAAAAACACCGAGCGCTCGGCATCCGCGCACAGCACGCGGGTGCAGTGCTGGCGGTAGCGCACGTAACGACCGAGGGTGGCCGTGGTGCCGCCGGTGCCGGGGCTGGAAATCAACCAGCTCGGCTCGGGATGCTGCTCGAAGCGCATTTGCTGGAAGATCGACTCGGCGATATTGTTGTTGGCTCGCCAATCGGTGGCACGCTCGGCATAGGTGAACTGGTCCATGAAGTGCCCACCGCTTTCCTTTGCCAGGCGCTTGGATTCAGCGTAGATCTGCGTCGGATCCTGCACCAGATGGCTCTTGCCGCCATAGAAAGCAATCTGCGCGATCTTTTCCTGGGAGGTGGTGGCCGGCATCACTGCGATAAACGGCAAGCCAAGCAAGCGCGCAAAATAGGCTTCGGAAATCGCCGTCGAGCCGCTGGACGCTTCGATCACCGGTGCGCCGGGCTTGAGCCAGCCATTGCACAGTGCGTACAGGAACAGGGAGCGGGCCAGCCGATGTTTCAAGCTACCGGTGGGGTGGCTGGACTCGTCCTTGAAGTACAACTCGATACCCGGCAACCCCGGCAACGGCAAGGGAATCAGGTGCGTGTCGGCGCTGCGCTGGAAGTCTGCTTCAATGATACGAATGGCTTCGCGGGCCCAGGGACGGTGGTCGCTCATGGAGGGCTTCTCTAAGGGGTTTCAGCCTTGATTTTAGGGGGTTTCCTACAGGTCACACAGATACAGTGACGACTCAATTGGACACACAATTGCCAGGCTGAAGCGCAACGCCTTCCCGGACTCCTGCTTATAACAAATAAGAATATAACTTTTGTTTTAACAACTAACGGTACGGGTTAGGGTACCCACCTATTGAACCTGGATTGGAGAGCATCCCTTGCCTCTGCGTAGCACTTTCACCCGTTTTTTCCAGCTGGAAGCCGCCAGCGGTCTGCTATTGATCGCCGCCGCCGCCCTCGCGCTGATCATCAACAACTCACCCTTGTCGCACCTGTACAACGCGTTTCTCGACGTGCCGGTGGTGGCGCAGATCGGCGCGCTGAACATCGCCAAACCGGCCTTGCTGTGGATCAACGATGGCCTGATGGCCCTGTTCTTCCTGCTGATCGGGCTGGAGGTCAAGCGCGAGTTGCTCGACGGCCACCTGTCCAAGCCATCGCAAGTGGTGTTGCCGGGGGCAGCAGCCATCGGCGGCATGGTCGTGCCGGCGCTGATCTACTGGGCGATCAACAAGGACTACCCCGCCGCGCTGTCAGGCTGGGCGATCCCGATGGCCACCGACATTGCCTTCGCGCTGGGCGTCCTGGCGTTGCTGGGCAAGCGGGTGCCGGTGTCGCTGAAACTGTTCCTGATGACCCTGGCGATCATTGATGACTTGGGCGCGATCATTGTCATCGCCGTGTTCTATTCCGCCGACCTGTCCGGCGCGGCGCTGGCGGGTGCGGGCGCATGCCTGATTGCCTTGATCGCGATGAATCGCCTGGGGGTGATCAAGCTCGGGCCATACCTGATCATTGGCTTGATTCTATGGGTGTGCGTGCTCAAGAGCGGGGTCCACGCCACGCTGGCCGGTGTGACCCTGGCGTTCTGCATCCCGATGCGGACCAAAAATGCCGAACCGTCGCCATTGATGACACTGGAGCATGCGCTGCATCCGTGGGTGGCCTACGGCATCCTGCCGCTGTTCGCCTTTGCCAACGCGGGCGTGTCCCTGACCGGTGTCAGCCTGGAAAGCTTCACTCACCACGTACCGATGGGCATCGCCGCCGGCCTGTTGATCGGCAAGACCGTTGGCGTGTTTGGCCTTACCTGGCTGGCGATCAAGACCGGGCTTGCCGCATTGCCCAGCGGTGCCAACTGGGGCCAGGTGTTTGGCGTGGCGATTCTGTGTGGGATCGGTTTTACCATGAGCTTGTTTGTCGGCTCGCTGGCGTTTGTGCCGGGGGCCAGCGAGTTTGCCGGGGAGGATCGGATGGGGATTCTGACGGGGTCGATTTTGGCCGCGTGCATCGGCTATGCAGTGACGGCGATGGCAAGTCGCAAAAAGGCCTGAGCTGACCCAAACGCCGCCCATGAAAAACCCCCAACCGGTTAACCCGGTTGGGGGTTTTTATGGCCGGCTGCTCAGCGCTTAGCGAGTAACGCGGCTGGTGCCATCAACGGTCATGATGCGCACGCGGTCGCCGATGCGGAAGATTTCATTTTCCTGCACGGCCTGCACGTAGGCGCGCATGCTGCCGTCGTCTTCGCGAACGGTGATTTCCACGCCCTGGGTGCGGGTCAGGCCTTCTTCGGTGGCCGAGCCCAGCAAGCCGCCAGCGACTGCACCGATCACGGCGGTCACGATGCTGCCACGGCCGCCGCCGATAGCGCTGCCGCCAACGCCGCCGATGACCGCGCCCGCAGCGCCGCCGATTGGGGTCTTGGTGCCTTCGATTTTCACTGGACGCAGGGATTCGATGGTGCCCATGCGAACAGTCTGTACACGACGCGCCTCGTCACGAGAGTACGAGTCGCCGGTCAGACTCGAGGCGCAGCCACCCAGCAGCAACGACAGGGTGGTAAAGCAGGCAACTAGTAAAACGGACTTACGCATAGCATCAACTCCAAAGGACAGGTATTCATTAAACGCTGCAACGTGGCGTCTGTCACGACAGGCACCGTAGGAAAATTGCTTTCATTCAGCCTGAGTACAGACTGCCAGCATCAGAAAACATGACGAACGGTAGCACTGAACTTGTTCCAAAAAATATCTTGGAGACATCCACGCGTGTAGCCGCGCCCAAGCTCGAAGCCTCTTGAATAGAGACTTCAGTGTGGCCGACAGGATTCAGGCGAGATGACGAAAGGTGCAGCTCAGGGCGCAAGACGCTCGCGCGTCCATTCGCCCGCCTGCAGGCGATAGTTGAGGCGATCATGCAGGCGGCTGGCGCGGCCCTGCCAGAACTCGATGCGCTCGGGCAGCAGGCGATAACCGCCCCAATGCTCGGGGCAATCGGGCTGGGTGTCGCTGAAACGCTGTTCAGTGGCCTTGAGCAGTTCCTGCAATTCCTCGCGGTCACGGATGACCTGGCTCTGCGGTGACGCCCAGGCCCCCAGGCGGCTGCCCAGCGGGCGGACCTGGTAGTAAGCGTCCGATTCCTCAGGCGTGACCTTGACCACCCGACCTTCGATGCGCACTTGGCGCTCCAGGGTCGGCCAGAAAAATGTCATGGCCGCAAATGGTCGCGCCGCGAGCTGTTCGCCCTTGGCGCTCTGATAGTTGGTGAAGAAGGTAAAACCCTGTGCATCCAGGCCCTTGAGCAACAGGATGCGGCAATGCGGTCGACCGTCCTGGTCGACCGTGGCCAAGGTCATGGCATTGGCTTCCACCGGTGCCTGCTCGGTCTTCACCGCATCGCCGAACCATTGGTGGAACAACGCAAACGGTTCACTCGGAGCCTGGGCCTCGTTCAAACCGTCCCGCGTGTAGTCACGGCGCATATCGGCCAGTGCCTGGGTCATGCAGCTTTATCCTTCTGGTTCAACGGATCAGTTTTTCGCCTGGTCGTTGGCAGCCGGTGCAGCGGCCTTGGCTTTGGCTGGAACCGGCTTCTTGGCAGCAGGTTTGGCCGGGGCTTTCTTGGCGGCTGGCTTGGCAGCGGCTTTCTTGGCGACAGGCGCCTTTTTCGCCGGGGCTTTGGCAGCAGGTGCCGGTGCTGGAACATCCTGCACCGCCACCATCTCAGCCGCAGGCGGGGTCTTGCCCGACTGGTATTTGCTGAGCAGGGCCAACATAGTTGTACGCTGAGTGAACATGATTTCCATGCGACGGTTCAGCGCACGGCCCTGGGTGCTGTCGTTGGCGGCGCGCGGCATAAGGTCGCCCATGCCACGCAGCATCAGGCGGTCCTGCTTCAGGCCGCTGAGGCTGAAGATCGACGCGATGGATTGCGCGCGTTCCTTGGTCAGCGCCTGACTGGCCGGGGCGGTACCGGTGGCATCCACATGACCCAGCACCAGGACGGCGGTCTTGGGATCGGATTCAACCGCCTTGGCAACGCGGGTGAACGGGCCCAGGGTGACCGGCAACAGCATCGACGGACGCTTCGGGTTGTAGGAACCGTCTACCGGCGCAATCACGACCAGAACGTTATCGCGACGCTCCAGTTGCAGGTTGCTGTCCTTGATGGCGGCGCGCAGGCGCGGCTCATAGTCGTCCAGCCAGGCCTGGGTGATTTTCGGGTCAGGCATCGGCACGTTGGTCACATCGACCTTGGCCAATGGCTTGGGTTTGCTTTCGAATGGCCACCACCAGTGGGTTTCGGTGTCGGTCTTGGCCACCGAAGGCGCGGGTTCCGCAGCCTTGAGGTCGGCCTTCAAGTCGGCCTTGGCTTCAGCAGCCTTTTCGTCGGCGCCCTTGGAGGCGAACGGCCACCAGTTGAAGCCGGTGTCAGCCTTGGCAACCGGGGCGGGTGCAGCAGAGGCGGCAGGTGCAGCAGCAGC
This sequence comes from Pseudomonas sp., assembly GCF_049590575.1. Taxonomy (GTDB): domain Bacteria; phylum Pseudomonadota; class Gammaproteobacteria; order Pseudomonadales; family Pseudomonadaceae; genus Aquipseudomonas. Next base: position 40,953 of record NZ_JBAWDE010000212.1, read on the forward strand.
GGATACGGGGGCGGCAGGCTTGGCGCCAGCAGCGGGTTTGGCATCCGGCTTGGCATCGGTTTGAGCGACGGCGTCCTTGGTAGCGGCTTTATCCGATCCAAATGACCACCAATGCCCGCCCTCGGCATCATTTTGTGGAGTTTGTGCGCAACCGGTAATAGTGAGGCAAAGCGCCAGTGCCAAGGACTTGTTCGATAACATGAGATATCCACAAAATGAGAAAAGAAACGGGGGCCTGGATGACCCGGTAAACAGACGCTTACAGAAGAGCAAAGTTACATCTTTTCCTACAGCGTCTTTCTTATAGTTGCCTTTGTAACAAAAAAACGTGAAACAGCAAGGGGTTTACAGACAACCGGCCAATATTCCGACCAACTTCTGTGCCCGTGGGTCCATAAGTACGTAAGGCCCGAGTGTATTAGTCACGAAACCAAACGCTACATCATGTTCAGGGTCGGCAAAACCTACCGAGCCGCCGGCACCGGGATGCCCGAAAGCACGCGGGCCAAGGCCGAAGGTGGCGTTGGGCAGTTGCGGTTGATCCAACATGCAGCCCAGGCCAAAACGGGTTTGCGTCAATAATGTTTTATCCGGCCCGATACTGTGTTCGCGGGTCAATTGTTCGAGCATGTCGGCTTCCAGCAAACTACCGTCCAACAAACCGCTATAAAAACCCGCCAGGCTGCGCGCATTACCGTGACCATTTGCCGCCGGCTGCTGCATGCGCCGCCATTCCGGTTTATTAGTGCTGGTCAGAATAGACGGGGGATTGGCAAATGCACGGGTAGTCATGGCCGCCGGTTCACGCATCATTACTTGCAGTAAACGTTGTGCGGCTTCATCGCCCATATTGCCTTTACTGCGGGCTATATGGGCGACACGATAAAACTCTTCATCGGCCAGCCCCACATGAAAGTCCAGACCCAGTGGCCGCGCTACCCGCGCCACAATGGACTCGCCCGGCCCACGCCCGTCGGCGCGGCGCAGCAGTTCCCCGACCAACCAGCCATACGTGATGGCCTCGTAGCCATGGCCCTGGCCCGGCGTCCACCACGGTGCTTCGGCCGCGAGGGTGTCGACCATCAATTGCCAGTCGTACAGCGCTTCGGTGGGCAGCATTTCGCGGATCGCCGGCAACCCGGCCTGGTGGCAGAGCAACTGGCGCAGGGTAATCGCCTCTTTACCGGCTGCGGCGAACTCAGGCCAGTAGTTGGCGACCGGCGCGTCCAGTTGCAGCTTGCCTTCGGCCACCAGCTGCAACGCCGTGACGGCGGTGAAGGTTTTGGTGCAAGAAAACAGGTTGACGAGGGTGTCGCTGTGCCACGCCTCGGCGCCATCCTTGTCGGCGGTGCCGGCCCACAGGTCGACCACGGTTTCGCCGCCGATCTGGATGCAGAGCCCGGCGCCGCGCTCCTGCGGGTCATCGAACAATGCGGCGAATGCTTCGCGTACGGCTTCGAACTGGAGTTCGTAATGACCCTGAATCTGCACCTGCACGCCCTCGGAAAACGCTGTAAGAAGTGGCCGGCATTGTTCCAGCCCTCAGGGCTTTTGTGAACCCGTCAGCACTCAATCAATGACCATTTCCGGAATGCCCACCGGCATGTCCGGCGCCCTGCCCCGGACCTTTGCCTGCTTGCCCGGCCCGGCCACCTTCGCTTTCACGCCCGGCGTTGGCGGCTTTGGCCTTCTGCGCTTCCTTGCCGAGTTGGTCGATCGCCGCCAGGTTGCTTTTACGCACACTCTCGACAAACCCCTGGTACGGCACATCGGTGATGCCGACCAGGCCGAAGTGGCCATTTTCGCCATCCAGCAAACGGCCGGTGACTGGCTGGTCCAGGTACTGGAACCAATGCACGCCGACAATCGACGGCTCGGCCATGGCCTGTTTGAGGAAGTTGCCGTACGCCACGCCGCGGTCTTCTTCCTTGGCCAATTGCGTCACGCCGCCCCAGAACGGGCCACGGTCCGCCGAGCCGAAGTTGAATTCGGTGATCAGTACCGGCTTGTCCAGGGCGCGCAGGGCGGCGAAGTCGTAGCAGTCCTGGGGTTTGAGGGTGTACATGTTGAAGCTCAGCACGTCGCAATACTGCGCGCAGGACGCCACGGCTTCCGGCGTGCTCACGGCATAGCGGCCGCCCAGCAGCAGCTGGTTGGGCGCGTGCCATTTGAGCGAGTCGGAGATGGTCTTGAAGTAGGCGTCGGCGAAGGTCTTCTGGAAGTATTTGAAGTCGGCTTCGATTTCCGGGTGCTCAGGGCTCGGCATCGGCGGCTCGAAACCCGGGTCTTCCATCAGCTCCCAGCCCGCCAGTTGAATGCCCCAGGCTTTCGACAAACCCGCTTCGTTGCGGTACTTGTCGCGCAATTGCTTGAGAAACGCGCGCTTGGCCGGTACGTCGGTGGTCATGCGCAAGGTGCCGTAGGCCAGCGCGTAACGCGATTTCGGGTCATCACCGGGGCCGGCCCAGGCCAGCTCATTGTCGGCAAAGAAGCCGATCAGCCATGGGTCATCGCGATGATCGCGGGCGGCAATGGCCACGGCGCGTTCGGTGGCCATGGCAAAGCGCGGGTCGAACGGGTCGGGCATGCCGCCCCACCAGTCGGTGCCCGTGCTGATGCTGGCGTAGTCGCCGACAATCGACAGCGGCAAGGTGTAAGGCACGCGGTCGGCCCGGGCCAGATCCTCGTCGCTCCAGTTGCCCACCGTGTTGAAACCCCAGGCCTGCAGGCGGTCGAGGGTATGGCTCACCCAACGCTTCTGGTCGAAGCCTTCGCCGCCATAAGCACGTTGCAGGTTGGCACCATAGAAGTCATACCAACGGCCCACGTTGAATCCACGCCCCTGGTCCGCGCCGTTGCCGCCACGGTTATCGCCACGGCCATAATATTTGTCGAACGGTTCGCCGGACTTGGGCAAGGCGGCAAACATCCACTCACGCCCGGCCACGTAGGTCTGGTTGTTGTCCGGCGCAACGGTGTTCACGCCCAGGGAATAAAACGGATGGCCTTCCGGCGTCACCAGGTACCAGCGACCGTCGCGTTTTTCGGTGCGGAAAAAGCCACTGGCGTCAAACGCCGGGCCTTTGTTCCAGCCGCCGTATGGGTCCAGGGCCGACTTTTCGCGCTCGGCCAGCCAGCCCTTGAGCTGCAGTTGCTCCTTGGCGGCGGCGGCCTTGAGTTGCTCGTCGCTGCTGACTTTTTCCGGCCAGCGCGCGCGGGTCGACTGCCCGTAGGCATCCACCAGTTCGCTGTAGGCGGCCTTCAACACCGGCTCGCTGTCCTGCACGCCAAAGCGCTCGAGCAGGATGCTTTGGGCGGCGTTGGGTTTGATCATCGACACAGTAACCGAGGCCACCTGGCTGCGGTCGATCTCCCCGGCGCTGCTGGCCAGCAGTACGCGCTGGCCATCCACGGTGATCGGCATCGGTGGGCCGGCCTTCATGCCTTGGCTCAACGGCGAGTTGGCTTGCAACGGTACCAGCAGGGTCTGGGCCGGCCCGGCCGGCAGGTCGATGCGGCTGACCAGGGTCTTGCCATCAGTGCTTTGCACTTTGACGTAGAGGGTCAGCGCCCAGTCCATAGCGCTCTGGATGCGCAGGCTCATGGCGCCGGACTGCGACCAGTCCCAGGTGCCGGTCTGCGGGCTGAGCACCAGGCTCGGCGCCGCGGCGGGGTTAAAGATGATGCGGCGCAGCACCTCGCCTTCGGGGGTCTGTTCGGCGTTGTATTGCGGCAGGCTGGCATCCTGAGTCGCCACCTTGACCACATCGGCAGGCCGGACGAAGTTGAACAGGGTCTGTTGCCCCGCAGGCGCGGCCATCAACGGCGCAGCAAACAACAGGGCAAAAACGGCGGGCAGCGTGCGAATCATACGAACAAGGTTCTCCCAAACGGCCGGTAAATGGCCTGATGACATAGAGCGTTGGCAGTCAGATAGACCACGCAGTGGGCGAATTCGCCCACAGTGGCTTAAGAAATTTCGCGCCTGAAAGGCGGCAAGGCATTCAGGATAGCTTTGCCGTAGCGCTGCGTGACCAAACGGCGGTCGAGCAAGGTGATGGTGCCGCGGTCTTGCTCGGTGCGCAGCAAGCGCCCGCAGGCCTGGACCAGCTTCAAGGAAGCATCCGGTACCGAGATTTCCATGAACGGATTACCGCCCCGCGCTTCAATCCATTCGGCCAGCGCCGCCTCGACCGGGTCATCCGGCACCGAGAACGGGATCTTGGCAATCACCACGTGCTCGCAGTAGGCGCCGGGCAAGTCCACGCCCTCGGCGAAACTCGCCAGGCCGAACAGCACGCTGGAGTCTCCCCCATCGACCCGCGCCTTGTGCTTGTTGAGGGTTTCCTGCTTGGACAGGTTGCCCTGGATAAACACTTGCTTGCGCCAATCGCGGTCGAGGCCATCAAACACGTCCTGCATCTGCTTGCGCGACGAGAACAGCACCAGCGTGCCGCGCGAGCCTTCCACCAGCGCCGGCAGGTCGCGAATGATCGCGGCGGTGTGCGCCGGCGCATCCCGCGGGTCGGCCTTGAGG
>NZ_JBAWDE010000213.1:0-8594 GCF_049590575.1 Pseudomonas sp.
GGTCGGGGTCGTGCCGTTGGTAGCCGGCGCTGCGCCCGGGCTTGGCTCGATGGTGATGCCGCCATTGCTCGGGGCTGCCAGGCCATCGGTGGCGGCCACGCCGTTGACCACGTCACCTGGCACGCGCGGCGGGTTGGCGGTGAACAGGGTGTCGCCGTTGCGGCTTTCAATCTTGTCGATCAGATAGGGCGCGATCTTGTAGCCGCCGTTGGCGAACGTGCTCCAGCCGGTGGCGATTTCCATCGGCGTCAGGGTGGCGGTGCCGAGGGCCAGGGACAGGTTCGGCGGCAGGTCCGATTTGGCGAAGCCAAAGCGCGTCATGTAATCGATGGTCTTGCCCACGCCCATTGCCTGCAGCAGACGGATCGACACCAGGTTGCGCGACTTGTACAGCGCTTCACGGATGCGGATCGGCCCAAGGAAGGTGTTGGTGTCGTTCTTCGGACGCCAGACCTTGTCCAGGTACTCGTCGACAAACACGATCGGCGCATCGTTGACCAGGCTGGCAGCGGTGTAGCCGTTATCCAGCGCGGCGCTGTAGATGAACGGCTTGAAGCTCGAACCCGGTTGGCGCTTGGCCTGGGTGGCGCGGTTATAGTTGCTTTGCTCGAAGGCGAAACCGCCGACCAGGGCGCGAATGGCGCCGTTCTGTGGGTCCAGCGACACCAGGGCGCCCTGGGCCAGCGGCACCTGGCTGAATTTGAGGCTGTCGTCCGGCTGGCGTTGCACGCGGATCAAATCACCGACCTGCGCGACATCCGACGGCTGCTTGGGCATCGGGCCCATGCTGTTGGTGTTCAGGAATGGGCGCGCCCATTTCATGCTGTCCCAAGCCACATGCGCTTCGCCGGTGCGGGTCAGTACCTGCACGCCATCTTTCTTCACCTGGGTGACGATGGCTGGCTCCAGGCCGCTGATCGGACGCTGTTTACCCAGCTCGGTGGTCCAGGCGCTCAGGGTCTTGCCCGGCAGGCGCGACTCTGGGCCGCGGTAGCCGTGACGCTGGTCGTAGGTGACCAGGCCGGAGTGTACGGAGGTATTGGCGATTTCCTGCAGGTTGCTCGGCACCGTGGTGGTCACGCGGAAGCCTTCGGTGTAGGCCTCGCTGCCATACCGGCCGACCATTTCAGCCCGCGCCATTTCGGCGATGTACGGCGCGTTCACTTCCGGCGTCGGCACGTGGTAGCTGGCATTCAGCGGCTCGGCGACAGCGCTTTCATAGGCGGCCTGGTCGATCTTGCCCAGCTTGTACATGCGCCCCAGGATCCAGTCGCGGCGCTCCTTGCTGCGCGCCGGGTTGGCCAGGGGGTTGAAGCGCGACGGCGCCTTGGGCAGGCCGGCAATCATTGCCATCTGCGCCAGGCTGGCATCACGAATCGACTTGCCGTAGTACACCTGCGAGGCTGCCTCGATCCCGTACGCGCGGTTGCCCAGGTAGATCTTGTTGACGTACAGCTCGAGGATTTCATCCTTGGTCAGCTGGCGTTCGATCTGCAGCGCCAACAGGATTTCGGTGGCTTTACGCGAAAAGCTGCGCTCGCTGGTGAGGAAGAAGTTCTTCGCCACCTGCATGGTGATGGTGCTGCCGCCGGACTGAATGTGTCCGCTCTTTACCAATTGTGTGGCGGCACGCACCAGGCTGCTTGGGTCGACGCCATAGTGGTTGGCAAAATTGTCGTCTTCGGCCGACAGCAGCGCGCTGATGAAATTGGGCGGAATGTCGGCAAAACGGATCGGTGTGCGGCGCATTTCGCCGAACTCCGCGATCAGCTTTTCATCGCTGCTGTAGACCCGCAAAGGAATCTGCAACTGGATGCTTCTCAGGGCCTCTACGGAGGGCAAACCCGGACTAAGGTAGAGGTAGGCCCCGCTGAGCACGAGCATCAGCCCGCAGACGATCGCGACAATGGAGTACCCGAAAAACTTCAGCAGACGAATCAAGGCTTTTGGATTTCCACAGAAAAGAATGAGTTAGGCGTCGGGGCATGCATGACAAACGATGGATCAACCCGAGCTGCAGATAAAGCGGAAAAAAACGCTGGGCATTAAAGCATTTTTCGACTTGGGGCGTCATTCGCACCGGTGTCAAGTCGACCGAATGCACGGTGCCCAGCGCCAATCAGGCGGTAGGACTGCCGGTATGACAGGCAAAGGTTTAGGGAGTTTTATGAGAAAGGGATTTTTCAGGCGAAAAGGCAACATCCTACTGGGTGTCGACATCAATGACGCCGCCATCCGGGTGGTCGAACTGGGCCGTTCCACCTCCGGTTACAACATTCAGGGCTACACCACGCAGGCGCTGCCCGCCCACGCGGTGGTGGATGGCACACTGCTCGATCTTGAAGGGATCGGGCGTGCACTGCAGGCTGCCTTGGCCCGGCTGTGCACTTCGGCCCGTGGCGCTGCCATCGCGGTGGCGGGGCCATCAGTGATTACGCGACTGATCGAGATGGACGCCGGGCTCAGTGATGACGAGATGACATGGTTGATCCAGATGGAGGCTGACCAGTACATTCCTTATCCATTGGATGACGTGGCCATCGACTTTCAGGTTCAGGGGCCTTCGACCCAGCACCCGGCGCGGGTGCAGGTGTTGCTGGCGGCGTGCCTGAAGGCGCAGATGGAAGCCCGCCAGGCCGTTTTGACCCTGGCCGGGTTGGTGCCAGAGGTAGTCGATGTCGAAGCGTTTGCATTGCAGCGCGCTTGCGGTCAGGATTTCGCCAGCTTCACGCCGGGCCATCGAGTCGATGGCGCACAGTGGGCCGTGGATGCCCAAGGGATGGGAATTGCTTGCGGGTTGGCCCTGAGGAGTTTCACTTGATGACACGAATCAATCTTTTGCCTTGGCGCCAGGCGCTGGCAGAGCGGCGGCGCAAGTACTTTCTCGCGTTTTTGCTGGCGTTCGCCTGTGTGGCGCTCGCAGCCGTGTGGCTGGCCGACCAGGTGATCGACCAGGCGATTGACCGGCAAGTAACCCGCAATGACCATTTGGGCAAAGAGGTCGGCGTGCTGGACGCGCGCATCAATACCATTGATGACCTGCAGGCGCAAAGCCAGCAATTGGCGGAGCGCATGAAAGTCGTTCAGGACCTGCACGACTCCCGTTCGTCCGGTGCCCAGTTGCTCGACCAACTGGCGCGCGCAGTGCCTGACGGTGTGCATCTGCATGAAGTGGTCGCGAAGGGCGACACGCTGAGCATCAGTGGCAGTGCTGAATCCAGCCAGGATATCGCCCAGTTGATGCGCCGCCTGGAGACCTCTGAAGGCGGGCGCGCAACCCGGCTGCAACATGTGCGGACGGAACGCGCTCGCGGCAACAACGAATTCCAACTGATGGTGCGCCAGGGAGAGTCCACCGAGGCCCAGCCATGAGCCTGCCCAGGCTCGATATTTCTGCGCTCACTCACAACACCGCACAATGGCCCCTACCCGGCAAGGCCCTGCTCGGCTGCGCGCTGGCGGGTGCGGTGTGGGTGGCCGGTGAGCTTGCGTACCTGAGCCCTTCGCGGGACCGGTTGCGCGAGGCCGAGGCGCAGGAAGTGGCCCTTCAACAGCAATTTGAACAAAAGGCCGGCTTGTCCGCGAGCCTTGAACAGCGAGCGCTTCAGGTTCAGCGGCTGCAGGCCAAGAGCGACGAGTTGTTGCAGGCATTACCCGGCCAATCCGAAGTGCCTGGCTTGCTGGAAGACGTCGCTCGATTGGCGCTGGTCAATGGCTTGCTCGTCGAAAGCGTGATCCCGCTGGATGCACAGCCTCGGCGATTCTACAGCGAACAGCCCGTGCAGATCAGTGTGGCTGGCGCGTATCACGACTTGGCGACATTTGTGAGCGGCCTGGGTGGTCTGCCGATGATCGCCACGGTGCACGATGTTGCGCTGCGCCGTGATGGCAAGCTGCTGCGTCTGGACCTGCTGGCCAAGACCTATTGGCATGGGCGGCAGGATGTCCCCGCCGGTGAGCCGGCGATGGGCGGGCAGGCTTTCGTCTACGACGCTTCTGGCTTGCGCGATCCGTTCCAGCCGGTGGCCGTTCAGGTCGATCATTTGCCCGGCCGGGCAGCCCGTGCACCGGATATCACGCGGCCACGTGGGGTGTTGGAAAAGCTCGCTGTGGATCAGTTCGAAATGGTCGGGACCCTGTCCCGCGGGCTACAGACGTTCGCTCTGCTGCGAGCTGCGTCCACGGTGCATCGCCTGGCAGTCGGCGATTACCTGGGGCCGGACCACGGCCGGGTGACAGCCATCCATGATGGCTATATCGAGCTGGTGGAGCTGTTCCCCGATGAGCAGGGCACATGGCTGGAGCGTTCACGAACCCTGGTGTTAAACGTCAACTCATAACGGAAGCAAAAAATGAAAAGGACTTTCTCGTCCTTCGGTGTGGCGCTATGGATAGCGTTCGCGGCACCGATGGCTACTGCTGTGCCCAATCGCGTGGATTTGATTCACCTGCCGCCTCCCGGCAATGCTGCGCCGAGCCTGTCTTACAGCGGCGACAAGCTGAACCTCAACTTCCAGAACATCGATTTGCGCGCGGTGTTGCAGCAGATTGCTGACGTGGCCGGGCTCAACCTGGTGGCTAGCGATGAGGTGCAAGGTTCGATCACCTTGCGCCTCAAGGATGTGCCGTGGGACCAGGCGCTGGACCTGGTGCTGCAAACCAAAGGGTTGGATAAGCGCGTGAAGGCGGGCGTATTGCTGGTGGCACCTGCCGAGGAGCTGGCCGCACGCGAGCTGCTGGTGTTGGAATCGCGCAAGCAAATGGCCGAACTGGCGCCGTTGCGCCGGGAGCTGCTGCAGGTCAATTACGCCAAGGCGGCGGACCTGGCCAAGCTGTTCCAGTCGGTGACCGGTCTTGAGGGCGTCACCGATGAGCGCGGCTCGGTATCGGTGGACGACCGCACCAACAACATCATCGCCTACCAGACCGGCGAGCGCCTGGAAGAGCTGCGGCGGATCGTGGCGCAACTGGATATCCCAGTGCGTCAGGTAATGATCGAGGCGCGGATTGTCGAGGCCAATGTTGATTACGACAAAAGCCTCGGGATGCGCTGGGGTGGGCGCCTCAACCAAGGCAATTGGAGTGCCGGAGGGATTCAGAAACCTTTGGCTGAAGGCGCTGAGCCGTCGGCAAACCCGCCCAGCTCACCCTTTGTCGATCTTGGCGCGTTGACCGGTACATCCGGGCTGGGCCTTGCGTTTATCACCGACAACCTGCTGCTGGACCTGGAGCTGACGGCCATGGAGAAAACCGGCAACGGGGAGATTGTCTCGCAGCCCAAGGTGGTCACTTCCGACAAGGAGACCGCACGCATCCTCAAGGGCACCGAGATTCCTTACCAGGAATCCACTTCCCAGGGCGCGACATCGGTGTCATTCAAGGAGGCCTCGCTGTCGCTGGAAGTGACCCCGCAAATCACCCCGGATGGCTGGGTCATCATGGAGGTCAGGGTGACCAAGGATGAACCCGACTACCTGAACAGGCTCAACGACGTGCCACCGATCAAGAAAAACGAAGTCAACGCCAAGGTGCTGGTCAAGGACGGCGAGACCATTGTGATCGGCGGGGTTTTCTCCAATACCCAGAGCAAAGTGGTAGATAAAGTGCCATTTTTGGGCGATGTGCCGTATCTTGGCCGCCTTTTCCGGCGCGATGTGCTGGCGGAAAGAAAATCCGAGCTGCTGGTATTCCTGACTCCGCGTATTATGAATAACCAGGCGATTGCTGTGAGTCGTTGATTCTGTGCGAAATTTGATTCTTGTAGGACCGATGGGCGCTGGAAAAAGCACCATCGGCCGTTTGCTGGCCAAAGAGCTGCGCCTGCCATTCAAAGATTCCGACAAGGAAATTGAATTGCGCACGGGTGCCAATATCCCATGGATCTTCGATAAGGAAGGCGAGCTGGGCTTTCGTGACCGCGAGCAGGCGATGATTGCCGAGCTCTGCGGCTGCGATGGCGTGGTATTGGCCACTGGCGGCGGCGCGGTGATGCGCGATGAAAACCGGCGCGCCCTGCATGCCGGTGGTCGCGTGGTGTACCTGCATGCGTCGGTCGAGCAGCAGGTGGGCCGTACCGCGCGTGATCGCAATCGCCCTTTGTTGCGCACTGCCGACCCGGCCAAGACCCTGCGGGATCTGCTGATGCTGCGCGATCCGCTGTATCGGGAAATCGCCGATCTGGTGGTGGAAACCGATGAGCGGCCACCGCGAATGGTGGTGCTCGATATTCTCGAACGCCTGCAACGGCTGCCACCCCGTTAAAGCCTGGCCCGAAATGCGCTATTCTCGGCGGCGCGTTATCACCCCTTGGGGTGTGGCGTAGAGCCATCAGGCGGCGTCGGAATTCGACGTGGCCGGTCGTCAATACATCTTCAACGCGGGGACACATGCAGACACTTAAGGTCGATCTAGGCGAGCGCAGCTACCCGATCCATATTGGCGAGGGCCTGCTGGACCAGCCTGAGTTGCTTGCGCCGCATATTGCCGGACGGCAAGTGGCGATCATCTCCAACGAAACGGTCGCGCCGCTGTATCTTGAGCGTTTGAGCCGCAGCCTGGCGGCGTACTCGGTGATCTCCGTGGTGTTGCCGGACGGCGAAGCCCACAAGAACTGGGAAACCCTGCAACTGATTTTTGATGGCCTGCTGACTGCGCGGCATGATCGCCGCACCACCGTGGTTGCCCTGGGCGGCGGCGTGATCGGTGATATGGCCGGCTTTGCGGCCGCCTGCTACCAGCGCGGCGTGGACTTTATCCAGGTGCCGACCACGTTGTTGTCCCAGGTCGATTCGTCGGTCGGCGGCAAGACCGGCATCAACCACCCGCTGGGCAAGAACATGGTCGGCGCGTTCTATCAGCCTCAGGCCGTGCTGATCGATACCGCCACCCTTAATACTTTGCCGCCGCGCGAGCTGTCGGCGGGCCTGGCGGAAGTCATCAAGTACGGGCTGATCTGCGACGAGCCGTTCCTGAGCTGGCTGGAAGAGCATGTGGACGCGCTGCGCGCCCTTGACCAAGTGGCGCTGACCGAAGCGATTTCGCGCTCTTGCGCCGCCAAGGCGTTGGTGGTGAATGCCGACGAACGGGAGTCCGGTGTACGGGCCACCTTGAACCTGGGCCACACCTTCGGCCATGCGATCGAAACCCATATGGGCTATGGTGTGTGGTTGCATGGAGAGGCTGTAGCGGCTGGCACTGTGATGGCATTGGAGATGTCGCAGCGCCTGGGCTGGATCAGCGCCCAAGAGCGTGATCGTGGCATCCGCCTGTTCCAGCGTGCCGGCTTGCCGGTGATCCCGCCTGAGGAGATGACCGAGGCGGATTTCCTCGAACATATGGCGATAGACAAGAAAGTGATCGACGGTCGCCTGCGACTGGTGCTGTTGCGCCACATCGGCGAAGCGGTAGTGACCGACGATTATCCGAAAGAGATTTTACAGGCCACGCTGGGAGCGGATTACCGCGCCCTGGCCCAGCTTAAAGGTTAATAAGATCCCGATGACTAGTTTGCATGCCGACGAGGCGTTCCTCGGCCATTACCAGTTAAGCCATGACCCTTTTGCTCCACGGGTGCCTGGTTTCAAATTTTTCCCGGCCCAGCGCAAGCCGGTGCTCGGCCAATTGCACCACCTTGCGCGCTACAGCCAGCTGTTGCTGGTGGTGACCGGCCCCTTGGGCAGCGGCAAGACTCTGCTGCGCCAGGCGCTGGTCGCCAGTACCAACAAGCAGTCGGTGCAGAGCGTGGTGGTGTCGGCCCGCGGTGCCGGTGATGCGGCGGGCGTACTGCGCCAGGTCGCCCAGGCACTGGAGGTCGCCACGGCCGAGCCGAATGCGATCCTCAAGCAGGTGGTACAGCTGGGCCTGACCGGCCAGGAAGTCTACCTGCTGGTGGACGACGCCGAGCAGCTCGACGAGTCCGCCCTGGAAGCGCTGCTGGCGCTGGCAGCGGGCACGCCGGAAGGTCGCCCGCATGTGTTCCTGTTCGGTGAGTCGTCGTTGATCGCTGATCTGGAGCAGATCAGTGGCGATCAGGAACTGTTCCACGTCATCGAATTGCAGCCGTACGAAGAGGAAGAAACCCGCGAATACCTGGCTCAACGCCTTGAGGGCGCAGGGCAGGGCATCGAACTTTTCACCGCTGCGCAGATCTCTGATATTCACGAAAGCTCCGACGGCTGGCCTGGCACCATCAACCAGGTTGCCCGCGATGCCATGATCGAAGCCATGATTGCCAGCCGCTCTGCGGTCAAGCGTCCAAAGATGGGGTTCACTATGCCTAAGAAGCACGTACTGGCCATTTCTGCCGTTGTGGTGGTCGCTGTTGCCGCCGCCTGGTTGATTCCTGGCCGCAGCAAGGCACCGACCACCGCTGGCGCGCCAACCGAACAAGCGCAGTTGCCATTGGGCAAGCCCACGCCAAACGTCGAATTCGCCAATTCAGGCCAGCCGACCAACCTGCCGATGGTCGGCCAGCCGGTGATGCGCGGCCCGCTCGCCGAGGAAGCCGGTGGCATTTCCGAAGGTGACGACGGCGTGCCGGTGGAAGGCTCCAGCGCCACACCGCCAACCGTGACCACTACCGCGCCACCTGCAGG
>NZ_JBAWDE010000214.1:0-41579 GCF_049590575.1 Pseudomonas sp.
GGGCAGCAGGCCCAGGCTGGCGCCCAGGGCGCGGTAATCCTCGGCGACCAGCCCGCCTGCCCCCAGGCTCAGCCGAGGGTTCAACGCGCCGCTCCAGCCGGCGCTGAGCACCCAAGGGTCTTCCCCCCGGGTATTGCCGATATTGCGTACCCGTCCGGCGCCCACAGAGTAGCCCGGTGCCGGCAGGCCGATGCCGAGCATGGCCGCCGGCACGGTGAAGCGGCGTTCTTCTCCGCTGCTTTCCTTGACGGTGACTTCAACGTCGGAGCGCGTGTTCAGGCGCCTGACGTCGGTCAGCGAGAACGGCCCGGCGGGCACCACCGTGGAGTGAATCAGCGCGCCGTTCTGGCGCACTTCAACCTGGGCGGGGCTGTTGGCGATACCGCTGATGGTCGAGCCTTGTTCCTGGTCCTGCAGCGCCTGTTCGGTGAACACCTGCATGCCGGTGATCTGCGCCGATGACAGCACCGGGTTGTAGAGGTTGATCTGTCCCGCCTGCAGCACCGCTTGCTGCTCGGCGAACGTGCGCTGGGCGTAGGCCTCCAAGTGGGTGGTGCGCGAGCGTGAATTTTGCCAGGTCTGCACCTGGCGGCTGCGTGCGATCCAGTCGCCGGCGTTGAACCCCACCTCGGTATTGGCCGAGCCGAAGCGGCTGGCGTCGTCGCCATAGCGGTTGTACAACCCGGTGACGTCGTAGTTGAGCAGGCCGGCGAAGCCGCCGGTGTGATAGCCGGACAGCTCGCGCTGACGCGGGCGCAGCGCATCGGTCGGCACTACCAGGCTGATGCTCAGGCTGGCGGGGTCTTGTTCCACCACGGTTTGCGGGTATTCGGCGAGGAAGTCATGGCAGCCCCGGCCGTCCACGGGCGTCGGCACTACCAGGTCAGCGGCGTCGAGCAAGGGCCGGTCAAAACACAGTGCGCCCTGACTGTCGAACGATACATCCACACGGCCACGCCGCAGGCCGTTCACATTCAGGCTGACGGCGTGCCGCCCGCTGGTGTAGCGCGGCGCGTCCAGCAGCAGGTAGGCCAATTGCGGGTCGATACCGCGCTGGTGCAGGGTTTGCGGGTCGAAGGAGTCTGCCCACGCATCGGGTATCAGTAGTGCAAGGGTCAATGGCAGCGCGGCCCGCGCCAGGGTGGAGCGCAGCGGGAAATCGGGTACGGCTTCGCCACCCGGGTCAGTGGTTACTGTGTTCACGTAAGGCACTCAAGTTATGGAAGCCAGCAGCGGTTGGCGGGCCTCCCGGTGACGGTCACTGGGCTGTCACTTCGTTATTCGGCGTTTGCAGCGGTGATCGGTGCTTCGTAGGCGGCGACGGCAAAGCCGTAGACGGTGGCCGGTTGCAGGCGTACCGCCGTGCCTGTGTGGGGGGTACTGAGCCGCAGGGTTTCGCCGGGCAGCACGTAAGTGCGCGGCAGCACCAGGCTGTGCTTGCCGGGTAGCAATTGCAGCTCCTGGGCCAGGCGCACGACATACGGCGTGGGGTTGGCGATATTCAGCTGGCCATGGTTCAGCGACCAGGTCAGCCCGGTCCACGGCGTCCGGTTGGGTGCCAACCCCTTGGGATGAAGGATCACCGGCAGGTTCTGCCGCACGGTCACCCCGACCCGTGCATGCCCGGCCTGGCGCGCATCGCGGTCCTTGGGCATACCTTCGAAGATCACCCGCTTCAGGCGCTGGGTTTGCAGGGGGGTACGGTTTTGCAGGATAAACCGCACCAATTGGCTCTTGTCGGCCTCGACCCTTGCCAGGGGCGGGGTGACAAACAGCAAGGGCTCGGTGTCTTCGGGGATGTCTTCGAGGGTCACGTGCAGCAGGGCAAGCTTGCCGTCGGTGTTGGTGACCGACACCGAGGCTTCGCCATCGGCCTCGTTGACGATCACGACCGAGGTGTCGGGCACCATGCCGTCGGCATACACCTGGCTGCTCAACAGCCAGCCCAGGGCCAGCAGGGTTGGGTAAATCTTCATGACGCAGTTCCTAAAAGGGGTTTTAGAGGTAACGCAAATCCAGGACCAGCGAACCGTCGAGAGGAACGTCCTGCCTGAGAGTCAGCCGGTTTGCCGGGTTGATGGTGGTCTGCGCGCGTATCCGGGTGGTGAGGGTGATAATGGGTTCGGGAAACGGTCGCCCAGGGCGGGCAAAGCCCATCAGGGTGCGGGGGTGGATGGCCGGTTGCGGTGACCAGAGGCCGCCCTGGGTTTTTGAGGCAAGCGACTGCATGGCTTGCCCGTCGCCTTGCGCGGCCTCGAACGCCAAGTCGACGCTGCCCAGGTGTTCGGTCGGCGCATGGGGGTTTTTGCCCAGGCCGTAGGCGGTGTCCGGTGTGGTGGAGGAATCCTCCCGGCTGTCCAGGCCGATCAAGGCAAACAGCATCGGGGCACTGCAGATGATTTCCACTTCCAGCCATCGGCTGGGCAATGGGGTAGGGGCCTCGAGGTTCAGGCTATGGGCGGGGATGGTGCCATGGTCGATGATCCCGCTGCCGGAAAGCGCGATGGTGCAGGAGCTGGGTGTGACCAGGCCCGACAGGGTCAGGTCAGTTGCGGTGCTGGCAAACACGGAGCCGGTGTTGAGCAATAACAGCGCCGCGTACAGGCGTAGGGTTCTGTTCATCATTCGGTCTTCTGTGTGTTCAATGCAGGAACGCCCCTGGCCTTGGATGGTCAGGGGCGCGGGTTTACAGGTATTTCACTTCGAACGTGGCGGACCCATCGATGAGGTGTTCATCGCTTAGATCCAGGCTGTCCGCCCTTGCGATACGCCCATAGACGACCAGGTCAGTAGTCACTTGCTCGATTGCAACGGGCAGCCAGACGCCGCTTGATCGGTCACCGAAGGCGGCCAGTGAGCTGGGCACCAGTGCGGTATCGTCCAGGTCGCGCCAGGTGGTGCCGTTATCCGATGACTCCAGGACGATGGTGTCGACGCTATCGGCCACCGCGTTTTGCAGGGTCAGGTCATAGGCCCCGAGTTTTTGCGTGCCGTTGATCAGGCCCAGGCCATACCCGTAGGCACTGCTGTTGGAGCCGGCGCGGTTGTCAGTGCCCTTGACCGCGAACAGGGTGCTGCCGTCGCAGGTAATGGTCAGTTGCAGCGTGGCGACAGGCAACGACGTGGGGGTCGTCAGGTTCAAGTCCTTGGCGGACACCTTGCCGTAGTCGATCACACCGGCACCGGAAAGGCTGGGAGTGCAGGCATTGGGCGTGATCTTGCCCTTGACGGTCAGGTCGACGGTTGACGCCGCCCAGGCAGGGGCACCGATGCTCAGCATCAATGCGGCGGCCAGGGTTGTGCGGATGATGTTCATAGCGCTCACGTTCCTTTCGAGTCAGTCCGGATTAAGAGGCTTTAGAGGTAAGTCATTTGCACCGTGACGTGACCGTCCATGGGAACTTCATCGAGTACGGTCAGGCGGTCGGTGCCATCGATCATGGTGTACAGACGCAGGTCGGCGGTGAAGCGGGTGACGGCGATGGGCGTCAGGCTGAAATCAGCTCTGCCGATCGCGGTCATGACGTAGTGGCTGAGCATCACCGAAGGCTGCCAGGTCGCGCCGCCGTCCTGTGAGGTGATGGTTCTGACCACGTTGCCATCGGCGACTGCGTTGTACAGGCCGAAATTGACGCTGCCGAGCTTTTCGTCGTTGGGCGTCATGCCCAGGCCGTGGGCCCGAGGGCTGATCGCCGAGGAGCCGGCGCGGTTATCGATGGTGTTCAGCGCCAGGAATGTCGGGGAGTCGCACTGGATCTCCAGCTGCATCACCTGGGGCGGCAACGATGTCGGAGCATCCGGTATGAGCGCCTTGGCCGTCATCTTCCCGTAGTCCACCACGCCTCCACCGGAGAGCATGGGGTCACAGGCGTTGGGCGTGATCGTGCCCTTGACGGTGAAATCGGTAGTGCTGGCCGCGAGTACCGGCGGCGCGAGCAACAAGGTGGCGAGAAAGACAACGGGCGAGGCATTCATAGGCTAGCGGGACCTTTGATGTTGAGGCTGGCGGGTGGGTTACAGGTACATCACTTCAAGGGTGGCCGAGCCGTCGATATCGACTTCGTTGCTCAGGTCCAGGCCGTCGGTAGGGTTGATGTAACCGCTGTAGCGCACCTCGGCGACCAGATCCTGGGTGGGGCGTGGGGCAGAGTCGTCGGCCAGGGTGCCGACGGAGAGGAGTACGCCGGTTTCAAAGCTGTTCCAACTCTCCCAGCTGGTGCCGTTGTTGAAGGAGCCGATGACTTGAACGGGTTCGTCGTCCGCCACCGGGGTGGCGAGGGACAGGGTATATCCGCCCAGTTTTTGCGTGCCATTGATCATGCCCAGACCGAAGTAACTACCGGTGCCCGAGCCCAATCGGTTGTCGGTGCCCTTGAGGGCGAACAACACAGCGGCATCGCAGCTCACGGCCATTTGCAGGGAATGGGCCGGGAGTACGGTGATCTTGTCGGTGTTCAGGTCCTTGGCTGACATCTTGCCGTGATCGATCACGCCGCCGCTGGAAAGGCTAGGCGTACAGGCGTTCGGGGTGATGATGCCCTTGACGGTCAGGTCCACGGTGCTGGCGGCGAACGCGGTAGACGTGCCGGTGATCAGCAGGGTGCTGGCGAGGGCGATCAGGTGCTTGTTCATGGTGAGTTGTCTCGGTGTTAGTTCAACTGACGGGTGCGCGTCACCGCAGCGCATGAAGAGGCGCGGTTGGGCGTTCGGTCAGTTCGGATAGTTGGCCGCCAGGTGAGTTGACGGGTTGCCCTTTTGGGCTGGGGCGCAATTTAGCGCCGGGGGGTAGATGGGGAAATACAACTAATACGAGAAAACACCGGGTGTCGGAATTGGCCGTCCAAGGCGTAGGAAAATTTATGTTTTCGTAGTTTTTGTATCGCTATGAGCCATATTGATATGGATACGTAGTGACGATATTTCGTCCTTTTTGCGTGTGCTCGAGTCGGCCGCCAACAGGACCTCCATCGTCTGTATCCATATCGAGGTGGCCATGAGGCCAATAAGCCCTGCAGGTCATGGCCCGTGGGGCGATCCTCCCGCTCACTGGCTCAACTTGCGTGTACTGGTCGCCGAAGACCACGCCACCTACGGCGCACTGATGGGCTGGTTTCTGCAAAAATTCGGTTTGGATCACGAGTGGGTATGCGACGGCCAGGCGGCGGTCGAGGCCGGCGAGCGCCAACACTTCGACCTGGTCATCAGCGACTGCCGGATGCCGGTGATGGATGGCTATGCCATGGCCCGGCAGGTGCGCCTTCGCGAACGCATCGAGGGCTTGCCGCGGGTCCCGATCATTGCCCTGTCTGCGCAACTGGACGCCGACGATTTGCAGCGCGGCCTCGAGGCCGGCATGGACGCCTGGCTGCTTAAACCGGTGTCGGCGCAACGCCTGCGCGAGGTGCTGGAGCACTGGTTGCCCGGGCCGTCCAATCGCGTGGTCGGCCTTTCTGCGCCATGCCTGCATGCCCACCGGCCTACCCGTGCCGAACTGATCGAGACCTTTGGCGACGAGCAGGTAGTGAATCGCTTGCTGCACAGCCTGCTGCACGAAGCCAATAAAGATTATGCGGGCCTGCTCCAGGCCTGTCGCACGCTGGACCGCCAAGCCGTGCTCGACTGCCTGCATCGCTTGCTGGGCAGCCTGGCGTTCCTCGCCGGCAGTGAACCCGACCCACTTGCGGGACGGCTGATCGCAAGCGTGCGTGAGCATGGCATCGTGCTGAACCAGCGGGCGCTGCAACAGTTCGAGCAGGACGTGATGGTGTATTTGCGCTATTTGACAGATTTATGACGCCGATTCAGCGATATGTAGGATTGGTTCCGTTTCTTTGTGGCTTTGTTTTGTAAGGTTTTTCCTTTTGTTTTGTGGGCATTAATCGCGCAGCCAAAAAACACGGGACTTGGTGGAAATCGATCGCCGTTCGATGGTTGTTGGCGGCGATCTCCAGCGCTATTTTTTAAGAACAATTTGCCATCATTCGTGGTTTTCTATGCTTCGCGTAATTATTGCTGACGATCACCCGCTGGTTCGAATTGGACAGCGGGTGGTGATCGAGGCGAGCGGCAAGTGCAAGGTGGTGGGTGAGGCCGATGGGCCCGATGAGCTGCTCGATGTGCTGGGCACGACACCCTGCGATGTACTGGTCACCGACTTCGCCATGCCGGGCGGGCAACAGGCGGATGGCTACGTGTTGCTGGGCTTGTTGAATCGCCAGTATCCCGATATGCCGGTGATTCTGGTGACCATGTTCGCCAATGTCGCCACGTTGCGCGCGTCCTTTGCCCAGGGTGCCCAGGCGATTGTCGCCAAGAGCGCCTCGTCCAAGGAGTTGCCTTCGGCGATCCGGGCGGTCTGCCAGGGCAAGACGTTCGTCAGCGAGGCCTTGCGCGCGCAGATGGTCGAGTCGGGCACTGGCGACCAGTCCCAGCAGCCCCAGTTGTCGAGCCGCGAGCGCGAAGTGGTGCGCATGCTCGCCAGCGGCATGACCGTCAGCGAGATTGCGGCCCAGGTCAATCGCAGCATTTCCACCATCAGCAAACAAAAAAGCACGGCCATGAACCGGCTGTGCATTTCCAGCGATGTCGACCTGTTCGCCTATGCGCGTAGCTGCGGGATGATTCCTTAGCCATTCCAGTGATCAATGCCGGTAGTGTTCCCGGCCACCGAGGATTATCGTATCCAGCCCTGCCACCCCCTTTGCGGAAACTGCCCATGAGCGACGCCCATAACGCCTTGATCACCGAGTTCTACAGTGCTTTCCAGCGCCTGGACGCCGAGGCCATGGTGGCCTGCTACACCGAGGACGTGCTGTTCAGCGACCCGGCGTTCGGTGAGTTGCGTGGGCGTGACGCCGGGGATATGTGGCGCATGCTGACCACCCGCGCCAAGGATTTTTCCCTGACTTTCGACCATGTGCGCAGCGATGAAACCACCGGCAGCGCGCATTGGGTCGCAACGTACCTGTTCAGCGCGACCGGCAATACCGTGATCAACGATATCGGCGCACGCTTTGTGTTCCGTGACGGCAAGATCTGCGAGCACCACGACCACTTTGACCTGTGGCGCTGGTCGCGCCAGGCCCTAGGCCTCAAGGGCTTGTTGCTGGGCTGGTCGCCTGCGCTGAAAAACGCCGTGCGCGCCCAGGCGCTCAAAGGCTTGAAGGCATTTCAGGCCAGTCGTTGATAAGCTTGGCGTTCTTCCGGTTTAACGAATTGGCTCGTGACGACTCCCACTGAACCCAAACCCTGGTTCGTCTACCTGGTACGCGCCGCGAATGGCGCGCTGTATTGCGGAATCAGCAATGACCCGGTGCGCCGCTTTGCCTCTCACCAGAGCGGCAAGGGCGCCCGGTTTTTCCTCTCCAGCCCGGCGGTAGCGCTGGTGTATACCGAGCAATGCGCGAGCAAGGGCGAGGCCTTGCGCCAGGAGCGCCTGATCAAGAAATTGAAGAAAAGTGCCAAGGAATGCCTGGCGGCCAGCGGCTCATTGATTTGACTGATGGGTTCCCATCGTCCCCACACGCAATGTTGCAGGCTAAGCTAGCGGCTCATCCCTCGAGCGGAGCCTGGCATGTCCGAGTTGATCCTTCACCACTACCCGCAATCCCCCTTTGCTGAAAAAGCCCGCCTGTTGCTGGGCTTCAAAGGCTTGTCCTGGCATTCGGTGCATATCTCGCCGGTCATGCCCAAGCCTGATCTTACTGCCCTGACGGGTGGCTATCGCAAGACCCCGGTGCTGCAAGTCGGCGCGGATGTCTACTGCGACACCGCGCTGATCGCTCGGCGCCTGGAGCAGGAAAAATCCGCGCCGGCGCTATTCCCTCAGGGCCTGGAACTGGTGACCCAGTCCTTTGCCGCCTGGGCTGATTCAGTGGTGTTTTCCCAGGCCGTGGCGCTGGTGTTTCAGCCCGAGTCCCTGGCGGTCAAATTCGCCAAGGTGCCACCGCAAATGCTCCAGGTGCTGGTGGCTGACCGCAGCAAACTGTTCAGCGGCGGCACGGCTGCCCGCGTGCAACTGGACCAGGCCAAGCACCAATGGCCGGCGATCATTGGCCGTATCGACCAGCAATTGCAGCATGCGCCGGGGGATTTCCTGTTTGGCGAACCGTCGATTGCTGACTTTGCCCTGGCCCATCCGTTGTGGTTCCTCAAGGGCTCGTCCGTGACTGCGCCGCTGGTGGATGCCTACCCGGCCGTCGCTGCCTGGTTGGACCGGGTACTGGGCTTTGGTCACGGCACCAGCACGCAGATGAATGCCGAGCAGGCCCTGGAAGTGGCGCGTAACACGGCGCCGGCGGCGCTGCCCGATGAGCTGTTCGAGGACTTGAACGGCTTCAAGGCCGGCCAGCAGGTGACGATTTCCGCCACTGACTACGGCACTGACCCCGTGGCCGGCGAGCTGTTGTTTGCCGGGCGCGAGGAACTGATCCTACGGCGCACTGATGAACGTGCCGGCACCGTACATGTGCATTTCCCACGCTTGGGTTTCCGCATTCAGGCGCAGTGAGAAAAAATATCTGCAAATAAAGGTGAGGTAAATCGCCCGCCCATCCGTGTAGTGCTTGAAACTGCGATCTATTCGCATTAACAGCGTTTTCTACACGGGTTCTCACAGCATGAAGTCGACGGCGGGCGGTTTGGTTAAACAGTGGCTGGGAGCCTCGGTATTGGCGGTTTCGGGGCTGGCATTGTTGCCCCTGAGCGTGGCGCAGGCACAGGAGCAGCAAAGCGCCCAGTTCAATTTTGCCCTGGCAGCCAAACCGCTGCCCCAGGCCCTGAGCGATTTCAGCCGGGTCACCGGGATCAGCGTGATCTACACCGACGAAGCGCCCTACGGCCTGATTGCCCCGGCCGTCAGCGGGCAAATGAGCGCGACCCAGGCGCTGCAACGCCTGCTGGGCAACTCCGGCTTTACCTTCCGCCAGATCGACGCCCGCACCCTGGCCCTGGAACCCGTGCCCACCGACGGCGCGCTGAACCTGGGCGCCACCACCATCAGCGGTACCGGCCAAACCGAGGACAGCACCAGCTACCAGCCGCCGCCTACCAGCTCGGTGATGCGTTCCCACGGCCTGCTGCTGGAAACCCCGCAAACCGTCAACGTGGTACCGGCCCAAGTGCTGCGCGACCAGACCCCACGCAACCTGGATGACGCCCTCGCCAATATCAGCGGCATCACCCAGGCCAACACCCTGGCCAGCACCCAGGACGCAGTGATGCTGCGCGGTTTCGGCGACAACCGTAACGGCTCGATCATGCAGGACGGCATGCCGCTGGTGCAGGGCCGTGCGCTGAACGCCACCGCCGAGCGCGTCGAAGTGCTCAAGGGCCCGTCGTCGCTGCTCTACGGCATCCAGGACCCGGGCGGCGTGGTCAATATCGTCAGCAAAAAACCGCAACTGACCCAGTCCACCGCGCTGACCGCACGCGGCTCGACCTTTGGCGACGGCAAGAACGGCAGCGGCGGCAGCCTTGACACCACCGGGCCCATCGGCGATTCGGGCCTGGCGTATCGCCTGATCGTCGACCATGAAGACGAGGACTACTGGCGCAACTTCGGCACCCACCGCGAGACGCTGGTGGCGCCGTCGTTGGCGTGGTTCGGCGACAGCACCAAGCTGCTGTTTGCCTACGAGCATCGGGAATTTCTCTCGCCGTTCGACCGGGGCACGGCGATCGACCCCAAGACCAATCATCCTTTGGATATCCCCGCCACCCGGCGCCTGGATGAGCCGTTCAACAACATGGAAGGCCGCTCGGACCTGTACCGTTTCGAAGCCGACCACGATTTGAATGACGACTGGAAAGCGCACTTCGGCTACAGCTGGAACCGCGAAACCTACGATGCCAGCCAGGTGCGTGTCAGCGCGGTGAATGCCAACGGCACACTGACCCGCAAGATGGACGGCACCCAAGGCGCGATCACCACCGACCGTTTCACCACCGCGAGCCTCGAAGGCAAGGTCAACGTGCTGGGCATGCAGCATGACCTGGTGTTCGGCCTGGATGACGAATACCGCAAGATCTACCGCGCCGATCTGATTCGGCAGAACTCGCGCGGCACCTTCAACTACAACAATCCGGTGTATGGCAACGAAGTGGCGGGCACCACCGTGAGTGCTGCCGACAGCGCCCAGACCGACCTGCTGCGTAGCGACTCGCTGTTCTTCCAGGACGCTATCCACCTCACCGACCAGTGGATATTCGTGGCCGGCGCGCGCTACCAGATGTATGACCAGTACGCCGGCAAGGGCGTGCCGTTCAAGGCCAACACCAATGGCAACGGCCAAGCCTGGGTGCCACGTGCCGGCCTGGTGTATCGCTACACCGACGAATTGTCGTTTTATGGCAGCTACACCGAGTCGTTCAAACCCAACTCGACCATCGCGGCGCTGGCCGATGGCAGCACCTTGACCGGCGACCTCACACCGGAAGAATCCAAGTCCTGGGAACTGGGCGCTAAGCTCGATATTCCTGGGCGCATCACTGCCAGCGCGGCGTTGTTCAATATCGACAAGCGCAATGTGCTGGTGTCGGTGGGCTCCGGTGCAAACACCATTTACAGCATCGCCGGCCAAGTGCGCTCGCGCGGCCTGGAGCTGGATGCCACTGGCCAGTTGACCGACCAGTGGAGCGTCATCGGCAGCTATGCCTACACCGACGCCCTGGACGTGAAAGACCAAGACCCGACGCTGCAGGGCAACCGCCTGCAAAACGTCGCCAAGCACACCGGCTCGCTGTCGGTAGCCTACGACTTCGGTAATATCTTCGGCGGCGACCAGCTGCGCGTGGGCACCGGTGCGCGCTATGTGGGCGAGCGCGCAGGCGACGCCGCCAACGACTTCACCCTGCCGGGCTACACCGTGGCAGACGCGTTCGCCACCTACGACACCAAGATCGACGGGCAGAAGGTCAAGTTCCAGCTCAACGTGAAGAACCTGTTCGACCGCGTCTATTACACCTCGGCGGCCAGCCGCTTGTTTGTGTCCATGGGGGATGCGCGGCAGGTGTCGGTGTCGAGCACGCTGGCGTTCTAAGCGATTATCTGCGGTGTTTTTGTGGCGAGCAGCCTTGCTCGCCACAGGGGGGCGGAGCTGTTAGCGTTGTCGCCACTGACAGCTTTGCGGAACACGATTCTGATGCACTTTGGACGATGGCTACACCTGTTGTGCTTGAGCTTTTTGCTGGGGGGGTGCGCGAGCGTTTCGCCGACGCCCACCCCGGCAACCCTGGACCACCTCCTGGCCGACCCGGCGCTGAACGGCGCCACGGTTTCGCTGATGGTGCGCGACGCCCGCAGCGGCAACACCCTCTACCAGCACAACCCCCGCACGCGGCTGATTCCGGCTTCCAACCTCAAGCTACTGACCACGGCGGCGGCGATGGATGTGCTGGGCCCGCAGTACCGGTTTTCCACCCAGCTGTTGAGCAACGGCACCCGCCAGGGCGAGCGCCTGGCTGGCAACCTGTACCTGCGTGGCCTGGGCGACCCGACTACGCAGTTCGCCGACTACCAGGCACTTGCCGCTCAGCTGGCGAGCCAGGGTGTGCGCCAGGTGCAGGGTGACCTGGTGTTCGACGACACCTTTTTCGATGCCGAGCGCTTGGGCGTGGACTGGGCCCAGGACGACGAAAGCACCTACTACGGCGCGCAGATTTCGGCACTGACGGTGTCGCCGAATACGGATTTTGATGCAGGCACGTTACTCGTCACCGCCAAGGCCCCCGTCGCGGCGGGCCAACCGCTGAACGTGGTGATCAGCCCGGCCACTGATTATGTGCAACTGAGCAACCGTGCGGTGAGTGGCGCGGGCAACAGCTACGCGATCACCCGCCAGCACGGCACCAACCTGCTGCAACTCACGGGCGCGTTGGCGCCGGGCCAGCAACGCCGGCAGTGGGTGAGTGTGTGGGAGCCGACGCAGCTGGTGGCCAATCTGTTTGAACAGGCGCTGGCGCAGCAGGGCATCCAGGTACTGGGGCGACGGGTGATCGGTGGCACAAGCCCCGCGACGGCCACGGTCTTGGCAGAGCATCAATCGGCGCCGTTGCAGGACTTGATCACGCCGTTGCTCAAACTCTCGAACAACAACATGTCTGAAGCCTTGCTCAAAGCCATGGGCCGCAAGACGGCGAATGCCGGTACGGCAGCGGCGGGTGTGGCGGCAGTGGCGGCGTTTATGCAGCGCCAGGGGCTGGACCCGGCGACGTTGAGCCAGGTCGACGGTTCAGGCCTGTCGCGGCGCAATCTGGTGTCGTCGCAGAACCTGACGGATCTGTTGGTGGCGACTGCCAGGCAACCCTGGTTCGCGGCCTGGTACGAGGCCTTGCCGATTGCCGGGAATGCCGACCGCATGACCGGCGGCAGCCTGCGCAATCGCCTGCGCGGCACCGCGGCGCAAAACAACCTGCACGGCAAGACCGGCTCCATGGCCGGCGTGTCGTCGTTGAGCGGTTACATCACCGACGCCGAGGGACGGCGCCTGGTGTTCTCGATGATCAGCAATAACTATATCAGCGACGCGGCGCCGATCCGCGCACTGGAAAACCGCGTGGCGCTGGCCCTGACCCAATGGCGCGACTAGTTCAGGGCTGATAGCCCATGCGCCAACTCACCGCCCGGGTCGCCGCCAGCAGGCGCTGGGCTGCCGGGCCATCTTCGTCGGCGTGAAACAGCGAGGTAGGCCCCACCACGGTCATCACCGCCGCCACCTGCCCGATGGCGTTGAACACCGGTGCCGACAGGGCGTCCACGCCGGGCATCAGCAGGCCATGTACAAAATGCAGGCCTCGCTGGCGGATCTGTGCGCAGGCGCTGGCGTAGGCCTGGTCGTCCGCCAAGGCGTGGGCGATACCCGCCTCAATTTCGCGTTCGCGCAACTCGACGGTTTCTCGCGCTGGCAGGAATGCACTGAACACCAGCCCGGTGGACGAGCTGAGCAGTGGCAGCACCGAACCCAGCTGTGTCACCACCGTGACCGCACGCACGGCGGGTTCAATCTGCACCACCGTTGCACCCTGGTTGCCCCACACCGCCAGGAAGCAGGTTTCATTCAGTTCATCGCGCAGTTCCGCCAGGGGCAGGGCGCCGACTTTCAACACGTCCATGCTGCCCAGCGCGGCCAAGCCCACACGTAACGCTTCGCGGCCCAGGCCGTAATGGTTGGTGGCGGTGTTCTGTTCGGCAAAACCCGAGGCGATCAGCGCCTGCAAGTAACGGTGAACCTTGCTCGCCGGCATCTGCACATGTTCGGCCAGGCGCGACAGCGACGTGGCCGGCGACAGCTCGGCCAGGGCCTTGAGGATATCGGTGCCCACTTCGGCCGAGCGGACTTTCTGTTTACCGGTGTCGCGGGGCTTTTCCATGGAAGGGCGAGAATCCGAGAGATGAATGGGCGTCTTTATAGCTTGACGGTCGATAGTGATCAAATTACGTTATGCGTAACTGGATTACGATAAAAACAACTTCCGTACAGAGGATGATCCATGAACCTCGAATACCTGTCGGGCTTCGGCAATGAATTCGCCAGCGAAGCCTTGCCTGGCGCACTGCCCGTCGGCCAGAACTCCCCGCAAAAAGCGCCCTATGGGCTGTACACCGAACTGTTCTCCGGCACCGCGTTTACCGTGGCGCGCAGCGAAGCCCGCCGCACCTGGCTGTATCGCATCCAGCCGTCGGCCAACCACCCGGCGTTCGCCAAGCTGGAACGGCAACTGGCCGGTGGGCCGCTGGGCGCAGTCACGCCCAATCGCCTGCGCTGGAACCCCTTGGATATCCCCGGCGAACCGACCGACTTTATCGACGGGCTTGTAGGCATGGTCGCCAATTCGGGGTCGGAAAAACCCTCAGGCATCAGCATCTACAACTACCGCGCCAACCAATCCATGGACCGCGTGTTCTTCAACGCCGACGGCGAGCTGTTGATCGTCCCCGAGCAGGGCCGCCTGCGCATCGCCACCGAATTGGGCGTGCTCGAGGTGGAACCGCTGGAGATCGTCGTATTGCCGCGCGGCCTCAAATTCCGCGTCGAACTGCTCGACGCCCAGGCCCGCGGCTACGTCGCGGAAAACCACGGCGCGCCGCTGCGCCTGCCCGACCTGGGCCCGATAGGCAGCAACGGCCTGGCCAACCCGCGCGACTTCCTCACCCCGGTTGCCCACTACGAAGACCTGAAACAGCCGACGACGCTGGTGCAGAAGTTCCTCGGTGAACTCTGGGCCTGCGAGCTGGACCATTCGCCGCTGAACGTGGTGGCCTGGCACGGTAACAATGTGCCGTACAAATACGACCTGCGGCGTTTCAACACCCTTGGCACCGTGAGTTTCGATCACCCGGACCCGTCGATCTTCACCGTC
The DNA here is from genome assembly GCF_049590575.1 of Pseudomonas sp. Taxonomy (GTDB): domain Bacteria; phylum Pseudomonadota; class Gammaproteobacteria; order Pseudomonadales; family Pseudomonadaceae; genus Aquipseudomonas. Next base: position 14,359 of record NZ_JBAWDE010000214.1, read on the forward strand.
CTGACCTCGCCGACCAGCGTGCACGGCCTGGCCAACCTCGACTTCGTGATCTTCCCGCCGCGCTGGATGGTGGCCGAAAACACCTTCCGCCCGCCGTGGTTCCACCGCAACCTGATGAACGAATACATGGGCCTGATCCAGGGCGTCTACGACGCCAAGGCCGAAGGCTTCCTGCCCGGTGGCGCGTCGCTGCACAGCTGCATGAGTGCTCACGGCCCGGACGGCGAGACCTGCACCAAGGCCATCAACGTGGACCTGGCGCCGCACAAGATCGATAACACCATGGCCTTTATGTTCGAAACCAGCCAAGTGCTGCGGCCCACGCAATTCGCGCTGCAATGCCCGCAACTGCAGCCCTCTTACGACGCGTGCTGGGCCTCGTTGCCTGCCACCTTCAACCCGAACCGGAGATAACCCATGACTCAGCCAACCCTTACCCGCAGCTGGGTCGACTCTGCCAACGGGCACAGTGATTTCCCGTTGCAGAACCTGCCGCTGGGCGTGTTCAGCATCAACGGCTCGGCGCCGCGCACCGGCGTGGCGATTGGCGACGCGATCCTCGACTTGCACGCCGCCATCGACGCGTTCGACGGCGAAGCGCGCCGCGCGGTCGAAGCTACCGCGGGCGGCCAACTCAACGCGTTTTTCGAACTGGGCCGTGGCCCGCGCGTGGCCTTGCGCGAACGCTTGCTGGAGCTGTTGGCCGAAGGCAGCACGCTGCACACCCGTGAGGCGCAGGTGCTGCACCGCGCCGCCGATTGCCAGATGCACTTGCCGGCCAGAATCAGCGATTACACCGACTTCTACGTCGGCATCGAACACGCACAGAACGTCGGCAAACTGTTCCGCCCGGATAACCCGCTGCTGCCCAACTACAAATACGTGCCGATCGGCTATCACGGGCGTGCCTCGACCGTTCGCCCGTCGGGCACCGAGGTGCGTCGCCCCAAAGGCCAGACCCTGCCAGCCGGCCAGACCGAGCCGACATTCGGTCCGTGCGCGCGCCTGGATTATGAGCTGGAACTGGGCATCTGGATCGGCCAGGGCAATGCCCTGGGCGACTCGATTGCCATCGGTGACGCGGCCGAGCACATCGCCGGTTTCTGCCTGCTCAACGATTGGTCGGCGCGGGATATCCAGGCCTGGGAATACCAGCCGCTCGGGCCGTTTCTGTCAAAAAGCTTTATCACCACGATCTCGCCCTGGGTGGTGACGGCCGAAGCACTCGCGCCGTTCCGCAAAGCGCAACCGGCTCGTCCCGAAGGCGATCCGCAACCGCTGCCCTACCTGCTGGATGCGCGTGACCAGGCAACCGGCGCGTTGGACATCGAACTGGAAGTGCTGCTGACTACCGACTCGATGCGAGAGCAAAACCTGCCGGCCCATCGTCTGGCCCTGAGCAATAGCCTGCACATGTACTGGACCGTCGCGCAATTGGTCGCGCACCACAGCGTCAACGGCTGCCAGTTGCAGGCCGGTGATCTGTTTGGCTCCGGCACCCTGTCCGGGCCGCAAGCAGGGCAGTTCGGCAGCCTGCTGGAGATGACCGAAGGCGGCAAAAAGCCGATTGAATTGCCGTCCGGCGAGGTGCGTAAATTCCTCGAAGACGGCGACGAAATCATCCTGCGCGCGCGTTGCAGCCGCGAAGGTTTTGCCTCCATAGGTTTTGGCGAGTGCCGCGGCACGGTGGTCGCCGCGCGTTGAGAGGGCAGGGCGATGGAACTCTATACCTATTACCGCTCCACCTCGTCGTACCGGGTGCGTATCGCCTTGGCGCTCAAGGGCCTGGATTTCAGCGCGGTGCCGGTGAATCTGCTGGTGCCGGGCGGCGGGGCCAATCGCCAACCCGAGTACCTGGCGATCAACCCGCAAGGCCGTGTGCCGGCCTTGCGCACCGACGATGGTGAGCTGTTGATTCAATCGCCGGCGATCATCGAATACCTGGACGAACGTTATCCACAGGTGCCGCTGCTGTCCAAGGACCTGGCCACCCGTGCCCATGAGCGCGCGGTGGCGTCGATCATCGGTTGCGATATTCACCCGCTGCACAACTCCAGCACCCAGAACCTGTTGCGCCAGTGGGGGCATGACGAGGCGCAGATCCTGGAGTGGATCGGGCATTGGATCAGCCAGGGGCTGGGCGCGGTGGAGCAGTTGATTGGCAATGAGGGTTTCTGCTTTGGCGAGCAGCCGGGCCTGGCCGATGCGTTTCTGATTCCGCAGCTGTACGCGGCGGAGCGCTTCAAGGTGCCATTGGCGGCGTACCCGCGCATCGGGCGGGTGGCGGCGTTGGCGGCGCAGCATCCGGCGTTTATGCAGGCTCACCCCGCCAATCAACCGGATACCCCTGACACACCCTAAATCAATGTGGGAGCAAGCCCTCTCCCACATTTTGATTGGCGTCATCCTTATAAAAATAACAGGTACCTTGCCATGCACACTCAGATTGCCAGCTTTCGCGCGGCACTCGACGCCCGTCCGGTATCACGCTATCAGTGGTTGATTCTCCTGTTGCTGGCGTTGCTGCTGGTAACCGACGGTTATGACGCCCAGGTGCTGGGCTACGTGGTGCCCGCCCTGGCCAAGGATTGGGGCCTGGAAAAAGCCGCGTTCGGCCCGGTGTTCAGCGCCAACCTGTTGGGCCTCACGTTGGGCTCGCTGCTGGTTACGCCGCTGGCGGACCGGTTTGGCGTGCGGCGCATCCTGCTCGGTTGTGTGCTGATCTACGCCAGCCTCACGGTGCTGATGGTGTTCGCCAACTCGCTGACGACCCTGATGGCCGCGCGGTTTATCTGCGGGATCGGCATGGGCGGTGCGATGCCCAGCGCCATGGCCTTGATGTCGGAATATTCGCCGCCACGCATGCGCACGTTCATGGTGACGTTGGCGGCGTGCGGCTTTTCGTTCGGCGGCGCAGCGGGTGGGTTTGTAGCGGCAGGGTTTATCGAGGGCTACGGCTGGCAGGCGGTATTCCTCGCGGGCGGCGTGACGCCGTTGCTGCTGTTCCCTTTCCTGGTGTGGTTACTGCCTGAATCGCTGCCGCGCCTGCTGCGTGATGCCCCCCCCTATGCGCGGCTGCAAAAAGTCACCGCGCGCATGTTACCCGGCTGGCAACCACCGCCAGCCAGCGATGCCCAAAACCAGCAGGAGCAGGGCAGCCAGCTCACTGTGGTCGAGTTGTTTCGCAACGGCTATGCGCGGCCGACCGTGCTGATTTGGGCGACCTTTTTTGTCAGCCTGATCCTGCTGTATTTCATGATCAGCTGGCTGCCGTCGCTGTTGCTGGAAAGTGGCCTGGCGCTCAAGCAAGCCAACCTGGTGACCTCGATGTTCCTGTTTGCCGGCACCTTGGGCGCCATCGGTATGGCATGGTTTGCCGACCGGTTGAAAAGCAAGGTGCGGCTGCTGTCCGGTGTATTGGCGGCGGCGGCGGTGTGCACCCTTTTGCTCGGCCTGAACCACGACAACCCGCGCTACCTGGTGGCCTGCGTCTTTGCGGCGGGGTTTTGCATCATCGGTGGGCAGCTGACCCTGAATGCGTTCGCCAGTAATTTCTACCCGGCGCAGGTGCGCGCCACCGGAACCGGCTGGGCGCTGGGTGTCGGGCGGTTCGGCTCGATCCTGGGGCCGCTGTTTGGCAGCATGCTGTTGGCGATGCACATTCCGGTGCAGCAGATTTTCTTCTTCTGCGCGATTCCGGCGGTGATTGCGGCGGTGTTGATTATTCAGGTGCGCTCGCCGCAGCCTAGTGCACCACCGAGTTGGGCGGCAGATGCCCCAGCCGCTCCGTCAGGCGCAGACGCTGGATCGGGTCTTCGCTGAGCATCAGCGCGTGTTCCAGGTCGAAACGCTCGGCGTTCGGGCAGTCCAGGCGTTGATACAGGCTGGCGCGGGCGAGGTAATCGGCGGCGCTGGCGTTGCCCAGCTCCAGCACACGTTCGGCGTCGATCAGGGCTGACAGCGGGTTGTCATTCGAGAGGTGCAGCTGGCGCAGGTTGCGCGACAGGCGTTGCAGGATCGAGCGCGGTTCGGCGCTGTGCAGGTGGTCGGCCTGTAGCTTGAGGTTCGGGCCGTATTGGCGTTGCAACAGTTCGCGACAATCGTTGGGGTACAGGCGCCGACCGCCGCAGGGGTCCAGCAGGTGATCGGCGCCCGGCACACGTAACAGGAAGTGGCCCGGAAAATTGACGCCGACCATCGGGATATTCAGGCGTCGCGCCAGCTCCATGGCAATCAAGCCCATGGCCAAGGGTTGCCCGCGTTTGCGTTGCAGCACCTTGTCCAGCAGGGCGGCGGCGGGGCGCAACGGGGTGAACTCATCCTGGGCGAACCCCAGGTCATTCATGCGCCGCAGCAGCGGTTGGCCCAGTTCATCCGCCGGCAGCATGGGCATGCCCAGGCCGACCTGATGCTCGAGCGCGGTGAGATCCTGCAGGATCAGCAACGGCTGCACTGCCGGGTCGTGCTCGGCGGCAATCCACAGCGCGGCTTCAAACAGCGCAGGGGGCAAACGTTCCAGGCAGGCGAAAAAGGCTGTGCGGGGATTCATTGCATTCTCCGGCGGATGCCCCCCCGTTTTAGCCTTGCTGGGAATTTTCGTCCAGTGGCTTGAGCAATATCCTTTCTGCTTATGTCGTGGAGCCTGCAAAACCGGGTGGCTTATTCCAGCGCGCTTCTGCAGTTTTCTGGCGCACGCCTATACTTGGCGACTACAAGAAGTGATTCGGGAGCTCGACGATGTTTGCGCTCATGCACAGCACCCGCCTTGAATCGCTGCACCTGAGCATCGACCCGGTGACGGGATTGAAGGCGGTCATAGCCATTCACAACAGCCGCCTGGGCCCTGCCTTGGGTGGCTGTCGCTATCTCTCCTACCCCGACGACGAAAGCGCCGTCGCCGATGCCGCGCGCCTGGCCCAGGGCATGAGCTACAAAGCCGCGTTGGCTGGGTTGCCGGTGGGTGGCGGCACAGCCGTGATCATCCGTCCCGTACACGTGGAAAGTCGTGCGGCGCTGTTCGAAGCATTTGGCCGCTGCATCGAAAAACTCGACGGCCGCTTCATCACCTCGATCGACAGCGGCACGTCGGTGGCCGACATGGACTGCATTGCCCAGCACACCCGCTTCGTTACCAGCACCACTGCCGCAGGCGACCCGGCGCCCCATGCCGCCATGGGCGTGTTTACCGGCATTCGCGCCGCCGCCATGGCCCGCCTGGGCAGTGATAACCTCGAAGGCTTGCGCGTGGCGATCCAGGGCCTTGGCAATGTCGGTTATGCCCTGGCCGAGCAATTGCACGCGGCCGGCGCCGAACTGCTGGTGAGCGATATCGACCACGGCAAAGTGCAACTGGCCATGGAGCAATTCGGCGCGCACCCGATCGCCAACGACGCTTTGCTTAGCACCCCGTGCGATATCCTGGCGCCATGCGGCCTCGGCGCGGTGTTCACGCGCACCAGCGTTGGGCAACTGCGCTGCGCCGCCGTCGCCGGTTCCGCCAGCGCACAATTGACCAACCTGCAAGTGGCCGACCAACTGGAAGGGCGTGGCATCCTCTACGCCCCGGACTACGTGATCAACTCCGGTGGCCTGATTTACGTCGCTCTCAAACACAGCGGTGCCGAGCTACACAGTATTACCGCGCACCTGTCGAACATCGGCACGCGCCTGACGGAAATCTTCGCCCACGCCCAGGCCGAAAAACGCTCCCCCGCCCGAGTGGCGGACGAACTGGCCGAGCGCCTGCTCTACAAATAAGCCAGGCATTAAAAAGGCCCTGAATCGATGATTCAGGGCCTGTTCAATTCGGGCTTTATTCCGCCGCTGCGTTCAGCAACTCGGACAGCGCGTCCGGTTGGCTCTTGAACGCCTTGGCAAATACATCGCGGTTCTTCGCCATGTAGATCCCGGCTTCTTCCACCTGCTGCTCGCTCAGCGACGGCACGGCCTTTTGCAACACTTCTGCCAGCAACTCAGCGAGTTCTAGCATTTTGTCATGACGGTCAGCTTCGGCTTTATCCATGAACAAACGCTCCAGATCTCGGCTGCTGCGGTATACCACTTCGACGGCCATTCACCACCTCACATGCCTTCACGATAGTTGTCTTTTGCGACTACTGTATTTATATACAGCAAAAAGAGTAAGCCAAACCGCGCGGTTTGGGTAGCAGTTTTTTAATGTAGTCGGGAAATACAGGTCAGGCGTGCCTCATGTCACCCCGCCATCATCTTAGACCTGCCTCTGGCCTTTTTTCTGCATGCAGAACAACCGTCACGTCTAACCCGCATTATCCGGTCGAGTCGACCTAAGGAAGCATCATCGTGAAAATCAACTGGGCCGAAAAGCTGCGCCAGAACGTCCATGGCCTGGCCGAGTCGCTGGGCAATCTGTTTGTCGAGTCATTCCACTACCTGGCGCTGTTTGCCATTGGTGCGGTGACCGCGTGGGCGGCGGTGATGGAGTTTCTGGGAATGCTGGAGAACGGGCATATCAAGATTGATGACATCTTGTTGCTGTTCATCTACCTGGAACTGGGCGCCATGGTCGGGATTTATTTCAAGACCAACCACATGCCGGTGCGCTTTCTGATCTATGTGGCGATCACCGCGTTGACGCGCCTGCTGATTTCCAACGTGTCCCATCACAACCCGCCCGATATCGGCATCATCTACCTGTGCGGCGGAATTCTGCTGTTGGCGTTTGCGATTCTGGTGGTGCGCTACGCGTCGTCGGCGTTCCCCTCGGTGAAAGTCGAAGGCCCGCGTCGCAAGGGCGAGGCGAGCCTGGAAACCGAGAAAGGCGAGCTTTAAAGCCCGACGTTGAAGGGCAGGCTGGGGGCGGGCGGTCGTTGCAGCACTTTGTGGCTATCGCCGTCCGTCATCACCGCCAGGATCTCCATGGCGCTGTGGCCCTGCTCGATCGCAATGCCGAACTGGATGCTTTGCACCAGGCGCTTGAGGCGTTGCGGGTCGTTGCGTTGTTCGGCGCTGATCATGCGTTTGGCGACCACCCCGGTATCGTCCGAGAGGGTGAGCATGATGCTGCCATCCAGCCGCTGGATGCTCAGGTTGACGCGGTATTTTGGCGTGAAGGTGTCGGTGATGATCTGAAAAGGATTGTCCATGGTGCGTTACCGCCTGATAAGAACATGCAGTCATTGACGACCGGTGTCGGGATTAGTTCGCGTCTCCTGACCATCGGCCACTACGTCGTTGAGGTTTTACAAATTCCGTTTGCCTCACAGGCTGTACAGCAAAGGGCGTGCCGTGCGGCGCTCTACCCTCAAGTGAAATTCTGATGTGGGAGGGGGCTTGCCCCCGATAGCGGTCTTTCAGCCGAGCATTCATTGGCCGACACACCGCGTTCGGGGGCAAGCCCCCTCGCACATTTGCCCTGTGTTGTTTGTGATGTGAGTGATCTATTTCAGGGCGGTACCGAGAAAACGAGCACAGACAGCGCAATCAGCACTCCACCCAGCTCACCGCCAGGCCGCCCCGTGAAGTTTCTTTGTATTTGTCATGCATGTCGGCGCCGGTATCGCGCATGGTGCGGATGACCCGGTCGAGGGAAATGAAGTGTTTGCCATCACCGCGCAGGGCCATTTGCGTGGCATTGATCGCCTTGACGGCGGCAATCGCGTTGCGCTCGATACACGGCACTTGCACCAGGCCGCCGACCGGGTCGCAGGTCAGGCCGAGGTTGTGTTCCAGGCCGATTTCGGCGGCGTTTTCCAGTTGCTCCGGGGTGGCGCCAAGGATGTCGGCCAGGCCGGCGGCGGCCATGGCGCAGGCCGAACCGACTTCGCCCTGGCAGCCGACTTCAGCGCCGGAGATCGAGGCGTTCTTCTTGCAAAGAATGCCGACGGCGGCAGCGGCGAGGAAGAAATTGACCACATCATCGTCGGACGCGTCGGCGTTGAACTTCATGTAGTAATGCAGCACAGCCGGGATGATGCCTGCGGCGCCGTTGGTCGGCGCGGTGACCATGCGCCCGCCGGCGGCGTTTTCCTCGTTGACGGCGAGGGCGAACAGGTTGACCCATTCCATCGCCGACAACGTCGAGGTGATGACATTCGGCTTGCCGATTTCCAGCAGGCTGCGGTGCAATTTCGCCGCGCGGCGCGGCACATCCAGGCCGCCAGGCAAGATGCCTTCATCGCGCAGGCCTTGCTCGACGCATTCGCGCATCACCGACCAGATGTGCAACAGGCCGCTGCGGATGTCTTCGTCGCTGCGCCACGCCCTTTCATTGGCCATCATCAGTTCCGAAACCCGCAAGCCGTGCTTGTTGCACAAGGCCAGCAGCTCGACGGCGCTGGAAAATTCGTAGGGTAATTGCACGGCGCTGGTCGGCGCGACGCCGGAGGCAGCCTCGGCCGCTTCGATAATGAAACCGCCGCCCACCGAGTAATAGATTTGTTCGCTCAGCAGGCCGTTTTCGCCATAGGCGTGCAGGGACATGGCGTTGGGGTGGTAGGGCAGGCTTTCTTCGAGCAGCAGGAGGTCGGTGTGCCAATTGAAGGCAATCTCCTGTACCCCAGCGAGCAACAACCGGCCTGACTCACGCAGTTGCTGGATGCGCCCGTTGATCGAGAGGGGGTCGATCCGGTCCGGCCATTCGCCCATCAGCCCCATGACACAGGCGCGGTCGGTGGCGTGGCCGACGCCTGTGGCCGACAGCGAGCCATACAGGCGTACTTCGACACGCCGGGTTTGGCTGAGCAGTTGTTGGTCGGTCAGGGCTTGGGAAAAGGTCGCCGCTGCCCGCATCGGGCCGACGGTATGCGAGCTGGAAGGGCCGATGCCCACCTTGAATAGATCGAAAACGCTGATAGCCATGCTAAAGCCTTACAAGCAATGGAGTAGGGATCGCTGCCATGTTTTGTAGGACATGCGGAATTGAGGCGATACTGATCCTCTGGAATGACACTGACCAACGAATTATTCTAAGACACCCTTTAGCAGGACTAAACGCTATGACCCGGCCCCTTCATGGTCAGACTTACGTCTGGCTGCACGTTTTTTCCTGTGCGGCGCGGCACTTGTCGTTCACCCGTTGCGCCGAAGAACTGCACATCACGCCGGGGGCGGTGAGCCAGCAGATTCGCCAGTTGGAGGAACGCCTGGGCTTTCGGCTGTTCCACCGACGGGCGCGGGGTGTGGAGCTCAGCGCCGAAGGGCAACGGCTGGCGACGACGGTAGGGGAGGCCTACGGCAGCATTGATGCCGAATTGCAGCGCCTGGATGCGGGGATGATCAGCGGCACCTTGCGCGTGCGCTCGATCCCGTCTTTCCTGGGCAAGTGGCTGACCCCGCGGTTGCCGCGCCTGCAGCAACGTTTCCCGGATATCCAGCTGCGCTTGGTCGCCGAAGACAGCAGCATCGCCCTGCACGAGGGGGACTTCGACCTGGCCATCGACCTGAACGACGGCAGCTACCCTGGCCTGTTATCCACAGCCTTGCTGGATGAGCAGATTTTCCCGGTGTGCGCGCCCGGCCTGCTACGTGGCCGTCCGCCCTTGCACGGGCCGGCTGACCTGGTGCATTTCCCGTTGTTGCACGACATCACCGCCTGGCGTGGGAGTTATGAGTACGCCGAGTGGGAGTTTTATCTGGACGCTATTGGCTACCACGACGCCGATGTACGACGCGGCCATACGTTCAACCGCAACCACCTGACCATCGAAGCGGCGATTGCCGGGATGGGCGTGGCCATCGCGCGGCGCACCTTGCTTAACGATGAGCTGGAACGTGGCACCTTGATCGTGCCCTTCGGCCTGGCCGTGCCCAACCACAAACGCTATGTGCTGCTGTACGCGCCAGGCGCGCTGAACCATCCGGGCGTGCGGGCGGTCCATGATTGGCTGGTGGAAGAAGCGAATATCTTTCGTGGCTTGCACCCCTTGGGAGAGGGGTAATTGAAAGGAATTGGGCAGGTAGGAAGGTGCGCCCAACTCCCGACGATAACAGCGTGTTTGATGGTTGTCAGAGTTAATTTGTAATGTGCTAATTATCTTTGAAAAGGGGTTGAATTGTTTCTCGGTCTGCCCAATTGTGTAATCAAGAGGTCATGGTTTTACCTGCCTGGTAAAGCAATCGTGACCTCCCGCGAGCTAGCTGAAATAAGGGAAGAACTATGCAAATCCAAGTCAATAGCGATAACCATATTGAAAGCAGCATCCGACTGGAGGAGTGGGTACGTAATACCATTGAAAGCACGCTCGAACGTTATGAAGAAGACCTGACCCGTGTCGAGGTCTACCTGCGGGACGAGAACGGCGACAAGCCTGGTCCCCATGATTTAAGTTGCCGCCTGGAAGCCCGGCCAAAAGGCCATCAACCGCTTTCGGTGCTCCACAAGGCCGATACCCTGGAGCAGGCGATCGACGGCGCCGCGACCAAACTGGACCATGCGCTGGAACACCTGTTTGGCAAACTGCAAGGCAAGCCACGCGCTGCCGGGAAAAACCAGCCGACCACCAAGGTCAACGAAGATGAGCTTGAACAGGAGTTCCTGGAAAAAGAACGTGCCGTATTCAACGGCTGATCACTGACAGTTCGTTCATCCTGAATAAAACGGGCCTGCACATGCAGGCCCGTTTTCGTTTAGCTGCGGCGGAAGAAATACCTGCTCAACACTGCCAGCCCGCATGCCCCCAACCCCGCAAAGAGCATCGCCCAACCGGCGCCATGCCGCAGGGCCGCCTGGGCCTCTGCGCTGCTCAACCCCTGCGTATCCAGTTTGCCCGCCGCAATGTTCTGGCTGATGGCCGGCCAATCCATTGCCGTGGTCGCGGGCAGCAGGCTGGAAAGGTGCTGGCTGATCCCCAGCAACAGCACCAGGCCCATCAATGCGATGTTGAGCGCCAGGGTGATCAGCCGCGCGCTGAAGTCGATGCCCGAGGCCATGCCCGCGCGGTCGGCTGAGACCGAGCCGGTGGTGGTGTTGGTGGTGGGTGAGTTGGTCAATGCCAGCCCCACACCGGCGATCACGCAGCCCAACAGCACAACTATGATGCCCGGATGCTCGGCGCCATTGGCCACGGCCATCACCACGAACCCCGCGCCCATCAAGCCCAGGCCCACGGGGATGATGCGCTCGGCGCCATAACGCAGGGCCAGGCGCTCGGCCAGTGGCGGCACCAGCAAGGTCGGCAACGTGTAGGCGAGCAGGGCACCGCCGGTGGTCAGCGTGTCGTAGCCCAGGCCTGCCTGGAAATACAGCGGCAGGTAGATCATGAAGGGCCAGAAGCTGAAGTTCATGCCGATCGAGCCCATCAGCGCGCCATTGAAACGCTGGATTCGAAACACCGAGAAATCAAACATCGGGTGTGCGCTGCGTTGTTCGACAACGATGAACAACAGCAATCCCGCCAGCGCAAGGCCGGCCCAGCCCAGCATGGCCGGTGTGCCGAAACCGTTTTCGCTGCCCTGGGTAATGAAGTACACCAGGGCGAACACCGACAGCGTCAGGGTCAGCATGCCGGCGATATCGAGACGATGGCCGGCCGGGTCGCGCGACTCTTGCACGCTCAGGTGCAGCAGCACCAACGTGAACAGCGTGAGCGGCACATGCACCAGGAATACCCAACGCCAATCTGCCACCGCCAGGATCAGCGCCCCGACCATCGGCCCGAAGCCCAGGCCCACGCCGGCGATCACCCCCCATATTGCGAAGGCCCGCGCCCGCGTTGCCGGCTCCCGGAACTGGTGCGAAAGAATCGCGAACTGGCAGATCATCATCGCCCCCGCGCCCACGCCCTGGACGAAACGCGCCGCGATCAACAGGGACGCATCGTCGACCAACCCGCAGGCCAGCGAGGCCAATCCAAACAGCCACAAGCACATCACCAGCATGCGCCGTCGACCAAAACGATCCGCCAATGTGCCCGCAGCCATCAGTACGCTGGTGCAGGCCAGGGTGTAGGCATTCATGATCCACTGCGCGTCCAGGAAGCCTGTGCCCAACTCACTTTCAAGGGTGGGCAAGATGACCGGCACGCTGGAGATTTCCAGGCCGAACATCAGTGCCACAAGGCATACGGCGGTGAGGGCGAGGCCATCTCTGGCAGTGTGCGGTGCGTTGACGGCCGATACGGCGGCGGCGGGTGGCATGGGGAGGTCCTTTCGCTTGAATGAGCGCATCATTCTCTCGGGAACAGGATTCCTGATTCGTGATAAGTTTTCCTCCTATCAGGGAATCAATGGAAACAATCGAGCCATGGCCACTCCGCGTTTTGATGGCGTTGAACTGTTTCTGCAAATCGTCGAGAGCGGCAACCTGACCGAGGCGGCCGAGCGGCTGAACCTCACGCGCTCCGCCGTCGGCAAGGGCCTGGCGCGGTTGGAGGCGCGCCTGGGCACGTGCCTGCTGCAACGCTCCACCCGCCGTCAGCGATTGACCGAGGATGGCCAGGCGTATTACGAGCATTGCTTGCGTGCGCTGGCAGAACTCGAGGCCGCCGAGTCGGTGCTGGAAAGTGGCCGACAACAGCCACGCGGGCGTTTAAGGGCGAGCTTGCCGCTGGCTTTTGGTCACCACTATGCGGCGCCGGCCTTGTGGGGCTTGCTGGAGCGTTATCCGGGATTGGAGATCGAGGTCAGCTTTGCCGATCGGCGCGTGGATCTGGCGCAGGAGGGCTTTGATGTCGCGGTGCGGATCGGTGCGCTGCCCGACACTGATCGGCTTAGCGCGCGGCGTTTGGGTGAACAGGCCATGGGGCTGGCGGCCTCACCGGCGTTCTTGCAACGGGTGGGCCCGATTGAATCTATCCAAGACCTCGCCGGCGTGCGAGGCATTGCTTACCGCAGCCTCACGCCGCAAGGTTCCGGCATCATCTCACCGCTGTTGATGGACGACCTCCAGGCCGTGGCCGATGCCGCGATTGCCGGCGTTGGGCTGGCCTGGTTGCCGAGCTGGTTGATTGCGCACTATGTGCTGCGCGGGCAGCTTGAGGCTGTACTGCCGAGCTACCGCGACCAGCCTGCGCCGATCCATGTGATCTGGCCCACGGCGGCGCATATGCCGGCCAAGACGCGCTGTGCCATTGACGCGTTGGTGGCCGGGACACCCTCGTGCCTGGCGGGCAGTTGAGTCAGAACGCGATGGAGGTCTGCACGTACACCGTACGCGGCTCGCCGACGTATTTGCCCTTGTTGTTATCGTCGAACGAGCGGGTGAAATACTGGGTGTTGAAAATGTTTTTCACACCGACCGCCACGTTCAAGTCCGACAGCTGTGGGCCGAAATCATACGCCGCGCGGCTGCTGAACAGCATGTAGCCTGGGATACGTCCGTTGGCACCGTCAGCACTTTCCTTTTCAGTGTTGGCGTTGTCGGCGAACTGGCTGCTCTGGAAGCTGCTGTCCAGGTTGAGCTTCCAGCGACCTTCGGTGTAACCCACGCCGAGTGTGCCTTTGTGTTTGGACGAGAAGGGCACGCGGTTGCCTTTATTCGCGCCGTCTTCGCGGATGGTGGCGTCGACATACGCGTAGCTGGCGTACACATCAAAGCCTGCCAGCGCCGGGCTCAAGCCATCGAGCGCGTAGTTGACGCTGGTCTCGATACCTTGGTGGCGTGTCTCGCCACGGGCGATCACCGAGTCGTTGGTCTGGTTGCTTTCGTACTGGTTGTCGAAGTTGATCAGGAACGCGCCGATTTCTGCACGCAGGGTGCCGTCGTCATAACGCGTGCCCAGTTCCCAGGTGCGGGCTTTCTCCGGCTTCACTTCGCCGCTGGTCACGCGGTTGGGCATCTGGCTGTATTGCACGCTGCCGAATGAGCCTTCGGTGTTGGCGTACAGGTTCCAGCTGTCGGTGAGGTGATACAGCACGTTCAACGCCGGCAGCGCGGTGTTGTAGTCGCCTTTGTACTTGACGTTGGTCAGGTTGTTGGTCTGCTGGGACTCGATCATCTCGTAGCGAATGCCCGGCGTGATGGTCCACTTGCCGATATCGATCCGGTCATCAATGAAGAACGCGTTGGCCTCGGTGCCGCCGCGGGTATCACGGTCGTTGCGGCTGTCGGTGGTGGGGATCTGCTGGTTGGCGCTGATCGGCGTGCGGTAGCGCAGTTCGTGGCCGGCTTCATTGATGTAGCGGTAGCCCACGCCCACTTCGTGGCTGGTCGGGCCGAGGTCGAAGCCCTGGGCGAAACGGGTTTCGAGGCCGCGCACCCAATATTCGCGTGGGGACAACGAGAGGAAGTTGCCTTGGTCCAGGTAACCGCTGCGCAGGGTCTTGGTGAAGAAGCTGTTCACGGTGAATTCGCGGCGATCCTGTTCGTAGCGATAGCCGACGTTGAACATTGTGCGCCGGCCCCAGAATTTGTCGTAGGGGCGGGTGGACTGATAGGGATTGGCCTTGTAGTCCGCGACGTTAAGACCGCCCGGCATATCGGCCTGGCCATCGTAATACTGCGCCATGGCGTTGAAGCTGTTGGCGTCGTCGAGCTGGTATTTGCCTTTGAGGATCAGGTCGTCGATGCGCGTGTTGCTGTTTTCGCGCCAGTCGCCGCCACGGGTGCCGGAGTAAAGGATTGCGCCGCCCAGGCCGTTTTCCGCAGTGCCGCCGGCCAGCAGGTTGCCGGTGGTCTTGAAGCCGTCATGGCTGGAAGATGGGCTGGTTTCGGTCTGCAAGCCGCCTTTGACGGTCGGCGCGTCGGGGATTGCCCGGGTCACGAAGTTGACCACGCCGCCGACGTTCTGCGGGCCGTAGCGCACGGCGCCGCCACCGCGCACCACGTCGACCGCGTCCATGTTGCCCATGCTGATTGGCGCAAAAGACAGCTGCGGCTGGCCATACGGCGCGAACGGCACCGGGATGCCGTCCATCAGCACCGTGGAGCGCGATGCCAGGCGCGGGTTGAGGCCGCGAATGCCGAAGTTCAGCGCCATGTCGTGGCTGCCGGTGCCGTTGTTTTCCGGGGCGTTGACGCCGGGAATACGGTTGAGCACGTCGCGGGCCTGGGTGGCGCCCTGGCGTTCGAACTCTTCGCGGCGGATCACATCACGCGCGCCTGGGTGTTCGAATACATTGGTTTGCGCCGCATCGCCGAGCCAGTCGCCGACCACGCTGGAGGTGCCCAGCTCAATGCTGGCGGGGGCTGAAGCCGGTTGCAGGCTGTAGGCATTTTCGCCTTCTGCGCGGGCTTGCAGGCCGGTGCCTTCCAGGAGTTTCTGCAAGCCCTCGGCAGCGTCGTATTGGCCGGACAGCCCGCGGCTCTGCATGCCCGCCGTGACCTCGGAGCTGAAGGAAATCAACACCCCGGCTTCGCGGCCAAATTGATTCAATGCCGCTTCCAGCGAGGTGGGGGCGATGTGGTAGGGCTTGGCGTCGGCCGCCATCACAGAGGGCAATGCGCTGAAACTGAGGCTGGCGCCCAGCAACAGCTGGCGCAGGCTGCGGGCAAGAAGAGTCGGTTGCTGGGGCATGAAGTGCGGTCCTGAGAAGGAAGGATCTAGGTGGCTTTCCTTCTCTGTCACGCGAGGTGTGGAAAACGGCTCACTTTTTTTAAATAAAGTCGGAAAAAGATTTATACCCGCGCCTCTACCGTCACCCAATAGCGGGTAAAGCGCCGTACTTTCACCGGCAGGCTGACTTCCAGCAGGTCGAGAATGCGCTCGCTGTCGTCCAGCGGGTAGCTGCCGGAGATCAGTAAATTGGCGACCTGCGGGTCGCAGTTGAGCTGGCCACGGCGATAACGCCCGAGTTCGGCGAGGAAGTCCGCAAGGCGCATATGCGCGGCCATCAGCATGCCGTCGGCCCAGGCGCCGCTGTTGGCGTCGGTGGCGCGCGGGGTGTCCCAGCCCTTGCGGGTGAAATTGACCTGGCGTGCGGCCTCGACCGTCAAGGGCAGGCCGCTGTAGGTGTTGGGCATCACGTCGACGCGCCCGTCGAACACTGCCACTTGGGTGTGATCACTGAACTGGCGCACATTCAAGCGCGCCGCCTGGCTGGTCAGCAGGCCTTGGCCGGTGAGCACCTGCAACGGCGTATTACCGGCTGTGCCGGTCAGCAGGATTTCGCCTTCGAGCAGGCGGATCAGGCGTTGCTGGCCGTCGAAATGTACATCTACCGCGCTGCCGGTATTGAGCTGCAACTGGCTGCCATCGGCCAATTGCACGTTGCGTCGCTGGCCGACGGGGCTGCGGTAGTCGGCGGTCAGCGGCGGCAGGATGTGCTGCTGGCGCAGGCTCCAGGCGGCGGCTGAGCCTGCGCCCAGAATCAACAGCAACTTCAGCGCCTGGCGTCGGCTACGCGACTGCGGTGCGTTCAACGCCGCGTGCGCCAGGGGCGAGGGCATGCCGCGCAGGCGCTGGTTGACGCGCTGGATATGGTCCCACGCGCGCTGATGCTCGCTGTGGGCATTCAGCCATTGCTGCCACGCGGCCTGCTGGCGAGGGTTGAGTGCGCCTTGCTGCATTTCCAGCAGCCAATGCACAGCCTGCTCGGCAACCTGGGTCGAGACATTCATAGGGCAAAGTAGCAGCGCAGGGCGGCTTTATTCAGATGGCGTTTGACGGTGGCGATGGAGATGCCCAGTTCGGCGCCGATTTGGGCATAGGTCAGGCCGTCGAGCTGGGCCAGCAGGAACGCGCGTTTGACCTGGACCGGCAGGCCGTCGAGCAGTTGGTCCAGCTCCACCAGGGTTTGCAGGATGATTGCGCGTTCTTCTTCCGACGGCGCCACGTGTTCGGGCATTTGTGCCAGTGCGTCGAGGTAGGCGCGCTCGAGGTCCTGGCGGCGGTAGAAGTTGAACAGCACGCGCTTGGCGACTGTGGTCAGGAACGCGCGTGGTTCGACCAGTGTGGGCGCCTCGCGGGCGGTCAACACGCGGATGAAGGTGTCTTGCGCCAGGTCGGCGGCACTTTCCGGGCAGCCGAGCTTGCGTCGCAACCAGCCGGTGAGCCAGTGGTGATGATCGTTGTACAAAACTTCAACGGTATTGGACGGGCTCAACGCGATCACCCTTAACGACAGGCCGCTAGCATCGGCATGCTTTAGAGAACAAGAATTGTTCGCATTGTAGGGCGCCGGAGCACCTTCGGCAATCCGGTAAAGCGGGTGATTCATCCGTTCTTTTTTGCTTATGAGAATATTTATCATTAATATTGCGCGCTGATGAACCTGGCGCTCCCTGCATGAAAAGCAAAACCTCGCTGCCTGTCTCCTACCGTCTCGCCGTGACCTCGCGCGTACTGGCTGCCGTGGTGGGCGGCTACCTGATGGCTTCGTTGGCCAGTATCTGCCTGGCGCTGTGGATGCCCACCGCCCGCGCCGACGCAGTCATCATCGGCATGATGAGTTCCTTTGTGTTCTATCTGCTCGCGGTGCTCTGGTGTTTCGCCTGCCGCAGTGCGGCGCGTGCGTGGTTCGGTGTGATGTTGCCGAGCGCGGCGTTCGCCACCCTGGCGGGCGTGGGATTCTGGATGGCACGCACATGAAAGAGGGCTTTCGCCAGGCCATGGCCTGGTTGCACACCTGGGCCGGGCTGATCTTTGGCTGGCTGCTGTTTGCGATTTTCCTGACAGGCACCCTGTCGTATTTCAAAGATGAAATCAGCCACTGGATGCAACCTGAAGTGCAGGCCCATGCCCTGGACGATAAACGCAGCCTGACGGTCGCCCAAACTTACCTGCAGCAAGTCGCACCGACGGCGGCACGCTGGTTCATCACCCTGCCGGACAGCCGCGACCCCGGTCTGTCAGTGATGTGGCAAGACAAGGTCGACCCCGGCAAACGCGGCAATTTCATCCAGAAAACCCTCGACCCGGTCAGCGGCCAGGCGGTGCAGGCGCGTGAAAGCATGGGCGGCGAATTCTTCTATCGCTTCCATTTCCAGTTGCAGATGCCTTACCCGTGGGGCCGCTGGCTCTCGACCATTGCCGCCATGGTGATGTTTGTCGCGCTGATCACCGGCATCATCACCCACAAGAAAATCTTCAAGGACTTCTTCACCTTCCGCCCCCGCAAAGGCCAGCGTTCCTGGCTGGACGGGCATAACGCAGTGGGTGTGCTGGTGCTGCCCTTCCACTTGATAATCACCTACAGCAGCCTGGTGATCTTCATGAGCATGGTGATGCCGGCGCCGATCCTGGCCTCGTATGGCAACGACTCCCGCGCGTTCTTTAATGAGGTATTCCCGGCGACCAACAATGCACCGGCGCTCGGGCAGCCTGGCACCTTGCAGCCGCTGGTACCGATGTACGAGCGGGCACGGGCGCAATGGGACGGCGGCCATGTGGGGCGAATCGCGGTGAATAACCCGGGCGATGTGAACGCATCGGTGAATGTATTCCGCGCCGGTTCAGACAGCGTGGTGCATGGGGCCGGCAGTACCGTGTCGTTCAATGGCACCACGTCCGAACTGCTGCGGGCAAGTAGCGGGCAATCGTTACCGGCGGTGATCGGTGGCAGTTTCTACGGCCTGCATATGGGGCATTTCGCCGGCCCGGTGCTGCGCTGGCTGTACTTTATCTGCGGCCTGGCGGGCACGGCGATGATCGGCACCGGGCTGGTGATCTGGCTGGGCAAGCGTCAGCTCAAACATGCCAAGAGCGCGGCGATGCCTTTCGAGTTGCGGTTGGTGGAAGTGCTGAACGTCGCCAGCATGTCCGGGCTGATGATCGCAATTGCGGGGTTCTTCTGGGCCAACCGCTTGTTGCCGGTGAGCTTTGCCGCACGCTCCGACTGGGAAGTGCAGGCCTTCTTTATCGCCTGGGGCCTGAGCCTGCTGCACGCGATCCTGCGGCGCGGTCGCCAGGGCTGGGTCGAGCAATTGAGTTTCGGCGCGCTGCTGTTTGTTGCGATTCCGCTGCTGAATGCGCTGACCACCTCCAGCCATTTGGGCGTTTCACTGGCAACGGGTGACTGGGCCATGGCCGGCTTCGACCTCACCTGCCTGGCCAGCGGCGTATTCCTCGGCTGGGCCGCCTGGAAGATGCAGCACCGTAGCGCGCCGGCGCCCAAGGCTGAACGCGCACGGCCCTTGACCCTCAAGCGCGAGGCCAACTGAATGCTGCTCGCGCTGTTGATGTGTTACGCGGGGTTTACCGCGCTGTGCCTGTCCACCGACCGTCACCATGGCGAGTTGCTGCGCAGCAAGCCTTCACCGCGTCGGCGGTTGGGGCTGCGGGTGCTGGGCTGGCTGCTGTTGAGCGGGGCGATCTGGCCGGCCGTCAGCCTCGCCGGTTGGGGCCAGGGCCTGGTGGAGTGGTGCGCAGTCTTGATGCTCAGCGCATTGCTGCTGGTGCTGTTGTTGCCGTATCGGCCAAGGCTGGCCTTGATCCTGGCAGGCGTCGGCCTGCTGGCGAGCCCCGTTGCTGCCTTCGCCACTCTCTGAGCCCTGCCATGATGATCAGCACGCCGCCCGAATCCCAGGACAGCCAACCGGCTGAAGCGGCGGGCGGTCGCGCGTATTTTCTGCAAGTATTCCTGTCCCAGCGCTCGCAGATGGAAGCCCTGGTCAGCCGGCGCGTGGGCTGCCGCGCCACGGCCGCCGACCTGGTGCAGGACCTATTCCTGCGCTTCTGGCGGCGGCCGTTGGTGCAGGTCGAAGAGCTCAGCACTTACCTGTTGCGCTGTGCCGGCAATATCGCCATCGACCACCTGCGCAGCGAAGGCGCGCGGGTGCGCAGCAGCGAAGGCTGGCTGCCCGAACAGCAGGATAACCAGGGTTCCGAACCCCAGGCGGCGCTGGAGGCGGGCAATGACCTGCGGCATGTCGAAGCGGCCCTGCGCAGCCTGCCCGAGCGCACGCGGCAGATCTTTCTGCTCAACCGCATCCACGGCCGCAAATACGCGCAAATCGCCAAAGCCATGGGGCTGTCCCAAAGTGCCGTGGAAAAACATATGATGCGTGCCCTTGAAGCCTGCAAAGCCAGCCTTCGCGAACCATCGCCCCCACGCACGCCAGGGAAAGCACCGTGAACCTCACCCCCACGCCCGACCAGGAGCAAGCGGCACTGGCCTGGCTGAGCCTGCTGCATGACCAGCCCAGCAGCGGCGACCAGGCCACGTTCAGTCACTGGTTGCGCGCCGACCCTGCACACGTTGAGGCCTATGCCCAGGCCCAGGTGCTGTGGGAGTTGAGCGAAGTGCCGGCGCGCACGCTGGCGGACGAAGACGCGCTGGCGTTGCAGGGCTATCTGAAGACGATGAACACCTCGAAACGCTCACGCGCGGTGCGCTGGTCCGGCGCATTGGCCATGGCTGCGTGCGTGCTGCTGATGGTTTGCGTGGGCGCCGGTTGGCAGCCGTCACGCTGGGTCGACGACATTGGCGCCGATTACGTAACCGCCCCGGGCGAGGTGAAAACCGTGACCCTGGCCGATCAATCCCAGGTCACCCTGGACGCCGACAGCGCCATTGCGGTGGATTTCAGCCAGGGCGAGCGGCATATCCAGTTGCGCCGGGGTGCCGGATTTTTCAGCGTGACCCACACGGGCCGGCCGTTTGTAGTGGAGGCGGGCAGTGGCGAGGCGCGGGTGTTGGGCACGCAGTTTGAAGTGCGCCTGCAACCGGCAGGGGCCGAGGTGACGGTGCTGTCCGGGCGGGTTGCGGTGACACCATCGAAACAGGGCCAGCAGCAAATCCTCACAGCCGGTCAGCAAGTGGCCTATGCCAACGGTGTGGCTGAGCCCCTGCATGCCGTCGACAGCGAAGCGCGCCTGGCCTGGCGCGATGGCTGGCTCAACTACTACAAGGCGCCGTTGGCGGAGGTGGTCAAGGATCTGGGCCGTTACTACCCAGGCCGAATCCTGCTGCTCAATGACGAGATGGGCACCAGGCGCGTCAGCGGCAGTTTCCCCAGCAAAGACCCACAGGCGGTGCTGAATGCATTGCAGGCGGTACTGGGTTTCGAGCAGCGCAGCCTGTTGGGACGAGTGATTGTGCTGCGCTGATTAGTTCAGCGCCGCCATGATTTTCTCGGGGTCGTAGTCGCGGATCAGCGTGCCGTTCACATCCACGAATGGAATTCCGCCGCCACCCAGCGCCTCATACGCCTTGCGCGCCTGGGCGTCCTTTTCGATGTCGACGGCGGTGTAGGGAATACCCTTCTGATCGAGAAGGCGGCGGATCTGCTTGCAGTAGCCGCACCACTCGGTGGCGTACAGCACCACCCGCGCCGAGGCCCGGGTCTGCTCCGGCACGACCTGGGACGGGTTGAACACCCGCTCGATCTTGCCCCAGTTCTGGATGACCACCACGACCAGCAACACCAGCAGGACTTTTTTAAAGACCCCGCCGAGCATCAGTTACGACGCTTGAGCTGGTCGGTCAGCTGGGTCGGCAGGCCCTTGATGATCAAGGTGCCGGCGGCTTCGTCGTACTCGATCTTGTCGCCCAGTAGGTGCGCTTCAAAGCTGATCGACAGCCCCTCGGCACGCCCGGTGAAGCGGCGGAACTGGTTGAGAGTGCGTTTATCCGCCGGGATTTCCGGCGACAGGCCGTAGTCCTTGTTGCGGATATGGTCGTAGAACGCCTTTGGTCGATCTTCATCGATCAAACCCGACAGTTCTTCCAGGCCCATCGGTTCGCCGAGCTTGGCCTGGCTGCTGGCGTAGTCGACCAGGGTCTTGGTTTTTTCGCGGGCCGACTCGTCCGGCAGGTCTTCGCTTTCTACGAAGTCGCTGAAGGCCTTGAGCAGGGTACGGGTTTCGCCGGGGCCGTCGACGCCTTCCTGGCAGCCGATGAAGTCGCGGAAGTACTCCGACACCTTCTTGCCGTTCTTACCCTTGATAAACGAGATGTACTGTTTGGATTGCTTGTTGTTCTGCCACTCGGACACGTTGATGCGCGCGGCCAGGTGCAGTTGGCCCAGGTCCAGGTGGCGCGACGCGGTCACGTCGAGGTCCTCGGTCACCGCCACGCCTTCGCTGTGGTGCAGCAGGGCGATGGCCAGGTAGTCGGTCATGCCTTGCTGGTAGTGGGCAAACAGCACGTGGCCGCCGGTGGAGAGGTTGGACTCTTCCATCAGCTTTTGCAGGTGCTCGACGGCGGTGCGGCTGAACGTGGTGAAATCCTGCCCACCGTCAAAATATTCCTTCAACCAGCCGCTGAACGGGTGCGCGCCCGACTCGGCATGGAAGAAACCCCAGGCCTTGCCTTGTTTGGCGTTGTAGCTCTCGTTGAGGTCGGCAAGCATGTTCTCGATGGCGGCCGACTCGGCAAGCTCGGAGTCGCGGGCGTGGAGAACTGCAGGTGTGCCGTCGGGTTTTTTGTCGATCAGGTGGACGATGCAATGACGGATCGGCATAGGCTTCTCGGCTGGTTGAAGGGGAGCGGTCGGCCTCCCCAAAAAGTCGCCCAGTGTACCGCACCCGTTGGCCAAGACGCGCTTTGAAGGGTGGTTTGGGCGCTCTCCGACGGCCCATATGCCTTTTTTTCACGGTTTAGAGCGATAAAGCTGACCAAATGGGTAGGTAGAGGCGGATATTTCCCCGTCTCTGTGCTAGTTTTGCCCCGTCTTACGCCAAGTCTCGGCGTTAAGCGTGCATTCAGCATCTGTCAGGTCGAACCAATCCCCGTTTCAAGCATCTATAACCCCGATCTCCGTGGTTATAGCCGGGGGTGCCAGGCCATGACGGTCGGGCTCGATGGCTGACACTGCACTCTGCAATCCATATGAATTTGATAGGGAAGGAACACCACAATGGCTATTACTAAAGACCAACTGATCGCTGACCTGGCTGAAGCAGTAGACGCACCGAAAACCACCGTGCGCGCCCTGCTGGACCAACTGAGCCAAGTTGTTGCTGATCAGCTGGAAAACGGCGGCGAAATCACTCTGCCAGGCGTTGGCAAACTGAAAGTGACCGAGCGTCCTGCCCGTACTGGCCGTAACC
Organism: Pseudomonas sp.; assembly: GCF_049590575.1. Taxonomy (GTDB): domain Bacteria; phylum Pseudomonadota; class Gammaproteobacteria; order Pseudomonadales; family Pseudomonadaceae; genus Aquipseudomonas. The sequence continues at coordinate 37,206 of NZ_JBAWDE010000214.1, forward strand.
CTTCGACTGGCGCAGCCATCGAAATCGCTGCCAAGAAAGTTATCAAGCTGGTTGTGGCCAAAGGCCTGACCGACGCTGTTAACAAGTAAGACGCAGCAAAAAAAAACCGTGCTCCGGAGCGATCCGGGCACGGTTTTTTGTTGCCTGCGATTTGCTGCGCTGAACGGTTAGTCGCGAACCCAGCGCTGGCGCCAGATCTGCTGCTCATTCTTGGTCTGGAAGGTCCAGGCCACAAAACGGCTTTGCTTCTGGCCCTGGGACATTTCCACGACCTGGCTTTCAAGCACGCCGGCTTTTTTCAGGGCTGTCTGGATCGCGGGCAGGTTCGACGCTTTTGACACCAGGCAACTGAACCACAACACCTTGTGGGCAAAATGCGCGCTCTCGGCGATCAACTGCGTCACAAAGCGCGCTTCACCGCCTTCACACCACAGCTCGGCCGACTGGCCACCGAAGTTCAGCACCGGCAACTTGCGCTTGGGGTCGGCCTTGCCGAGTGCACGCCATTTGCGCTCGCTGCCTTTGGTGGCTTCTTCCATGGACGCATGGAACGGCGGGTTGCACAGGGTCAGGTCAAAGCGTTCGCCCGGCTCCAGCAAGCCCAGCAGGATTTGCTTGGGATTGGTCTGCTGGCGCAACTGGATGACCTTGCTCAGGTCGTTGGACTGCACGATAGCCTTGGCGGCGGCCACGGCGATTGGGTCGACCTCCGAGCCGAGGAAGTTCCAGCGGTACTCCATATAGCCAATCAGCGGGTAGACGCAGTTGGCGCCCATGCCGATGTCCAGCACCTTGACGATCGAACCGCGCGGGATCTTGCCGTCATTGACGCTGGCCAGCAGGTCGGCGAGGAAGTGCACGTAGTCGGCACGCCCCGGCACCGGTGGGCACAGGTAATCCGCCGGGATATCCCAATGCTGGATGCCATAGAACGACTTGAGCAGCGCCCGGTTGAACACCCGTACCGCATCCGGGCTGGCGAAGTCGATGCTTTCCTTGCCATAGGGGTTGATGATCACGAATTGCGCCAGCTCGGGCGTGGTCTTGATCAGCGCCGGGAAGTCGTAACGGCCTGTGTGGCGGTTGCGCGGGTGCAGCGTGGCCTCTTTGCGCGGCGCCACGGGCTTGGCCGGGGCTGCGGTTTTAGGCTTCTTGCGCGGAGGTTTTGGTGTGCTGGGGGCGGTCATGTTGATTCTGGTGTTGGCTCAAAGTGGCGGCCATTGTCACACATCTTGAGTGCAACTCGGGCAAATGTGGGAGGGGGCTTGCCCCCGATAGCGGTGTGACAGGCAAAAATGCTCGGACTGATACACCGCTATCGGGGGCAAGCCCCCTCCCACACTGACTGCGTGCACAAAAAAAGAGGCCCGAAGGCCTCTTTTTTAAATCACGGTCCACCTTACAGGCTGGAAATCCGCGCATGTTGCTCCGCCAGCTTGCCCAGGGCCTGTTCAGCCTCGGCCAGCTTGGCGCGTTCTTTCTCGATCACCTCGGCCGGGGCCTTGTCGACGAACGCCGCGTTGGACAGCTTGCCGCCCACTCGCTGCACTTCGCCTTGCAGGCGCAGGATTTCCTTGTCGAGACGGGCCAGTTCCGCGCCCTTGTCGATCAGGCCAGCCATTGGCACCAGCACTTCCATGTCGCCTACCAACGCGGTGGCGGACAGCGGTGCTTCGGCGCCGGCAGCCAGTACGGTGATCGACTCCAGCTTCGCCAGCTTCTTGAGCAGTGCATCGTTCTCGGTGAGACGACGCTGGTCTTCGGCGCTGGCGTTCTTCACAAACACCGCCAGTGGCTTGCCCGGCCCGATGTTCATCTCGGCGCGGATGTTGCGCGTGCCGAGCATCAGGGTCTTGAGCCATTCGATATCGCTCTCGGCCGCCTCATCGATGCGCGCTTCGTTGGCCACCGGCCAAGGTTGCAGCATGATGGTCTTGCCGTCTTTGCCGGCCAGCGGCGCCAGGCGCTGCCAGATTTCTTCGGTGATGAACGGCATGAACGGATGCGCCAGGCGCAGGGCCACTTCCAGCACGCGGACCAGGGTGTGGCGGGTGCCGCGCTGACGTTCGATCGGCGCGTTTTCGTCCCACAGCACGGGCTTGGACAGTTCCAGGTACCAGTCGCAATACTGGTTCCAGATGAACTCATACAAGGCCTGGGCAGCCAGGTCGAAACGGAACTGGTCGAGCTGGCGGGTCACTTCGGCTTCGGTGCGCTGCAACTGCGAGATGATCCAGCGGTCCGCCAGTGACAGCTCGATGGCCTCGCCGTTCTGGCCGCAGTCTTCGCCTTTATCCAGCACGTAACGCGCCGCGTTCCAGATCTTGTTGCAGAAGTTGCGATAGCCTTCGACGCGGCCCATGTCGAACTTGATGTCGCGCCCGGTCGACGCCAGCGAGCAGAAGGTGAACCGCAGGGCGTCGGTGCCGTAGCTGGCGATGCCGTCGGCGAATTCGTCGCGGGTCTGCTTCTCGATCTTCTTCGCCAGTTTCGGCTGCATCAGGCCCGAGGTGCGTTTCTGCACCAGGGTTTCCAGGTCGATGCCGTCGATGATGTCCAGCGGGTCCAGGACGTTGCCCTTGGACTTGGACATCTTCTGGCCCTGGCCATCACGCACCAGGCCGTGCACATACACGGTCTTGAACGGTACCTGCGGGGTTCCGTCCTCGTTCTTCACCAAGTGCATGGTGAGCATGATCATCCGTGCAACCCAGAAGAAAATGATATCGAAACCGGTGACCAGCACGTCGGTGGAGTGGAATTTCTTCAGGAATTCAGTCTGCTGCGGCCAGCCCAGGGTCGAGAAGGTCCACAGGCCCGAGCTGAACCAGGTGTCCAGTACGTCGTTGTCCTGTTGCAGCGCTACGTCCGGGCCGAGGTTGTGCTTGGCACGCACTTCGGCCTCATCACGGCCTACGTAGACCTTGCCCGACTCGTCGTACCAGGCCGGAATGCGGTGGCCCCACCACAGCTGGCGGCTGATGCACCAATCCTGGATGTCGCGCATCCACGAGAAGTACATGTTTTCGTACTGCTTGGGCACGAACTGGATACGGCCGTCTTCCACGGCAGCAATCGCCGGCTCGGCCAGCGGCTTGGTAGAGACGTACCACTGGTCGGTCAGCCACGGCTCGATTACGGTGCCGGAGCGGTCGCCCTTCGGCACTTTCAGGCCGTGGTCGTCAACGCTGACCAGCAGGCCGGCGGCGTCGAAGGCTGCAACGATCTGTTTGCGCGCTTCGAAACGGTCGAGGCCGGCGTATTCGGCCGGGATCTTGCCGTCGATGCTGTCGTTCAGCGTGCCGTCCAGGTTGAACACCTGGCAGGCCGGCAGTACGGCGGCGTTTTTATCGAAGATATTCAGCAGCGGCAGGTTGTGGCGCTTGCCGACTTCATAGTCGTTGAAATCGTGGGCCGGGGTGATTTTCACGCAGCCGGTGCCGAATTCAGGGTCGCAATAGTCGTCCGCGATAATCGGGATGCGGCGGCCCACCAGCGGCAGCTCGACAAACTTGCCGATCAGCGCCTGGTAGCGCTCGTCGTTCGGGTTAACGGCCACGGCGGCATCGCCGAGCATGGTTTCCGGACGGGTGGTGGCGACGATCAGGTAGTCATTGCCTTCGGCGGTCTTGGCGCCGTCAGCCAGCGGGTACTTGAGGTTCCACAGGAAACCTTTCTCGTCGTGGTTCTCCACTTCAAGGTCGGAAATCGCCGTGTGCAACTTGGTGTCCCAGTTGACCAGGCGCTTGCCGCGGTAGATCAGGCCGTCTTCATGCAGGCGCACGAAGGCTTCCTTGACGGCTTCCGACAGGCCGTCGTCCATGGTGAAGCGCTCGCGGCTCCAGTCGACGGACGAACCGAGGCGACGGATCTGACGGCTGATGTTGCCGCCGGACTGGTCTTTCCATTCCCAGATCTTTTCCAGGAATTTCTCGCGGCCCAAGTCGTGACGGCTCTGGCCGGTGGCTTCGAGTTGGCGTTCCACCAACATCTGGGTGGCGATACCGGCGTGGTCGGTGCCCGGTTGCCACAGGGTGTTGCGGCCCTGCATGCGGCGGAAACGGATCAACGCATCCATGATCGCATTGTTGAAGCCGTGGCCCATGTGCAGGCTGCCAGTGACGTTCGGTGGCGGAATCATGATGGTGTAGGAATCACCCGCGCCTTGCGGAGCGAAATAATTCTCGGACTCCCAGGTCTCGTACCAGGAAGTTTCAATAGCGTGCGGCTGGTAGGTCTTATCCATGCGCGGCGGGACCCTAGTTGGCATTTATTCAGGAAAGCCGGCAAGTATAACGGGGGATAGGGGAGAGGGCGAGTTGAAGACGGGCTTAAGGTTGGCGCTGAGCAAATGTGGGAGCGGGCTTGCTCGCG
>NZ_JBAWDE010000215.1:0-4682 GCF_049590575.1 Pseudomonas sp.
GCGGTGGATCAGCTTGCACCTAGGCTGGCTGACACACCGCAATCGGGGGCAAGCCCCCTCCCACAGGGGTTAGGCGATGATGTGGCGCACGAGGAGCAGCAGCAGGAAATGCACGGGATAGAGTGCATACGCCCAGCGCCGCATGGCGGGCGGCGAGACGTTTTGGGCATGTCGCAATAAGACCAAGCCAGCCAAAGGCGCAATCAGGCAGGCGGCCAACCCGCTCAGTGCCACGGTTGAGCCGCTGTTGAGCAAAATCTGCCATTGATTCGCCGCCACGCAGACCAACCCCGGCAACACACTGAAATACCATGGCCGACTGAACACCAACAGCATCGCCAGCGGCAGCAAGACACCGAAAATCCCGAACATCAGTTGAGTGGAAAACACCACGCCCAGCACCAGAGCGATCAGCGCCAATCCTCGATCAACAGGCGCCTTCTGCTGCCATCCTCGGGCAACCAGCAGGCCCAGTGCCAGGGTCGGCAGCACGTTCAACGTATCGGCGTCGTCGATAAACAGCCGATACGGCACTTCGCTGATCACACTGAACAGCAACAGCCAGCCCAGGTAACGCCACTGGCCGGTCACGGGAGCGTTCCTGACGCGATGCAAATTGGCTGCAATCGCCAGGCAAAACCACGGGAAAGCCAGGCGCCCCGGCACATACAGGCCATCCAGGCTCAAACCGACATAGCGCAGGTGGTCCAGCACCATACTCAGCAGCGCCAGCCACTTGAGCAGGTCGAGGGCGCCATCGCGGACGCGTCCGACAGGAATCGTTTCAGTAGCGTGCATAATTCCCCAGTGACTTTGCATTTACAGTGCGTGCGCACGCCCAACAATCTTGGTTACAGTGCGCACCAACATCGACCACAGGAATGGGCCATGACCGACAAGAGCCAACAATTCGCCAGCGACAATTATTCCGGCATTTGCCCGGAAGCCTGGGCCGCCATGGAACAAGCCAACCAGGGCCATCAACGCGCCTACGGCGATGATGAATGGACCCACCGCGCCGCCGACGGTTTCCGCAACCTGTTCGAAACCGACTGCGAAGTGTTCTTCGCCTTCAACGGCACAGCCGCCAACTCCCTGGCGCTGTCCTCGCTGTGCCAGAGCTACCATAGCGTGATTTGCTCGGAAACCGCCCACGTCGAAACCGACGAATGCGGCGCGCCGGAGTTCTTCTCCAACGGCTCCAAGCTGCTCACCGCCCGCACTGAAAACGGCAAGCTGACCCCGGAATCGATCCGCGAGATCGCCCTCAAGCGTCAGGATATCCATTACCCGAAACCGCGCGTGGTCACGCTGACCCAGGCCACCGAAGTCGGCAGCGTGTACACCCCGGAAGAAATCCGCGCGATCAGCGCCACCTGCAAGGAGCTGGGCCTGAACCTGCACATGGACGGCGCGCGCTTCTCCAACGCCTGCGCATTCCTCGGCTGCTCGCCGGCCGACCTGACCTGGAAAGCCGGGGTCGACGTGCTGTGCTTTGGCGGCACCAAGAACGGCATGGCGGTGGGCGAGGCGATCCTGTTCTTCAACCACACGCTGGCTGAAGACTTCGACTACCGCTGCAAACAGGCCGGCCAGCTGGCGTCGAAGATGCGCTTCCTGTCTGCCCCCTGGGTCGGCCTGCTGGAAAACGACGCCTGGCTCAAACATGCACGCCACGCCAACCACTGCGCGCAGCTGTTGAGCAGCCTGGTGGCGGACATTCCAGGTGTGGAATTAATGTTCCCGGTACAGGCCAACGGCGTGTTCCTGCAGCTCTCGGAACCGGCGATCGCCGCGTTGACGGCCAAGGGCTGGCGCTTCTACACCTTCATCGGCAAAGGCGGCGCGCGGTTCATGTGTGCGTGGGATACCGAGGAAGAGCGCGTGCGAGAATTGGCGGCGGATATCCGCGAAGTGATGGGCGCCTGACTTCACCACTGAACACAATGTAGGAGGGGGCTTGCCCCCTCCCACATTTGATCGTGCCCGTTTGAGGGTTTGGTCTATCAGAACTCGATCCGCACATCACCCTTCGGCACGCTGCAGCACGACAGGATGTAACCTTCGGCTTCGTCTTCCTCGGTGATCCCGCCGTTGTGCTCCATCTCGACCTCCCCGCCCAGCTTCATCACTTTGCACGTGCCGCAGATGCCCATGCCGCAGGCTTTCGGGATCAACAGGCCAAGCTTGGCCGCCGCCGCATGCACGGTTTCGCCCGGCGCCACGCGGATGCTTTTGCCCGAGGCGATGAATTCCACTTGATGCAGGTCCGCCAGGTCGATTTCCGGCGCGTCGGCCGCTTGTTCGGCTTGTTCCACCGCGTCGGCACGCGCTTCCGGTGGCGTGGCGCCGAAAGATTCCTCGTGATAACGCGTCATGTCGAAACCGGCCGCTTCGAGCAGGCGCTTCACCGCGTTCATGTATGGCGTGGGGCCACAGCAGAACACTTCGCGCTCGAGGAAGTCGGGCACCATCAGTTCGAGCATCTTCTGGTTCAGGTAACCGCGATACCCGGCCCAGGGCTCGCCCAGGCCGTGTTTTTCACAGATCAGGTGCAGGCTGAAGTTGTCGATCCGCGAGGCCATATGCTCCAGCTCGCGGTGGTAGATGATGTCTTTGGGCGAGCGCGCGCTGTGGATAAACGTCATGTCGACGTTGGCGTTGGTGTCGTAATACCAGCGCGCCATGGACATCACCGGGGTGATACCGACGCCGCCGCTGAGGTACAGCACTTTCGGGTTGCTGAAGTCGATGGCATTGAACAACCCGACCGGCCCGTGCACCGCCAGCTCCTGGCCTTCATGCAAGGTGTCGTGCAGCCAGTTGGAGACCTTGCCGCCCGGCACGCGCTTGATGGTCACCGAGAAACTGTACGGCACCGACGGCGAGCTGGAAATCGTGTAGGAACGCATGATCGGCTGGCCGTCGATCTCCAGCTCCAGGGTAACGAACTGCCCCGGCTTGAAAAAGAACAGGATCGGCTGATCGGCCATGAAACAAAAGGTGCGCACATCCCAGGTTTCCTGGATGACTTTGACGCAACGGACGATGTGCCGACCATTGGCCCAGGTCTGGGTCGTTACCGGGTTCAGGAAGCTGTTGGACATGCTGACTCTCCACTGCCGATGTTCGGCTTTATGGTGGCGATTCTGCGTAACGCCGGAACCGGCCATTTACCTATCTGCGACATTCACATACTTATCGCGACCAGCCCCCATATCACGGGGGTTGCGCGTCGGGATCAGAGTGGGCCATGTCGTTAATGGACAAGGTTCTGCTGTTCTGCGGCCCCACACTCGCTCCCAACAACGACGCTTTCTTTACGCCTTGCTGCAAACCTGATTAGTCACTTTCGCCGGCCACACAGAATGGCCCTGAGGACACATACGATGGACGTCACCGCAACCTTAAGCTTGGGCGATCCGCTGGAACCCGCACGCAAGGCCACCGCGCAGATGCTGCAAGAGCGCGAGCGCACTTTTTCGCTGCCGCAGCCGTTCTACTCTGATGAGCGGCTGTTCGATATCGACATGCAGGAGATCTTCCAGAAAGAGTGGTTGATCGCCGGCATGACCTGCGAGATCCCCGCCAAGGGCAACTACCTGACCCTGCAGGTGGGCAAGAACCCGATCATCGTGATCCGTGGCGCCGAAGGTGTGGTGCATGCGTTCCACAACGTGTGCCGCCACCGTGGCTCGCGCCTGTGCACCAGCGACAAGGGCAAGGTTGCCAAACTCGTCTGCCACTACCACCAGTGGACCTACGAGCTGGACGGCCGCCTGCTGTTCGCCGGCACCGAGATGGGCGCCGACTTCGACATGAAGCAATACGGCCTCAAACCGGTGAACGTGAAGACCGCCGGTGGCTACATCTTCATCAGCCTGGCCGAGAACCCGCCGGCGATTGATGACTTCCTGTCGACGCTGACCCATTACATGGAACCGTACGACATGGAGAACACCAAGGTGGCGATCCAGACCACCTTGTTTGAAAAAGCCAACTGGAAACTGGTGCTGGAAAACAACCGCGAGTGCTACCACTGCAACGCGTCGCACCCGGAGCTGTTGAAAACCCTGCTGGAATGGGACGACGTCACCGACCCACGCGCCGACCAGGCCTTCAAGGACCACGTCGCCGCCTCCGCCGCCGCCTGGGACGCGGAAAAGATTCCTTACGCCCACGCCAGCTTCGGCCTGCGCAACCGCATCGTGCGCATGCCGCTGCTCAAGGGCACCGTGTCGATGACCCTGGACGGCAAGCAAGGCTGCAACAAGCTGATGGGCCGCATCAAAAACCCGGACCTGGGCTCGATGCGCATCCTGCACCTGCCGCACTCGTGGAACCACTGCATGGGCGACCACATCATCGTGTTCACCGTGTGGCCGATCAGCGCCCAGGAAACCATGGTCACCACCAAGTGGATCGTGCACAAGGACGCCGTGGAAGGCGTGGACTACGACGTCGAGCGCATGCGCAAGGTATGGGACGCCACCAACGACCAGGACCGTCGCCTGGCCGAAGAGAACCAGCGCGGCATCAACTCCACCGCCTACCAGCCCGGGCCGTACTCCAAGACCTATGAGTTTGGTGTGGTTAACTTTGTGGATTGGTACAGCGAGCGCATGCTCAGCAACCTGGGGGCAGCGCCGGCGCCGTACCTCAAGGGTGTGGCAGTACACGAA
>NZ_JBAWDE010000216.1:0-1537 GCF_049590575.1 Pseudomonas sp.
GGCTTGCTCGCGAACGCGGTGCATCAGTCAACTCATTCAGTGGCTGACACTCAGCATTCGCGAGCAAGCCCGCTCCCACTTATTTGACCGCGTTAGCCTGAAAAATCAGAGATCAGGGCAAATCGCGGCTGGCGTAGAACGCCCCGAGTACCTTCACCAGGTGTGCCAGGTCATGGCTGCCGCACAGTTCACGGATGGAGTGCATGGCAAACGTCGGCAGGCCGATGTCCACGGTGCGCACGCCCAAGTGGCTGGCGGTGATCGGGCCGATGGTCGAGCCACAGCCCATGTCGCTGCGCACCACAAAGCTCTGTACCGGCACTTCCTGGGCCATGCACAGGTGGCGGAAGAACCCGGCGGTTTCGCTGTTGGTGGCGTAGCGCTGGTTGCTGTTGACCTTGATCACCGGGCCGGCATTGAGCTTGGGGCCGTGGTTGGCGTCGTGCTTCTCGGCGTAGTTGGGGTGTACGCCGTGGGCGTTGTCGGCCGATACCAGCAGCGATTTCTGAATCGTGCGTACGAATTCATCACCTTCCGGCAACAGGCGACGCAGGGTCTGTTCGAGCATCGGGCCATCGGCGCCGCAGGCCGAGCAGGAGCCGACTTCTTCGTGGTCGTTGCACACCAGCACGCAGGTTTCGTCGGTTTCGCTGGTGAGCAAAGCTTGCAGGCCGGCGTAGCACGACAACAGATTGTCCAGGCGCGCGCCGGCGATGAAGTCGCCGTTCAGGCCGATCACGGCGGCACTTTGGGTGTCGTAGAAGCTCAACTCGTAGTCGAGCACCACATCGGCGTTCAGCCCGTGTTCGCGTGCCAACTGTTCAGTGAGCACGGCGCGGAAATCCACGCGCTCGTCTCCGGCAAATTGCGCGAGGATCGGCGGCAGTTCGGTCTGGGCATTGATCGCCCACCCCTGGTTGGCTTCACGGTTCAGGTGAATGGCCAGGTTGGGGATGATCGCGATGGGCAGCTTGAAGTCGATCAGTTGGCTTTCGACCTTGCCGTCGCGGCGGAATGTTACGCGGCCGGCCAGCGACAGGTCGCGGTCGAACCACGGCGCCAGCAGCGCACCGCCGTAGACTTCCACACCCAGTTGCCAGAAGCCTTGGCGTTGCAGCTCCGGCTGGGGCTTGACCCGCAGGCACGGGCTGTCGGTATGGGCGCCGACCAGGCGAATCCCGCCCAGCAGCGGCGAGTGGCGGCCAAGCTTGAAGGCGATAATCGAGGAGTCATTGCGGGTCACGTAATAGCGCCCGTTGGCCTCGGTGGTCCAGGTTTCGCGCTCGTCGAGACGCTGGTAACCCGCCGCTTCCAGGCGCTGGGCGAGCGCGGCAGTGGCATGAAAAGGAGTAGGGGAGGCCTTGAGGAAGTCGATCAGGCCTTGATTCAACGCTTCGCGCATAAAAAGCTCCAGACAGCAGTGCGCGGAGTTTACCGTTCGATGGCCCGAAGTGCACATTACAAATGTGGGAGGGGGCTTGCCCCCGATGGCAGTGGGTCAGTCAACATAGACAGTGACTGCCACGCCGCTATCGGG
>NZ_JBAWDE010000217.1:0-4339 GCF_049590575.1 Pseudomonas sp.
GCCCAGGACCTCAACAACCTGGCGCTGCTGGTGGGCGGCCCGGTGGATGAACACCTGCCGTCACGCCCGCTGGCCGATGACCTGGTGGCGCGCGTGCCCGCCGGCTTGCCGTCCGACCTGCTGCAACGGCGCCCGGACATCCTCCAGGCCGAGTACCAGTTGCAGGCCGCCAACGCGAATATCGGCGCGGCGCGCGCGGCGTTCTTCCCGTCGGTGACCCTCACGGCCAACGCAGGCAGCGCCAGCACCGAGCTGTCGGGGCTGTTCAAGGGCGGTTCGGGCACCTGGACCTTCCAGCCGCAAATCAACCTGCCGATCTTCAATGCCGGCAGCCTGCGCGCCAGCCTGGACTACGCCAGGCTGCAAAAAGACATCGGCGTGGCCCAGTACGAAAAATCGATCCAGACCGCCTTCCAGGAAGTCGCCGACGGCCTGGCCGCGCGCCAGACCTATACCGACCAGCTCAACGCACAACGGGATTTCGTCGCCGCCAACCAGGCGTATTACGACCTCGCCCAGCACCGCTACCGCAGTGGCGTGGACAGCAACCTGACGTTCCTTGACGCCCAGCGTTCACTGTTCAGCGCACAGCAGGCGCTGATCGTGGACCGGCTGGCGCAACTGGTGGCGGAGGTGAATTTGTATACGGCGCTGGGTGGCGCGTGGCAGCAAGCGCCGGCACTGGCGGCGCGGCGCTGAGGGCTCCCCTGGGTTTTACTGATAAGGAATCAGCCGATCACGGTCGAGGTCGCGCATCAGGTCACCGAGCATTTCACTCTCGCTGCGCGGTTCGGCCATCGGGATGTACCAGGTGGTCGCCGTCCAACCGCCGCGCTTGTAGGCGTAGGTTTTCAGCAACTGGCCGTCCTTGTACAGCGAGCCGTGCAACTGGCGCTCGTAGGTGTAGGGGATCGGCACGGTCAGCAGCGTCAGCGCGCCGAGCACCGCCGGCACAAACCCAGCGCCTTTGCCGCCGTTCTGGTCGACCAGCAGGCTGTAGCCGGTCTTGCTGAAGCCGCCATCGAGGAAACTGAAGGCACCGGTGTCACGCAACAGCTGGATGACCTCACGCTGCTTTTGCTGATCGAAGCGCGACGCGGGCGGCGGCATGGTCACGCTCATCGGCACATAGGCGCGCTCGGCCTTGTAATCCAGGGGTTTGAGGGCGGTGCTGCAGCCACTGAGCAACAGCACAGCGGTGAATAGAATGCCTCTGATCATTGCGCGCTCTCCACCGGCAGCAGGCCGTCTTTTTGTACGTCCTGGGCAAAGGCACGGGCGATCCGGTTGACGTTAACCAGCTCCATCGCACCTGGGCCGTCCAGCAGCCAGCTGTATTTCTGGGTCACGTTGCGGTAGCTGTATTGCTTCAATGGCTTGCCGTCGTGCTGCAGCGAAAACTCGGTGGTGGTGTCGATGCTGATCGACAAGGGCAGCAGAAACAGGGTGGCCGCACTCAGCAGCACCACGGGAAAAGGTGGCACGTCGCGCTGGCTGTTGTAGCGGATCAGCACCGTGTAATCGCCTGGTTTGCCGATACCGGTTTCCACGCTGCGAAACACTCCGGTTTCGCGCAGCTGGTTACGGATCTGCGCGGCGTTGAGCGGGTCATCGACCATCACATGGATCGGCTGCAGGTACGCCTTGCCATCGGGCAAGGTGCGCTCAGGCAGGGTATGGGTGGTGGCACAGCCGGTCAGCAGCGCCAGGGCGCCGAGGGCAATAAAGCGGTTCATGGACGTGTCTCGTCAAGGGTGTTCTGGCTCGCACTGCCAGGCAGCGGCGCGATGATATAGGGAGCGGCGCTGCGGTAATCCAGCGGCAGCAGTTGCAAGGCCGGCAAGCCCGCAACGGACTGCCGCGCGAGCGGTTCGTCACGGCCCTGCTGGTCGCGCCAACGGAAAGCGCACAGCGAAGCGCCGAGGCACAGCGAGCGGAATTCCCCCAGGTAATAGGCCTTGCCGGCTTGCAGGCGCAGCGGCAGGTTGAATTTCTCGCGCGCCTGGATCGAGGTGTAGGTGGTGCCCAGGGTGGGTGAGTAGTTGCTGGAGAAGAACTGGAAATCGTAGAACTCATAATCCCCAGGCTTGAGCGGCAGCACGAACACGCTGGCGGCGCCGTCCTGCTCCTGCACATCCTGAGGCGTTGCACGCCCGGCGCCGACCCATACGCCGGCCGCTCCGTACTCGGAGCCGCGCTTGCGAAACAACAGGCGCTGATTCGGTGCAGGCGACGCGGCGAGGCTTTGCGGGCCGATCGAGCCGACCAGATAAGCCACCGGATCCTGGGGCCCCGGTTGCAACGGCTGGCTGACCAGCGATGCGGGCTGGGTACCGCAACCGGCCAAGGCTGCCGCCATCAAGAACAAGGCCAAAGGCCTGGAAAAGCAAGACATGTCGAATCCTGAACGCTGGCAAAAAAGGAGTTGCGAGCGACACAGGACACACACGCGATGCCATCCTGGCGCTGCACCTCACGTCACTGTGAGGCGCGCGCATGGTACGGCAGGGATACACCGTTTGACCACCGCGAGCAGGCTTGCCACAAAAAAGCCTGCTCGCCACAGGAGGCTTTGTTGTCACAGGCGCAAACTACCAACTTCCCATAGCCAGACTGTGCGGCGAAAACTCCGCGAATTGCCAGCTCAGCGCCAATGCTGCAGGGCGGCGTACCAGGTGTTCCACGGTGACTGTCCACAAGCGCTGCGCGCCGTCGAACCGGGCCACCTCAGGCCCGTCGAGGATCAGCCGCGTACGCCCGGCAACCTGCAGCACGTCGCCGGTTTCAAAATCGATAAACAGCAACCCCGCCACCGGGTTCACTTGCAGGTTGCCCAGGGTGTTGAAGAACAGGTTGCCGGCAAAGTCCGGAATGGTCAGCACGTTGCCCTCTACCCGCACAAAACCTCGATTGCCGCCGCGATGGGAAACGTCCACCGAGCGCTCGCCGCCCAGGTCTACGTAGCTGGCGACGAAGAACGTGTCGGCATTGCCGATCATCGCTTGTGCGGCCGCGTCCAGGCCGTCGAGGCGCTCGACCTGCGTGCCGGGTTTACGGGCGATCCCTTGCACCGGCCGCAGTTGGATGTATTTCGGGCAGTTGCCGTAGGTGTGCACCACGTCGACCGCAAACCCGTGGGGGTCCAGGCTACCGATGTGGCCGTTCATGCGGTTGCGTCGACGGGTGTTGAGGTCGATGCCGAGCACACCGACGGCAGCACCGCTGTGGAAGGCCGCACGCGCAGGATCGCCGGCGCACGGCAGGCTGTCGATTTGCAAAGTCTGCGGGTCCGGCGAGTGGGCAAACCCGGGGGCACCTTCGAGCAGGGTCGCCCAGGGAATCCCCTGCGCGTCCACTGCGCCCAGCAGCAGGTACGGCAACAACGGGTAGAAATCCCGATGCTGTTCCGGCAGGTGATCGCGGATCACCTTGGGCCCGACCATGGCCATGCGCTCGGCGACACCTACCGCTGCTTGCAAGCGTCGTTCACCGACATGCCAGGGGGACTGTTCGATCTGGTTCATGGTGACCACCTCTCGTGAGTTGCCCCAATGCTGCGCCGCGTCGATCAACAGGAGAATGCCCACGCCAGGCAATCCACTATTACGCCAACTGAAATGCCGGATGCTCACGCAGCGCCGCCACACAGTGGTCGACAAAACTGCGCACGCGCATCGGGGCGTTGCGACCCTCGCGGTACACCACGTGCACCGGCAAGGGCGGCAGCTCATACCCCGCCAACACGCGGCGCAACTGGCCGCTGCGCAGGTGTTCGTGCACGGGGTAACTCAAGCAGCGAATCAGCCCCGCGTCATGCACGGCTGCATTAATCGCGCCTTGCACGGTAGCGCAACTCAAGCGTGCGCGAGCCTTTACCCGGCAGCCTTGGAAACCCCAATCGACCTGGCCCGCACTGGCAATCAGGCGATGTTGCTTGAGGTCATCCGGGTGCCGAGGCGCGTCTTGGGCAGCCAGGTACCCGGGGCTGGCGCAGAGGATATGTCGCACATGGCCCACCGGCCGTGCGATCAGCGCCGAGCTGGGCAGTTCGCCGACCAGGATCGCCACGTCCAGCCCCTCTTCGTGCAGGTTGGGGTAGTAGTCATGGTAGTGCGCCTCCAGCCGCACCTCGGGGTAGCGGTCCAGGTAATCGGCCAGGACCGGCGCCATCACATAACCGCTGAACAGAAACGGCAAGAACACCCGCAGCTTGCCCTGGGCCTGCACATGCAAGCCCTTGGCCGAGGCTTCGGCCGCGGCCACCGCAGCCAGCAGGCGCATGCAGTCAGCCAGGAAAGTGTGGCCGGCGTCGGTCAGGCTCACGCCCCGCGTACTGCGC
>NZ_JBAWDE010000218.1:0-29633 GCF_049590575.1 Pseudomonas sp.
GCCTTCGCCCAGGCGCAGGCCAAGTTCCAGCAGCGGCTGCGCGTCGAGGCTTTGCAGCACATGGCGATGGCCAGGCTCGGCGCCCCGATGGCCGAACATCAACCACGCGTGACAAGCCGGGTTCAAGCGCGTGGCGACCAACGCGGCAACGGTGCAGATAAACCCATCCACCAGCACCACAATGCCTTCCTGAGCGCAGGCCAGATAAGCACCCACCAGGGCCGCAATTTCAAAACCGCCGAGATTGAACAGGGTGTGCAGCGCATCCCCACGCTGGGCGGCGTGCAAGGCCAGCGCGCGCTCGATCACCGCCACTTTATGGCTGACACCCTCGGCGTTCAGCCCCGTGCCCGGCCCGGTGAGGTCACTGACCTGGCACCCCAGCAACGCACACGCCAGCGCACTGGCGGCGGTGGTGTTGCCGATGCCCATCTCGCCGCCAATAAACAGCTGCGCGCCGCTTTCCCGGGCGCGCAACACGCTGTCACGTCCGGCGTGCAGGGCCAACCGCCCCTGCGCTTCGGTCATGGCCGGGCCGTTGACGAAATTCGCCGTGCCCGCGCCGATGTTCAAGTGGCGCACACCGGGCAAGTCCAGAGACGGAGTCACAGTGCCAAGATCGACCACTTCCAACTGCGCATCCAGCTGCCGCGCCAACACACTGATGGCCGCACCGCCGCTGACAAAGTTGAGCAGCATCTGCCCGGTCACTGCCTGGGGATAGGCGGATACACCCTCCGCCACCACCCCGTGGTCACCGGCAAAGATCGCAATCCACACCTGGTCGACCGAGGGTTTGACCCGGCCCTGCAGGCCGGCCAACTGCACCGCCAGGGTTTCCAGCTGACCCAGAGAACCGGCAGGTTTAGTCAATTGCTGCTGGCGCGCCAGTGCGTTTTCGTACGCTTGTGCGTCGATCGCCTTACAAAGGTTGAGCCACCAGGTGTCAGTCATAACGCAGTACCTTTCAAAGTCAGGGGCAGGCCGGCAACCGTCAGGACAACACGCTGACACCGCTCGGCCAAGGCTTGATGCAGCCAACCGGCTTCATCCACATAGCGGCGAGTCAATTCGCCCAGCGGCACGACACCCAGACCGGTCTCGTTGCTGACAAAAATAATCTCCCCCGGCAACACGGCCAGGGTTTCCAGCAATTGATCGCGCTCGAAGGCCAGCCGTTCGGCGTCTTCGAGCATCAGCAGGTTGGTCAGCCACAGGGTCAGGCAATCCACCAACAGGCAGTGACCGGTCGCCGCGTTTTCGCGCAGTACCCGCGCCAGTTCGACGGGCTCTTCGATCAAGCCCCAATGCTCGGGGCGACGCTCGCGATGCAAGGCGACACGCGCATTCATCTCGCCATCCAGCGGCTGGCTGGTGGCGATATAGATGACGGGCAACGCGCTATCGGCGGCGAGCTTTTCCGCCAGGCGACTTTTGCCGGAACGGGCGCCGCCGAGGATCAACTGATACATGGGAAGGCACCTTTTTCGGCCAGTCGATAAATTGAGGTGCGCCCGCTCCCACACTTGGATCGTGTGCACACCTTCAAATCCCACATAGTTCGCGCAACAACTGCGTATCCAGATGGTTCTCCACCAAATCCGCCAGGCGCTCGATGTCGCGTTCGCGCAATGCGTGGTAATCCACTTCCTGCACAGCCTGCAACCCGGCCCAGCGCAGCAACGCGCTGCACGCCGCCGGGGTCTCGAACAGACCATGCAGATACGTGCCGAGAATCTGCCCGTCCGCACTTTGCGCACCGTCACTGCGGCCATCGTCCAAAACCACCGCCGCTCGAGACAATGCATCGCCGGACGTCACGCCTGCATGAATCTCATACCCGCTGACCTCAGCATCCTCGAGCAACAAACGCCCGCGCACATTGCGCAGTTGCTTCTCTTCTTCCAATGTCGTGCTGAACGCCAGCAGCCCCAGGCCGTCGCTCGACCCAGCGGCCCCTTCCAGCCCCAGCGGGTCATGCACCTGCTCGCCGAGCATCTGCAGCCCGCCACAAATCCCCAGCACCTTGCCGCCATAACGCAAATGCCGCGCCACGGCGGTGTCCCAGCCATTGGCGCGCAGATACGCGAGGTCACTGCGCACGCTTTTCGAGCCCGGCAGAATGATCAGGTCGGCTGCCGGAATCGGCTGGCCCGGCCCGATGAACTGCAAATCCACCTGGGGATGCAGGCGCAGCGGGTCGAAATCCGTATGGTTGCTGATGCGCGGCAACACTGGCACCACGACCTTGAGCACCTGTGCGGCCTTGTCGGTCTGGCGTCGGTCGATGCCGTCTTCGGCTTCCAGATGCAGGTCCATCACGTAGGGCAACACGCCCACCACCGGTTTGCCGGTGCGTGCTTCGAGCCAGTCCAGGCCCGGCTGCAACAGCGCGATATCGCCGCGAAAACGGTTGATGATGAAACCTTTGACCCGCGCCTGTTCGCTGGGGGACAGCAGCTCCAGGGTGCCGACCAGGTGCGCGAATACGCCGCCGCGATTGATGTCGGCGATCAGCAATACAGGGCAGTCCACCGCCTCGGCGAAGCCCATATTGGCAATGTCATTGGCGCGCAGGTTGATCTCCGCCGGGGAGCCCGCGCCTTCGACCATCACCACCGGGTAGGCCGCGCTCAACCGCGCGTGGGAGGCCAGTACCGCCTGCATGGCGA
Organism: Pseudomonas sp.; assembly: GCF_049590575.1. Classification (GTDB taxonomy): domain Bacteria; phylum Pseudomonadota; class Gammaproteobacteria; order Pseudomonadales; family Pseudomonadaceae; genus Aquipseudomonas. Next base: position 2,673 of record NZ_JBAWDE010000218.1, read on the forward strand.
TGGCTTTGTAGTCGTGGTAGGCCACGGCGTTCATGCTGGTCACGGCGCGGCCGTGGATGATTACTTGGGAACCGGTGTCGCTGTTGGGTTTGAGCAACACCGGGTTCATGTCGGTGTGCGGCGCCAGGTTGGCGGCCTGGGCCTGCACCGCCTGGGCGCGGCCGATCTCGCCACCTTCGGCGGTCACGGCGCTGTTGAGCGCCATGTTCTGCGGCTTGAACGGCGCCACCGCCACGCCCTGGCGCACCAGCCAGCGGCACAACGCGGTCACTAACGTGCTTTTACCCGCATCGGAGGTGGTGCCTTGCACCATCAGCGTACTCATGCCGCTTCCTTATAAGCGCCCAGCGCTGCGTCGAGGCGCAGCCAGTCGGCTTCGGTGTCCGGCAGGCCGAAGCGCAGGCTGCTGTCGTGAACAAACAGGCGCAGCAGAATGCCGCGCTGGGCCATGAATTCGTGCATGCGCTCGGCATGCGGGGTGATCAACCATTGGAACAAGGCGCAGCCGCCGTGGGGTTGAAAACCATGGCGTTCAAGCAACGTGAACAAGCGCTGGCCGGCCTCGATGCAGCGCGCGCGCTGCCGCGCTTGCCCGGCCGTATCGCGCAGGCATACCTGGCCAAGCACCCGTGTCGGCCCGCTGACCGCCCAGGGCCCGACCTGCTCGGCGAGCAACTTGAGCAGCTTGCGTTCGGCCAGCACAAAGCCCAGCCGCACCCCGGCCAGGCCGAAGAACTTGCCGAACGAGCGCAACACAATCAGCCCGACCTGATGCGCCTGGCTTGCCAGGCTCAATAGCGGGGTCACGTCCATAAAGGCTTCGTCGACCACCAGCCAGCCGCCGCGCTGCGCCAGGCGGGTGTGCCAGTCGAGCAGGCGTTGCGGGGGCAGGCTCAGGCCAGTGGGGTTGTTAGGGTTGACGACTACCAGCACGTCGAGGCCATCAAGGAAGAAATCGACTTCCTGCTCCTGCACCTCGCGCACCACATAACCGGCACGGCGCCAGGCTTCCGCGTGCTCGGCGTAACACGGCGACAACACGCCGACCTTGCCCGCGCGGCGCAGGCGCGGCAGCAACTGGATCGCCGCCTGGGAGCCGGCTACCGGCAACACGTGCGCGGCGCCGTAATAGTCGCTGGCGGCTTGTTCCAGGCCGTCGTCGGTTTCCGGCAAGCGCGCCCAGGCGCGCAGCGGGATCTCGGGGATCGGCCATGGCCACGGCGCAAGGCCGCTGGACAGGTCGAGCCAATCGGCTTCGGCAATCCCGTACTGGATCGCTGCCTTGCGCAGCCGGCCACCGTGTTCAAGCATAGAATTGCGCCCCCGCACATAGGATCAGCAGCCATAACCATACGCCGCGCTGCACCAGTTGCCAGCCCCGGTCGATGGCGTCGGCGTCCGCCGCCGGGCCTTCGCCCAGTGGCGGGCGCTGGTGCACTTCGCCGTGATAGATCGCCGCGCCCCCCAGCTCGACACCCAGCGCCCCGGCACCGGACGCCATGACCGGCCCAGCGTTGGGGCTGTCCCAGGTCGGGCCCTGGGTGCGCCAGCACCTGATCGCCAGGCGGGTTTTACCGAGCACGGCGTAGGTCAATGCCACCAGGCGTGCAGGAATGTAGTTCAGCACATCGTCGATTTTTGCCGCGGCCCAGCCGAAGCGTTCGAAGCGTTCGTTGCGATAGCCCCACATCGCGTCGAGGGTGTTGCTCAGGCGGTAGAGCACCACGCCCGGCACACCGGCGACCACAAACCAGAAAATCGCGGCGAACACCGCATCGCTGCCGTTTTCCAGCACCGATTCGGTGGCCGCGCGTGCGACTTCGGTGCGGTCCAGCTCGCTGGTCTGGCGGCTGACCAGGTAGCTCACGCGTTTGCGCGCTTCTTCCAGGTCATCGCTGCGCAGCGCCTGGGCCACCGGAATCACGTGTTCGCCAAGGCTGCGCATACCCAACGCCAAGTACAGCGCGAGGATCTCCAGCACCCAGCCGATATACGGCGCCCACGACAAGGCGGTGGCCAGCAGGGTCAACGGCACCACGGCGATCACCCACGCGGTCACGCCATGGCTGCGCCAGCCGCGGCCACCGGTATTGAAACGTTGCTCGATGCGCCCGGCAAAATTGCCGAACGCCACCAGCGGATGCCAGCGCCTGGGCTCACCCAGCAGCGCATCCAGCGCCACCGCAGCGACACACAGCAAGGCCACACTCATTGACTCACTCCCCACACATTCTCATACAACATGTCACTCAACGGCCGCGGTTCGGTCCAGCCTTCGAGCTGCAACATCGGTGCCGGGTAGAACTCGGCGACAGGCCCCAGGCACAACACCGCCAGGGGTTTCGCGCCGGGCGGCAGGCCCAGCAGGTCGGCCAGCGCCTGGGGCTCGAACAGCGAGACCCAGCCCATGCCCAGCCCTTCGACGCGGGCTGCCAGCCATAGATTCTGGATCGCACAGGACAGCGAGGCCATGTCCATTTCCGGCAAGGTGCGGCGCCCGAAGATGTGCCGCTCACGGTCGTCCATCAGCGCCGCCACCAGCACTTCGGCGCAGTCGTGGATGCCTTCGACCTTGAGCTTCATGAATTCATCGGACCGTTCGCCCAAGGCCTCGGCGGTGCGTACGCGCTCTTCTTCCACCAGTTGCTGAATCTGCCCACGCAATTGGCGGTCGCTGATGCGGATAAACCGCCACGGTTGCATCAAACCGACGCTGGGCGCCTGGTGCGCGGCCTGGAGCACGCGGTGCAGCAATTCGGGCGCGACACTGCCGCCGCTGAAGTGACGCATGTCGCGGCGTTCGGCGATGGCGCGGTAGACGGCGTCGCGGTCGGCTTGGGGAAAAGCATTGTCAGTCATGGTGCAGGACTTGCTCGAGGTCTGGCGCAAACAGCGCGGCGATCGCCCGCGGATTGGACGGAAAATAAAAGTGCACGTAGGACGCCGTCATCCGCCCCTGGCGATACACCGCCTCGGCACCGCGCCCGCCATTCGGGCTGAGGCCACGGGCAATCGGCTGCCATTCGGTACTGGTCAGGGAATGGTGATAAGTGTGCCCGCGCAACACGCCTTCCGGCAGTTCGACGCTTTGCAAGGCCAAGGCCGCGAGCTTCTTTTGCATCACCGCATGGCCTTGCAGCAGACCGACCAGTTCAGCGCGTTTGCCGTCGACGTCGGTCAGCGAATCGAGCAGGTAGAGCATGCCGCCGCATTCGGCGAGCAAGGGTTTGCCGGCCGCGTGATGGGCACGGATGGCGGCGAGCATCGAGGTGTTTTCCGACAGCGCCTGGTGGTGCAGTTCCGGGTAACCGCCGGGCAGGTACAGGCTGTCGGCGTCGGGCAATTCACGGTCGTGGATCGGCGAGAAGAAATGCAACTCGGCGCCCATCGCCCGCAACAGGTCGAGGCTGGCGCCGTAGGTGAAGGCAAACGCTTCGTCACGGGCCACGGCAATGCGCACACCGGCCAGCAACGGTTCGGCCGCGATCACTTCAGGCGCGGCGAAGGTCACCGGTGGCGGCACTGCGACTTCACAACTGCTGCCCAGGGCCTGGGCGGCGGCGTCCAGGCGCACGTCGAGGTCGTTCAGCTCACTCGCCTGCACCAGGCCAAGGTGGCGGCTGGGCAATTCGATGCCGGTCTCTCGGGACAGCGCGCCGTACCAACGCAGGCCTTCGGTCAGGCTGCCTTCCAGCAGTTGCGCGTGGCGCAGGGTGCCAACGCGGTTGGCCAGCACCCCGGCAAATGGCAGGTCCGGCTGATAACGCGCCAGGCCCAGGGCCAGGGCACCGAAGGTCTGGGCCATGGCCGTGCCGTCGATCACGCCCAGCACCGGTACGCCGAAGTGCCGCGCCAGGTCCGCACTCGATGGCGTGCCGTCGAACAGGCCCATCACGCCTTCGATCAGGATCAGGTCGGCCTCCCCCGCCGCTTCCCACAGCAAGCGGCGGCTCTCTTGCTCGCCGACCATCCACATGTCCAATTGATACACCGGTGCACCGCTGGCGCGCTCGTGAATCATCGGGTCAAGAAAGTCCGGCCCGCATTTGAACACGCGCACTTTGCGCCCCAGGTTGCGGTGCAAACGGGCAAGCGCGGCGGTGACCGTGGTTTTGCCCTGGCCGGACGCCGGTGCGGCGATCAACACGGCCGGGCAATGACGGGACGGGTTCAAAGTTCGACGCCCTTCTGTGCCTTGATACCGGCCTGGAACGCGTGCTTGAGCATGCCCATTTCGGTGACGGTGTCGCCCATTTCAATCAATTCAGGCTTGGCGCCACGGCCAGTGACCACCACGTGCTGCATCGGCGGGCGGGCTTGCAGGTCGCTGAGCACCTGGTCCAGGTCGAGGTAGCCGTGCTTGAGGGCGATGTTCAGCTCGTCCAGCACCACCAGGCCTATCGACGGTTCTTGCAGCAATTCACGCGAAACCGCCCAGGCTGCTTCGGCGGCGGCGATGTCGCGCTGGCGGTCCTGGGTTTCCCAGGTGAAGCCTTCGCCCATCACGTGAAAGCGGACTTGCTCGGGGAAACGGCGGAAAAACAACTCCTCGCCAGTGCTGTTGCGCCCTTTGATGAATTGCACCACGCCGCACTGCATGCCGTGGCCCATGGCCCGGGCAAGCATGCCGAACGCCGAGCTGCTTTTGCCTTTGCCGTTGCCGGTCAGCACCAGCAGCAGGCCGCATTCGTTGGGGGAGTTGGCGATACGCTCGTCGATCACGGCTTTTTTGCGCAGCATGCGCGCCAGGTGGCGGTCGTCGCGGTCGGGGGAATCAGTCATGGCAGCGCTCCGTTGGGGCTGGACAAAAACGGCGGGCAGGAAAAAGGAAAAAACAGACAGCCAAGCATCGCCCACCGTGATGCTGTTGGATGAACCAGGCCGGTCTCCGGGCTCATGAGTGGCGCTTGCTTTCTAGAGCGAGCAGGCCGACGGCGCGCCTTCCCATATCACCTGGATACAGTGGCAAAAGGCGCCGTGTTGACTCATTTACCGTTGCGGGGGCAGCGCCGGAATCGCGGCAGCACTGTGTACAAGTGCGCTCACTCACCGGCTTCCCTGTTTCACTCTGTCGACCCATGGGTCACAGAGCACCTGGAACAAGCCGCGAAGGTTAGTGGGTTGGGGGTGGAGCGTCAATTAAAGCTGGCCCTGGACTTGAACCATCGCACCGCCGCCCTCCTCTACCCTTACAGGTATCAAGGAGAACACCATGCATAAAACCAGACTCGCCCTACTCATCATGCTCGCCGGCACCCTCGCCGCCTGCGGTGAAAGCTCTACCCTGCAGGTCGCCGATGGCACCGGGCCCTCGCCCAAGCTGCCGGAACCGAACAAGACCCTGATCCCCACCGTGAACATCGCCCCGGCCATCGGCTGGCCCGACGGCGCCAAGCCAACGGCCGCCGTCGGCACCCAAGTGGCAGCGTTCGCGGAGGGCCTGGATCATCCGCGCTGGCTGTATGTGCTGCCCAATGGCGACGTGCTGGTGGCGGAAACCAATGCGCCGCCTAAACCCGACGATTCCAAGGGCATTCGTGGCTGGGTCATGGAGAAGGTCATGGGCCGCGCCGGTGCCGGCGTCCCGAGCCCGAACCGCATCACCCTGCTGCGCGATGCCGACCATGACGGCGTGGCCGAGACCCGCACGGTATTCCTGGAAAACCTCAACTCGCCGTTTGGCATGACGCTGGTCGGTAACGACCTGTACGTGGCCGACTCGGACAAACTGCTGCGCTTTCCCTATCAGCCGGGTGAAACCGCGATCAAGCAAGCCGGCACCAAAGTCGTCGACCTGCCCGGCGGCAGCATTAACCACCACTGGACCAAGAACGTGGTGGCCAGCAAGGACGGCAGCAAGCTGTATGTGAGCGTCGGCTCCAACAGCAACGTCGGCGAAAACGGCCTTGAAGCGGAACAAGGCCGGGCGGCTATCTGGGAAGTCGACCGCGCCAGCGGCGAGCACCGCATTTTCGCCTCAGGCCTGCGCAACCCCAACGGCATGGCCTGGGAGCCGCAAAGCGGCAAGCTGTGGACCGCGGTGAACGAGCGCGATGAAATCGGCAGTGACTTGGTGCCCGACTACATCACCTCGGTCAAGGATGGCGCGTTCTACGGCTGGCCCTTCAGCTATTACGGCCAGCATGTGGATGTGCGCGTGACACCGCAGAACCTGGACCTGGTGGCCAAGGCCATCGCGCCGGACTACGCAGTGGGCCCGCACACGGCGTCCCTCGGGCTGACGTTTGCCGAGGGCAGTAAACTCCCGGCGCAGTTCAGCAACGGCGCGTTTATCGGCCAGCATGGTTCGTGGAACCGCAAACCGCACAGCGGCTACAAGGTAATTTTCGTACCGTTCGAGGGTGGGCAGCCTAAAGGGCAACCGGTGGACGTGCTGACCGGGTTCCTCGACAAGGATGAGAAAGCCATGGGCCGGCCGGTGGGCGTGGTGATTGATCAGCAAGGGGATTTGCTGGTGGCGGATGATGTGGGGAACAAGGTGTGGCGGGTTTCGGCGGCTAAATAACTCAGCTCAAGCACGCCACAAAACACTGTGGGAGCGGGCTTGCTCGCGAATGCGGTGTCAGTCACAACTCTATCGACTGGCAATCCGCCTTCACGGGCAAGCCCGCTCCCACCTGTGCATCTCTATCTACTCAGGGATTGCGCGCCAGATTCGCTGGCAGCACACGCTTGGCGCTGAGGTAAGCATTCTGCCAATAGGCTTTGGACAAGGTATCCAGCTTCACCGTACCGCCGGTTTGCGGCGCGTGTACAAAGCGGCCTTCCCCCACGTAGATCCCGGCGTGGCTGACCTGCGAGCCGCCGCCGGTGGCGAAGAACAGCAGGTCGCCGGTTTGCAGGTTTTGCTCGCTCACATCCTGGGCGCGCATCACGATCAGTTCACGCGTGGTACGCGGCAGGGAAATCCCGGCAGCATCGCGGAATACAAAGCCGATCAGGCCACTGCAATCGAAACCCGAGTCCGGCGTATTGCCACCCCAACGGTAAGGCGTGCCGACCAGGCCCAGCGCGCGGAAGAGCACGTCTTCGGCAGCAGGCGAGAAATTCTGGGTGGAATAGTTGAACACCGGCTTAGGCTTGACCGCGACAGGCGCGGGCGGCGGTGGACGACTTGCACAGGCGCTGAGCAGCGCGGCGCAAAGAATAAGAAACAGACGGGCCGAGGTCGACATGTGCAGAACAATCCTGGTCTGGATGCGGCTTTCGCTGCCGAACGCTGAAAACCAGAACGCGCAAGCAAAGCTCGCGCGAACGGATTACAACAATGTCCAGGGATTCTAGCGCTTACACGTCAAACTTCAAGTATCACTTTAAGTTTACTTGCTAGCGGTAACCGTAGTCGGGGCCATGGCGAGTGCACGCTTGGCTTCGATGAAGGTTTTGCTCCAGTAGCTGTCACCCAGGTTGTCGACTCGAACACCGCCACTGCGACGGCTGCTGGAGTGGATAAACTGGTTATCGCCCAGGTAGATACCGGCATGGCTGACACGACCACGACCCGCTGTACTGAAGAAAAGCAGATCACCGGGCTTGAGGTTGTTGCGCGCGACCAACGGTGCATTCACGTTGATCATTTCGCGAGTGGAGCGTGGCAGGTTCATGCCAGCTTCTTCACGAAACAGGTAGCCGATGAAACCGCTGCAGTCGAAACCGGCTTCGGAGGTGCCGCCGAAACGGTAACGGGTACCGATCAGGGACATGCCGCGTTCGAGGATGCTGTCGGCCAGAACTGGAAGCTGGTAAGGCTTGTTGCCGCCAAAGCTGGCCAGTTCTTTCTCGGTTGCAACTTCTTCCTCATAAACAGTGGAAGACTGCGCCGCAACGAATTTTGCCTGATTTTGAACCTGTGGTTTTTGCTGTTCTGCCACCTGTTGAGGGTGGGAGGCGCAACCAAACAACAGGGTAACGAGTGCGAGAGGCACGAGGGGTGCGAAGCGATTTAGCATGGGCACGACCGTGGCTGGTATGTAAAGAAGTCGAGACTATGCCCACTATCACATCGATTTGCAAATTCAATCGTGATCTATGTGACTTCGCGATTGGACTATGACATCTAAGCCGTAATTCCATTTTTAGCTTCAAATGCGTAGCCAGGCTGGCTCAAACGCAGGTTTTCTGACGCCTGTAAATTGCCGAATCCTACAAATTCAACAACTTACCAACCCAAAGTCTCTTTCAAGAAAGGGATCGTCAATTTTCGTTGCGCTTGCAGCGAGGCCTGATCGAGCTGTTCGAGCAAATCGAACAACGCGCTCATGCTGCGGGTGCCACGGGTGAGGATAAAGTGCCCCACCTCGTCGGTGAGGTGCAGGCCGCGACGCGATGCGCGTAACTGCAGGGCGCGCAATTTGTCTTCGTCGGACAAGGGCCGCATCTGGAAGATCAGCGCCAGGGTCAGGCGCGACTTGAGGTCAGCCAGCTTTACCGGCAATTCGCGTGGCGAGGTGGACGCTGCAATCAGCAGGCGCCGGCCGCTGTCACGCAAGCGGTTGAACAGATGAAACAGCGCCTCTTCCCACTCTGCCTTGCCGGCAATCGCCTGCAGGTCGTCCAGGCATACCAGCTCGTACTGCTCAAGGTGGTCGAAGATGCCGATCCCACGGTCCATCAGCTCGGCCAGTGGCAGGTAAACCGCCGGCTCGCCCATCTGTTCGAAACGCAGGCACGCTGCCTGCAACAGGTGAGTACGCCCTACGCCGTGCTTGCCCCACAGATAGATCAGGCTTTCGGTCCACCCGGCGTCGGCTTCGCAGAGCCGCTCGACATAGCCGAGTGCAGCGGCATTGGCGCCTGGGTAGTAATTGATAAAGGTAGCGTCATCACGCAGACGCACACCTAAGGGCAGCTGAATCGGTTTCATGCTGGCTGAACGGCTCCAAACGAACCGTTAGTGGCCTCTGTGTAAAGTTTGCAAAGTTTATACCCGTGACGCCGGGCGCACAATGCAGCAGACCACAAGCAAAATCAAAGGTTTGCGTTAACTTGTTGGATTTGCGCAAATTGTTTGACACCCACGCCGAGAAACAACAAACCCGGCCTTGGCCGGGTTTGTGATGAACAGATTACAAATCCGGGTCTTCAACCCCCGTATACACATCCGAATCCTTGTACAGATCGTGCACGTGGCGCACCAGCACCATGATCACCGCCGCCACCGGCAGCGCCAGCAGGATGCCGGTAAAGCCAAACAACTCACCGCCCGCCAGGATCGCAAAGATCACCGCCACCGGGTGCAGGCCAATCCGGTCGCCTACCAGCAATGGCGTGAGCACCATGCCTTCCAGGGCCTGGCCCACCATGAATACCGCGACAATCCCGAGCATCGGGTACAGGTCGCCGCCAAACTGGAACAACCCCGCCACCAACGCCGCGCCGATACCGATCACGAAGCCCATATACGGCACGATGGCAGCCAGGCCGGCGATCAGGCCGATCAACAGGCCCAGCTCCAGGCCGATCGCCATCAAGCCTGCCGCGTAGATGACGCCTAGGGCCAGCATCACCAGCAACTGGCCACGCACGAAAGCCCCCAGCACTTCATGGCACTCTTGCGCCAGGGAGACGATACGCTCTTCACGGTCACGCGGCAGCAGGCTGCGGATCTTCGCCATCATCACGTCCCAGTCACGCAACAGGTAGAACGCCACCACCGGGATCAGCACCAGGTTGGTCAGCCAGCCGATCAACGCGAGGCTGGAGGCCGTGGCCTGGCTGAGCACCACCCCGACGATATCGGTGGTCTGGCCCATATGCTCGCTGATCGCAGCCTTGACCTTGTCGAACTTCCAGAAGCCGTCCGCCAGCCCCAGCTTGGCCTGGGCCCACGGCATTGCCGTGTGCTGCAGCCAATCGAGCATTTGCGGTGCCAGCTCGTACAGACGCAACAGTTGCTTGGCCAGCATCGGCACCAGCACCAGCACCAAGGCCGTGATGATCAACGTGAACAAGGCAAACACCGCCACCACACCCAAGGTGCGCGACAGGCCGGCTTTCTCCAGGCGATCCACCACGGGATCGAACAGATAAGCGAGCAGTAACGCCACCAGGAACGGCGTCAGGATCGAATGCAGCAAGAACACAAACACGCACAGCAGGACAATCCCGCCAAGCCACACCCAACGACGCGTATCCGCCATAAACCACTCCATCAGTCTTTGCTTCTATATATAGGAAGAACGATTACCAACGAAAACGCAGCTGCGCCTGCGGTTCAGGTGCCACCGCCGGCTGCGTGCCATCGACCACCGGTTGCTGGGCCGGCGCTTCGCCTGCCGGCACCTCCTGCAACTTGGCCAGGCTCAACTGAGTACGCAACTGCTCGGCACTGCCGTTCACGCGATACACGATGCGATTGCCATCGACCCACTGCGGCTGACCACCGAACGGCTCCAGCAGATGGCCCAACGCGGCATAGCGCTCCAGCGTCATGCCCTGCACTTCCAGCAACTGCTCGGCGCTCACACCAGGCTTGACCGCAAAGCGCGGCGCCAATTTCTGGCTGACGGCCAGCAACACAGCATCGGCCACGGCGGCGGTGTCCGCGCCTTGGGCGGTGCCCTGCTCGCTCTTGTCACCCAGCCACAGGCGCCATTTGGCCTGCCATTGGTTGCCTTCCTGGCGCGCATGCACGGCAAGCAAGGCATCGGCGCCGTAGCGCTCGGAGGCCGCGCGCAATGGCGTGGCGTCGGCACTTTCCAGATTCGGGGCGGTGGCGACCACTTGTTCATCCAGGTCGCCCAATGGCAGGCGCAACGGCAAGCCACGGTGTTGCGCGGCACGGCGCAGCGCTGCCGCGACGGTTTGGCCATCGCCCACCAGGCTGCTGCCTTCGGTGGAGTCGTTCAGCCACCAGCCCAGGATCGACGGGCGATTGCTGCCCCAGATCGACAGGCCGGCGCCACGCAACGCGCGATCGGTGCTGACCGGGTCGAAATCCACTTGCAGGCTTTCCGGCGGGCCGGCGTCGTAGCCGTACTGGCTGATGATTTGCTGCGGGTCCTTGCGAATCGCCGCCAGGCCCGGGCCGTCGGCGGCCTTGGCGTCGCCGGTGAGGCGGATCACCAGGGTTTGCACGGCGCGCTGGGTGGCCTGGTCGCGCTCTTGCGGCGACTGGCTGCTGACCGGTTCAAGCACTTGATAAAGACCATTGAGGGTTTCGGCATGACTCGCCAGGCTGACCAACGATAAGCAGCCTACAAAAAAGAAATTACACAGACGCATGGAAGATTCCCGAACGACAAATTTAGCGGCTGGAACAGACCGCGTGAAATCGGTATAGCCAGGCTGTGACCACGGCGACAACTAAAACATTCACGGGGTCCCGGTAAGTTTTCGCAATGTCAAAACGATAGCGGGTTAAAGGCTATACCTTAATACGCGCGATGGCAGGCTCGATGAGCATTTTTTTAACCGGCTTTTTAACCTATATGGCCCTGCCCGTCGGCCCGAGGATGGCCGCTGCCCCTCAAGCCTGATAAAATCGCGCGCCTTCGCAGACCGTCAACGGCTGGGCCTTTTACCAAAAGCGCCTGCCCGCTCGGTCGTTACCCCTGAATCCCCCCTAAAGGCCTGGATCATGAGCAAGCAACCCTCCCTGAGCTACAAGGACGCCGGTGTAGACATCGACGCCGGTGAAGCATTGGTCGAACGCATCAAGAGCGTCGCCAAGCGCACTGCGCGCCCCGAAGTCATGGGCGGCCTGGGCGGTTTTGGCGCCCTCTGCGAAATCCCGGCCGGCTACAAACAGCCTGTGCTGGTCTCCGGCACCGACGGCGTGGGCACCAAGCTGCGCCTGGCGCTGAACCTGAACAAGCACGACAGCATCGGCATCGACCTGGTCGCCATGTGCGTCAACGACCTGGTGGTGTGCGGCGCCGAGCCGCTGTTCTTCCTGGACTACTACGCCACCGGCAAGCTCAACGTCGAGACCGCTACCCAGGTCGTGACCGGCATCGGCGCCGGCTGCGAACTGTCGGGTTGCTCCCTGGTCGGCGGCGAAACCGCTGAAATGCCAGGCATGTACGAAGGCGAAGACTACGACCTGGCCGGCTTCTGCGTCGGCGTTGTGGAAAAAGCCGAGATCATCGACGGTTCCAAAGTCGCTGCCGGTGACGCCCTGCTGGCCCTGCCATCCTCCGGCCCGCACTCCAACGGCTACTCGCTGATCCGCAAGATCATCGAAGTGTCCGGCGCCGACATCGAAAACATCCAGCTCGACGGCAAGCCGCTGACCGACCTGCTGATGGCCCCGACGCGCATCTACGTCAAGCCACTGCTCAAGCTGATCAAGGACACTGGCGCCGTCAAGGCCATGGCCCACATCACCGGTGGCGGCCTGCTCGACAACATCCCGCGCGTCCTGCCAAAAGGCGCCCAGGCGATTGTCGACGTGGCCAGCTGGACTCGCCCTGCCGTGTTCGATTGGCTGCAAGAGAAAGGCAACGTCAACGAAACCGAGATGCACCGCGTGCTGAACTGCGGCGTGGGCATGGTCATCTGCGTGGCTCAAGAGCACGTTGAAACCGCGCTGAACGTCCTGCGTGAAGCCGGCGAACAGCCTTGGGTCATCGGCCAGATCGCCACCGCTGCGGAAGGCGCGGCGCAGGTTGAACTGAAGAACCTCAAGGCTCACTGATGCCTCAGACCTGTGATGTCGTGGTGCTGCTCTCCGGCACCGGCAGTAACTTGCAGGCCCTGATCGACAGCACGCGCACCGGCGACAGCCCGGTGCGCATCGCCGCGGTGATCTCCAACCGCAGCGACGCCTACGGCCTGCAACGCGCCAGGGACGCGGGTATCGACACCCGCTCGCTGGATCACAAGGCTTTCGAAGGCCGCGAGGCCTTCGACCGCGCCTTGATCGAACTGATCGACGCCTTCAACCCCAAGCTCGTCGTCCTCGCCGGTTTCATGCGCATTCTCAGCGCTGATTTCGTGCGGCATTACCAGGGACGCCTGCTGAATATCCACCCGTCCCTGCTGCCCAAATACAAAGGGTTACACACTCACCAGCGCGCCCTCGAGGCCGGCGACACCGAGCATGGCTGCAGCGTGCACTTTGTCACCGAGGAACTCGATGGCGGGCCTCTGGTCGTACAGGCTGTGGTTCCGGTAGAGTCTGAGGACTCGGCGCAGACCCTTGCGCAACGGGTTCATACCCAGGAACACAGGATTTACCCACTGGCTGTTCGCTGGTTTGCCGAGGGCCGGTTGATTCTTGGCGACCAAGGTGCATTATTGGACGGTCAGTTACTCGCGGCCAGCGGCCACTTGATTCGAACCTAGGAGATTTTATGCGTCGCGCCTTGCTCTTCGCTTTTGCGCTGTTCGCCTTGCCTGCCGTGCAAGCAGCAGACCTACACCCTTTCTCCGTCAGCTACACCGCCGACTGGAAACAGTTGCCCATGAGTGGTTCGGCCGAACGCAGCCTGGCCAAGAATGGCGATGGCTCCTGGACCTTGAATTTCAAGGCTTCCATGATGATCGCCAGCCTCACCGAAACCAGCGTGATCCTGTTTGACAAGGACACCCTGCAACCCAAGAGCTACACCTTCGAACGCGGTGGCCTGGGCAAGGCCAAGAAGATCAACCTGGACTTCGACCAGGCGACCAAGAAAGTCACCGGTTTTGAAAACAAAGACCCGGTCAACGTCGCCCTGCAAAGCGGCATGCTCGACAAATCGACCTACCAGTTGGCGCTGCAGCGTGATGTCGCGGCCGGCAAGAAAAGCATGAGCTACAACGTGGTGGAAGGCACTGACGTCGACACCTACGACTTCCGCGTGATCGGCCCGGAAAAGGTCCAGACCAAGGTCGGCTCCATCGACGCGATCAAGGTTGAGCGCGTGCGTGACCCGACGCAGAGCAAGCGCATCACCCAGATGTGGTTTGCCAAGGACCAGGGCGGCATCCTCGTGGCCCTGCGCCAGGTTGAGACCGACGGCAAGGAATACAACATCATGCTGCAAGACGGCACCGTTGACGGCAAGGCTGTCAAAGGTAGCTGATGCGCTGATGAGTCAAAAAGGAGCCTCGCTGAATGCGGGGCTTTTTTTCGCCTGCTGGTTTTGATGTGAGGTTTCTACCGCTATCGGGGGCAAGCCCCCTCCCACATTTGGAATGCATTTCAAGTGTGGGAGGGGGCTTGCCCCCGATAGCGGCGGTCCGGTCAATACGAAGCTGAAGCCTTACGCCAACATGAAACTTTTGTCATAAAACTCAGCGCCCTGCGACGCAATGTCGCGGTTTATGCGGGCTGCGCGACTGTTGCGTTTGCTGCAATGAATTGTTGCGTGGAAAAACGGTTTACTTAGCAAGCTAACAAAACATATAACAAAGGCCTGCGACGACTTGCCGCAGACCCCACCAGAGATTGGAGCAAGCAGATGACTGTAAAAGTAACTGAACGCGACGACGAACATATGTCCCACGAAGCCTTGGGCCATGGGATTCACATCTGGGATGTACATCAACAAGACTTGCTGGTCGGCATGTTTCACAACGAGAGCGACGCTCATAATTATAAAAACGAGCTCGAGTCGCTTGAGATGAAACGCCAGGCGCAGAGCTCCTGAAACGCTGAAATTGGGTAGGCACCCAGCCCCACACAGCAGCTGGAGTGCCTGCCAATAAAAACCCCGCCTTTTGAGCGGGGTTTTTAGTTTCTACAGCCTTACCACATCAGATCATCCGGGATCTGGTACGCGGCGTACGGATCATCTTCATCCGGCACTTGGCTCTCGGTGAGAATGTTGAGCTGCACGATGCGCTCGGGTGCGCGCTCCTGGATCTTCAGCGCCGCTTCACGCGGGATCACCTCGTAGCCGCCACCATGGTGCACGATCGCCAGGGAGCCGTTGCTCAGCTTGTTACGCATCAGCGTGTTGACCGACAGGCGCTTGACCTTCTTGTCATCCACGAAGTTGTAGTAGTCCTCGGTGGTCAGCTTGGGCAGGCGCGAGGTTTCGATCAATTGCTTGACCTGGGCCGTACGGGCCTTGGCCTCGGCTTTTTCCTGCTGCTGGCGGTTCAGCTCCTGGTCGCGCTTGACCTTTTCGGCGTGCGCCTCGGCAGCCAGGCGTGCCTGGGTGTCATCGGCCTCGATCTGGCCCTTGTGGACCAGGCGCTGCTGCTTCTGTTTCTCTTTGCCGACCTGCTTGGCCTGCTTTTGGTTGACCAGACCTGCTTTGAGCAACTGGTCACGAAGGGAAAGGCTCATGGTGCTTACTCACTTAGGCAACTGCTCAACCGCAGCTGGACACATTCTTTTCCTGACGTTTGGCTTCGCCCCACAGGGCGTCCAACTCTTCGAGGGTGCAATCTTCTATGGGACGGTGGGTGTCGCGCAATGCCTGTTCGATAAATCGGAAACGTCGCTCGAACTTGGCATTGGCGCCACGCAGTGCGGTTTCCGGGTCCACCTTGAGGTGACGGGCCAGGTTGACCGCTGCAAACAGCAGGTCGCCGACCTCGTCTGCAATAGCCGCCGAGTCGTTGTCAGCCATGGCTTCGAGCACTTCATCCAGCTCTTCACGCACGTTATCCACCACCGGCAAGGCCGACGGCCAGTCGAAGCCGACCTGGCTCGCACGCTTTTGCAACTTGGCGGCACGCGACAAGGACGGCAAGGCGGTGGGCACGTCATCCAGCAGGGAAAGCTGCTCGGGTGCGTCGGATTTTTCCGCGCGCTCCTCGGCCTTGATCTGCTCCCAGCGTTCCTTCACCTGCTCTTCGCTGAGCTGCGCAATATCCAGCGGCGCGTACAGGTCACCGGTGGGGAACACGTGCGGATGGCGACGGATCAGCTTGCGCGTAATGCTGTCGATCACCCCGGCGAACTCGAAGCGCCCTTCTTCCCGCGCCAGCTGGCTGTAATACACCACCTGGAACAGCAGGTCGCCCAGTTCACCCTGCAGGTGATCAAAATCGCCGCGCTCGATGGCGTCGGCGACTTCATAGGCTTCCTCGAGGGTATGCGGGACGATGGTCGCGTAGGTCTGCTTGATATCCCACGGGCACCCGTATTGCGGGTCCCGCAGGCGGTTCATCAGGTGCAGCAAGTCTTCAAGCGAATACATCATGGTGTGCGGTTACGCCGTGTCTCGATGATGTTCGGCAACTGGGAAATCCGCCCCAGCAGCCGCCCCAGTGCGTCCAGCCCCGGAATCTCGATGGTCAGGGACATCAGCGCGGTGTTGTCCTCTTTGTTCGAGCGGGTGTTGACCGCCAGTACGTTGATCCGCTCGTTGAGCAGCACTTGCGACACGTCACGCAGCAAACCGGAACGGTCGTAGGCGCGGATGATGATGTCCACCGGGTAGGTGAGCACCGGCACCGGGCCCCAGCTGACCTGGATGATCCGCTCCGGCTCGCGCCCGCCTAGCTGCAGCACCGAGGCGCAGTCCTGGCGGTGAATGCTCACGCCGCGGCCCTGGGTGATGTAGCCGACGATAGCATCCCCCGGCAACGGCTGGCAGCAACCGGCGATCTGCGTCATCAGGTTGCCGACACCCTGGATCTGGATATCGCCGCGCTTGCCGGGCTTGTAGCCGGTGGCTTTGCGCGGGATCAGCTCCAACTGCTCGCTGCCGCGCTCCGGCTCGACCAGTTGCTGGGCCAGGTTGACCAGTTGCGCCAGGCGCAGGTCGCCGGCACCGAGGGCGGCGAACATGTCTTCGGCGATCTTCATATTGGCTTTTTCGGCCAACTTGTCGAAGTCCACTTGAGGCAGGCCCAGGCGCGCCAGTTCGCGTTCAAGCAAGGTTTTACCGGCCGCGACGTTCTGGTCGCGCGCCTGCAATTTGAACCAGTGAACGATCTTCGCCCGTGCACGCGACGTGGTGATGTAGCCCAGGTTCGGGTTCAGCCAGTCGCGGCTCGGCGTGCCGTGCTTGCTGGTGATGATCTCGACCTGTTCACCGGTTTGCAGGCTGTAGTTGAGCGGCACGATGCGCCCATTGATCTTCGCGCCACGGCAGTTGTGGCCGATCTCGGTGTGCACGCGGTAGGCAAAGTCCAACGGCGTGGCGCCCTTGGGCAAGTCGATGGCGTGGCCATCGGGGGTGAAGATGTAGACCCGGTCCGGCTCAATGTCGACGCGCAGCTGTTCGGCGAGGCCGCCGATGTCGCCGAGCTCTTCGTGCCATTCGAGCACTTGGCGCAGCCAGGAGATTTTCTCTTCGTACTGGTTGGACCCGGCCTTGACGTCGGTGCCCTTGTAGCGCCAGTGCGCGCACACCCCCAGCTCGGCCTCTTCGTGCATGGCGTGGGTGCGGATCTGCACTTCGAGCACCTTGCCCTCGGGGCCGATCACGGCGGTATGCAGCGAGCGGTAGCCGTTTTCCTTGGGGTTGGCGATGTAGTCGTCGAATTCCTTGGGGATGTGCCGCCACAGGGTGTGGACGATGCCCAGCGCGGTATAGCAGTCGCGCATTTCCGGCACCAGCACGCGCACCGCACGCACGTCGTAGATCTGGCTGAAGGCCAGGCCCTTGCGCTGCATTTTGCGCCAGATGGAATAGATGTGTTTGGCCCGGCCGCTGATGTCGGCGTCGACCCCGGTTGCCTGCAACTCACTGCGCAACTGGCCCATCACATCGGAGATGAAGCGCTCACGGTCGAGCCGCCGCTCGTGCAGCAGCGTGGCAATCTGTTTGTATTGATCGGGTTCGAGGTAGCGGAAGGACAAGTCCTCCAGCTCCCACTTGATATGGCCGATGCCCAGGCGGTGGGCGAGTGGCGCGTAGATGTCGAACACCTCGCGGGCCACGCGGTTGCGCTTCTCGTCGTCGGCGGTCTTCACCGCACGGATCGCGCAGGTGCGCTCGGCCAGCTTGATCAGCGCGACGCGTACGTCGTCGACCATCGCCACGAGCATTTTGCGCAGGTTTTCGACCTGGCCCTGGGTGCCCAGCACCATCGACTGGCGCGGGCTGAGGCTGGCGCTGATAGCGGCCATGCGCAGCACGCCGTCGATCAGTTTGGCCACTACCGAACCGAAACGCTGGCCAACCGTGGCGAGCGGAATATGCCCTTCACGCACGCCGCGATAGAGCACGGCGGCGATCAGCGAATCCTGGTCCAGCTTGAGATCGGCGAGGATCTCGGCGATTTCCAACCCGGTGCGAAAGCTGGAAGTGCCTTCGGCCCACAGGTTCTTGGCCGCATTGTCTTGCTGTTCAGACTCACGAGCGAACTCGCAGGCTGCTTTCAAGGCTTCACGGTCCAGTGCCGGGTCGACACTGATGGCATGATCCAGCCATGCCTCGAGATTGATACTGCCGTCGGTATTGATCGGCTGGTGTGCTCTCACCTGTACCATCTTGCTTACCTTCCCTACGACGCACCTTTGATGCGCCAAAAATCATCGCTGACCTGCTTTATCACTAAAGCTTGAACACACTCCCTGGCAGGTCACGGCCCTGGAGAATGCAGGCCAGTCGGATTAAACGGGCATCCTAGCCCGCTTCAAATAACGCCATCGCCTCGACATGCGCTGTTTGCGGAAACATGTCGAGGATCCCGGCACGTTTTAGCCGGTAGCCTTGCTTGACCAACTCAACCGTGTCCCGCGCCAGCGTGGCCGGGTTGCAGGACACATACACCAGGCGCTTGGCCCCCAAGGCGGCGAGCTTGCGCACGACCTCCAGGGCACCATCGCGGGGTGGGTCCAAGAGTACCGCAGAAAAGCCCTGTTTGGCCCATTCCGCGTCGGTCAAAGGCTGGGACAAATCGGCCTGAAAAAACTCTACGTTATGCAAATTGTTGCTGACGGCGTTCAATGCCGCCCGGTCCACCATGGTCTGTACGCCTTCCACCGCCACCACTTCGCGCACGTGGCGGGCGAGTGGCAGGGCAAAGTTGCCCAGGCCGCAAAACAGGTCCAGCACCCGTTCATCGGGTTGAGGCGCCAGCCATTCCAGGGCTTGGGCGATCATCGCCGCGTTGACCCCGGCGTTGACCTGCACGAAATCTCCCGGCCGGTAAGCCAGCGCCAGATCCCACTGTTCCAAGCGAAACCCCAGCACCGAATCGACCTCGACCGGTTCCGGCGGGCCCTCGCCCTGCAGCCACAATTGGGCGTCATGGAAAGCACAAAATTCTTTCAACACCTGCAAGTCCGCTTCCGACAGTGGCGCCATATGCCGCAGCAACACGGCAATGGCCGTACCACTGAACAACTCCACATGCCCCAGGGCCTGAGGTTTGCTCAGGCGACGCAACATGTTCGGCAGGCGCTGCATGATCGGTTGCAAGGCCTGTACCAGCACCGGGCAATCAGCGATGGCGACGATGTCCTGGCTGGCCACGGCACGAAAACCCACTTCGAGGTTTTTCGCCTTGGCATCCCAGCGCACGGCCACGCGGGCGCGACGACGGTAGCCGAATTCCGGCCCGCTCAACGGTGCGGCCCACGCTTGCGGTTCGACGCCTGCCACGCGGGACAGTTGCTCGGCGAGCATGCGCTGTTTCAGGGCAAGTTGTTCGTCATGGGGCAGGTGTTGCACGCTGCAACCGCCGCAGCGGCCGAAGTGCGCACAGGGCGCCGGGCGACGCAGTTCGCTGGCCTTGAACACGCGCTCGGTGCGGGCCTCGACCACTTTGCCGTGGGCGCCCAGCACGCGCGCTTCGACTTCTTCACCGGCGAGCGCGCCATTGACGAACCAGGTGCGGCCTTCAAAGAACACAATGCCGCGGCCATCATTGGCCAGGCGCTCGATGGTCAGGCGTTGTTTCTTGCCGACCGGAATCTGCGGGGCCCGGCTACCGCCCGTCGGCTGGAAGCGCAGGCCTCTCTCATGCTTGGCCATCAGTTGGGTTCGTCGAAGATGCCGGTCGACAGGTAGCGGTCGCCTCGGTCACAGATGATCGCGACGATCACCGCGTTTTCCACTTCCTTGGACAAGCGCAACATGCCGGCCACGGCGCCACCGGAGGACACGCCACAGAAGATGCCTTCCTCACGCGCCAGCCGGCGGGTGGTGTCTTCGGCTTCACGCTGGGCCATGTCGATGATGCGGTCCACGCGCGTCGCGTTGTAGATTTTCGGCAGATACTCCTGCGGCCAACGGCGGATGCCGGGGATCGCCGAGCCTTCCATGGGTTGCAGGCCGACAATCTGAATCTCGGGATTCTGCTCCTTGAGGTAGCGCGAATTGCCCATGATGGTGCCGGTGGTGCCCATGGAGCTGACGAAATGGGTGATGGTGCCCTGGGTCTGGCGCCAGATTTCCGGGCCGGTGCTGGTGTAATGCGCCTCGGGGTTATCGCCGTTGGCGAACTGGTCCAGCACCAGGCCACGGCCTTCGGCGGCCATGCGCTCGGCGAGGTCGCGGGCGCCTTCCATGCCTTCTTCCTGAGTAACCAGGATTAACTCGGCGCCATAGGCGGTCATCGCCGCCTTGCGCTCGGCGCTGCCGTTGTCGGGCATGATCAGCACCATCTTGTAACCCTTGATGGCCGCGGCCATGGCCAGGGCGATCCCGGTATTACCGGAGGTGGCTTCGATCAGGGTGTCGCCGGGTTTGATCTGCCCGCGCAACTCGGCGCGGGTGATCATCGACAGCGCCGGGCGGTCTTTTACCGAGCCGGCCGGGTTGTTCCCTTCGAGCTTGAGCAACAGGGTATTGCTGGTTTCACCCGCCATGCGTTGCAAGCGGACCAGGGGCGTGTTGCCGACGCAATCGGCGATTGTAGGGTACTGCAAGGTCATGGCGTATTCGCAATCCAGACTGCGGGGGCGAACATCATACCGGGAAAGCCTGGCGCGCCATATCACGCAAAGTGCGGTGCTTATGGCTTAAAGGCATAAGCAAGGAAGGTGGTGGCTGAGCGGGCGCCATCGGGGGCAAGCCCCCGATGGCCGCGCCTCCTATCCCGCCTATCGCAAATGCACATCGCCATGGTTGCGCTGGAACACCTCTTGGCCCATGGCTGCAATCTGCCCCTCGATCAACGCCTCGAACGGTTTGAGCAACGGTTCGAACGAAGTCGGCGCTTCCAGCACCTGCAATGCCTGGACGATGGCTTCTACCGTCGACAATGCACCGGGCCCGGGCGCCTTGCGCAGTCGGTAGCGCGACACCGCGCCCTGCGCCAGCGTCACCCGTGGCAACGCCGCCAGCAATGGGTTGAGGTGCAGCAGTTTGCGCGCCTTGCGCCAGGTGCCGTCAGGCACCACCAGCAACAGCGGCTGATCGCCGGGCGCATAGGCCTGCAGCGGTTGGGCATCGTCGGCCGGGAACAGCAGCCGCGCCTGATAGCCGGGCGGGTTCAATAACGTCGGTAGATCATCAAAGACCTCGCCTACTATCAACTGCGCATTATTCAAGCCCAACGCCGCCAACCGCGCCGTATTGAGTGCGTGGTTGACCTCGCTCGGGTGCTGCAACAGCACTACGCGGGTACGGCTGTCGAGGCTGGGGATCAGCGCGCACAGGCAATGTGCAGCGGGGCGCAGGCAACGGGGGCATTGGGGTCTAGACATGATTTATCGGGCCTGGTTGAGCTGGGCTTTGAGCAGATCGCGGAAGGTCTGGATCAGCGGTTCGCGGCTGCGGCCCCGACGCATGATCATCGAGAACGGCGCCTGGTAGCCGAACGTCGCCGGCAGCAGTACGCGCAGGTCGCCCTTGTCGGCCCAGGCCTGGGCGTAATGTTCGGGCAAGTAGCCGATGTACGCGCCGGACAACACCAGGATGAGTTGCGCCTCCATACTTTCCACGGTCGCCGCGCTGTGCTTGAAGCCGTGGCGCGCCAACTCCGCCTGGCTCCAGTAACCGCGACCGACCATGCGTTGCTGGGTGATCACCTGCTCAGGGATGCGCCGCTCGCTGAACAGCGGATGCCGGGTGCTGCAATACAGCCAGTGCTGCTCGCGGTACAACGGCATATAGATCAACCCGCTCATACGGTTGGAGAAGGCGCCGATGGCCAGGTCCAGGCGATTGTCCTGCACGCCGAGTTGCAGCTCGTAAGGGCTCATCACCGACAAATGCAGATGCACCGCCGGGTGCTCCAGGCTGTAGGCGCCGATCACTTCGGCAAACGGCAAGGCCTTGTCACTGACCGTGGAGTCGAGCACGCCCAGCTTGAGCGTACCGCGCAGCTCGCCCTTGAGCGCGGCGGCATATTGCTCGAAGCCTTCCAGTTCGCCCAACAGGCGCAGGGTTTCCTGATGGAACAGCTCGCCCTTGCTGGTCAGGCTGAAGCCGCCCCGCCCGCGATGGCACAGCACCAGACCCAAGGCTGATTCAAGTTGGCTCATATAGGTGCTGATGGCCGACGTCGACAGGTTGAGTTCGTGCTGGGCATTGGCGAACCCCTGATGCCGCACGACGCTGACGAAGATGCGCAGGAGTTTCAGGTCGGGCAAGGCGTTGGCCATGGTCGGCTCCGGGTGTAGATCTTCGCAGTCTACCTGCCCGCCTTAGTTTAGAAAAATCTGAACTAAGTATTTGCCCCTGCCGATTCTTCCCGTCCTGCGCTTTTCGCAGAATCGGCTCCTAATAAACAAAACAACGATGAGGCAATCCCGTGGACAAGATTTTCCACCAACCACTGGGCGGCAACGAAATGCCGCGCTTCGCCGGCATCGCCACCATGATGCGTCTTCCCCACTTGCAGTCGGCCAAGGGCCTGGATGCCGCCTTTGTTGGCGTGCCCCTGGACATCGGCACCTCGCTGCGCGCCGGCACCCGCTTCGGGCCGCGCGAAATCCGCGCCGAATCGGTGATGATCCGCCCCTACAACATGGCCACCGGTGCCGCGCCCTTCGACTCGCTGTCGGTTGCCGACATCGGCGACGTGGCGATCAACACCTTCAACCTCCTCGACGCCGTGCGCATCATCGAAGAAGCCTACGATGAGATCCTCGAGCACAACGTGATCCCGATGACCCTGGGCGGCGACCACACCATCACCCTGCCGATCCTGCGGGCGATTCACAAGAAACACGGCAAGGTCGGGCTGGTGCACATCGATGCCCACGCTGACGTCAACGACCATATGTTCGGCGAGAAAATCGCCCACGGCACCACCTTCCGCCGCGCCGTTGAAGAAGGCCTGCTCGACTGCGACCGCGTGGTGCAGATCGGCCTGCGTGCCCAGGGCTACACCGCCGAAGACTTCAACTGGAGCCGCAAACAGGGGTTCCGCGTGGTCCAGGCCGAAGAATGCTGGCACCACTCCCTCGCGCCATTGATGGCCGAAGTGCGGGAAAAAGTCGGCGGCGGCCCGGTGTACCTGAGTTTTGATATCGACGGCATCGACCCGGCCTGGGCGCCCGGCACCGGCACCCCGGAAATCGGCGGGCTGACCACTATTCAGGCGATCGAGATCATCCGCGGCTGCCAGGGCCTCGACCTGATTGGTTGCGATCTGGTAGAAGTTTCGCCGCCTTACGACACCACCGGCAACACCTCGCTGCTGGGCGCCAACCTGCTGTACGAAATGCTCTGCGTACTGCCTGGCGTGGCGCACCGCTGATGAGCGCGCAAGCCGTGCTCAAGGCTGCGGCCGACCTGGTGTCGGCCTTTGCCCGCAATGACCGCAGCGCCTACTTCGGCGCGTTCACGGCGGACGCCAGTTTCATCTTCTACACCCTCCCCCAGCCGCTGCTCAGCCGCGACGCCTACCAGGCGTTGTGGGACAGCTGGCGCCGGGACGAGGGGTTCGAGGTGCTGTCCTGCACCTCGAGCAACGCCTTTGTCAGCCTGCAGGGTGACGTGGCGATTTTTATGCATGACGTGGCCACCGAGCTGCGCATGAACGGGGAGCAATTCAATAGCCAGGAACGCGAGACCATTGTCTTTAAACGGCAAGGGCTTGGCGCAGAACAACAAGAAGGCCTGTGGCTGGCCTGTCATGAACATTTGTCCGCTATGCCGGAAGGGCTGCCGCCCCATTAGCCAATGTGATCGGAGCTGATCATGAATAATAAAAACAACGATAAAAGTATTCGCAAGATAGAAACCAACGGGGTCGAGCAGATCCCGGACCACGAACGTACCGCCGGGCCCAAGGATCTGTTCCGCCTGATCTTCGGCGGTGCCAATACCTTTGCCACCGCTGTGCTGGGCTCGTTTCCGGTGCTGTTCGGCTTGTCGTTCCAGGCCGGCGTCTGGGCGATTGTGCTGGGCGTGCTGGTGGGCGCTGTGATTCTGGCGCCGATGGGCCTGTTCGGACCGATCAATGGCACCAACAACGCCGTGTCTTCCGGTGCGCACTTTGGCGTGCACGGGCGGATTGTCGGCTCGTTTCTGTCGCTGCTGACGGCGATTGCTTTCTTTTCGCTCTCGGTGTGGAGTTCGGGCGATGCCTTAGTAGGTGGTGCGAAACGTCTGATCGGCTTGCCGGAAACCGACCTGACCCTGGGCCTGGCCTATGGCCTGTTCGCCCTGCTGGTGCTGACGGTGTGCATCTATGGCTTTCGCTTCATGCTGTGGGTCAACCGCATTGCGGTGTGGGCGGCGAGCCTGCTGTTCCTGCTGGGGATCTTCGCTTTCGCGCCGGCTTTCGACAGCCACTTCGCCGGCAGCGTGGCGATGGGTCAGACCGGCTTCTGGGCAGCCTTTATCGGCGCCGCGCTGGTGGCCATGAGCAACCCAATCTCCTTCGGTGCGTTCCTCGGTGACTGGTCGCGCTACATCCCGCGTGAAACCCCGAAACTGCGCATCATGCTCGCCGTGGTCCTGGCCCAGATCGCTACGTTGATCCCGTTCCTATTCGGCCTGGCCACCGCAACGATCGTAGCGATCAAGGCACCGGACTACATCGCGGCCAACAACTACGTCGGCGGTTTGCTGGCGGTGGCGCCAACCTGGTTCTTCCTGCCGGTGTGCCTGATTGCGGTGATCGGCGGCATGTCGACCGGCACCACCTCGCTGTATGGCACGGGGCTGGATATGTCCAGCGTGTTCCCGCGCCTGCTGTCGCGGGTCAAGGCCACGCTGCTGATCGGGGTGATATCGATTGCCTTCATCTTTATCGGACGTTTCGCCGCCAACCTGGTGCAGAGCGTGTCGACCTTTGCTGTGTTGATCATCACCTGCACCACGCCGTGGATGGTGATGATGATCATCGGCCTGATCGTGCGTCGCGGCTTCTACTGCCCGGATGATCTGCAGGTGTTCACGCGCGGTGAAACCGGCGGCCGCTACTGGTTCAGCCACGGCTGGAACTGGCGCGGGCTCGGGGCCTGGATCCCGAGTGCGCTGGTGGGCCTGTGCTTCGTCAACCTGCCGGGGCAGTTTGTCGGGCCGCTGGGAAACCTGGCTGACGGCATCGATATCAGCTTGCCGGTGACGCTGGGGCTGGCCTCCGTGGTGTACCTGACCTTGCTGCGCATGTTCCCGGAACCGGCCGCGGTGTATGGCCCCAGGGGCTCGCTTCACAGCCCGGCGGGAGTCAGCGTCGTCGCCACAGAAAACTCCTCAATAGCCTAAAAAAATAATCGGAGACCGCCGTCATGGCTTTGGATTTATTCGTCGTACTCATCTACGCCGCCGGCATGCTCGTGCTCGGCTATTACGGCATGCGCCGCGCCAAGACCCACGAAGACTACCTGGTGGCCGGTCGCAACCTGGGCCCGTCGCTGTACATGGGCACCATGGCCGCCACGGTATTGGGTGGCGCGTCCACCGTCGGCACCGTTCGCCTGGGCTATGTGCATGGCATCTCCGGCTTCTGGCTATGCGCCGCGCTCGGCATGGGGATCATCGCGCTGAACCTGTTCCTCGCCAAGCCGCTGCTGAAGCTGAAGATCTTTACGGTGACCCAGGTCCTGGAAAAACGCTACAACCCCATGGCCCGCCAGGCCAGTGCGGTGATCATGCTGGCCTACGCGCTGATGATCGGCGTGACCTCGATCCTCGCCATCGGCACCGTGCTGCAAGTGCTGTTCGGCCTGCCATTCTGGATTTCGGTGTTGCTGGGTGGCGGTGTGGTGGTGGTCTACTCGACCATCGGCGGCATGTGGTCGCTGACCCTGACCGACATCGTGCAGTTCGTGATCAAGACCGTCGGCCTGATGTTTATCCTGTTGCCGATCTGCCTGTACCGGGTCGGCGGCTGGGACGAACTGGTGGCCAAGCTGCCGGCGTCGAGCTTCAGCTTCACCGCGATCGGCTGGGACACGATCATCACCTACTTCATGATCTACTTCTTCGGCATCCTGATCGGCCAGGACATCTGGCAACGGGTGTTCACCGCCCGTGACGAAAAGGTCGCCAAGTACGCAGGCACTTTCGCCGGTTTCTACTGCATCCTCTACGGCCTGGCCTGTGCACTGATCGGGATGGCGGCGCATGTGCTGCTGCCGGACCTGGATAACGTCAACAACGCCTTCGCCGCCATCGTCAAAGCTTCGCTGCCAGACGGCATTCGCGGCCTAGTGATTGCCGCAGCCCTGGCCGCGATGATGTCCACCGCCAGCGCCGGCCTGCTGGCTGCCTCCACCGTATTGACCGAAGACCTGCTGCCGCGCCTGCGCGGAGGCAAGCAGTCGAGCCTGAGCATCAACCGCCTGTTCACGCTGCTGACCGGTATCGCCGTGCTGGGCATCGCGCTGGTGGTGAACGATGTGATCAGCGCCCTGACCCTGGCCTACAACCTGTTGGTGGGCGGCATGTTGATCCCGCTGATGGGCGCGATCTTCTGGAAACGTGCGACCACATCGGGCGCGATTGCATCCATGACCCTGGGCTTTGTGACTGCGCTGGTGTTTATGTTCAAGGATGGGTTGGACGCGAACACGCCGATCTACTACAGCCTGGCGGTCGGGCTGGTGAGTTTCGTCGTGGTGAGTTTGTTGTCGCGCAAGCCGCAGGCGGTGGCAGCCCAGGCAGTTTGAGGCAAAACAAGATTCAGAACGTTTTCTTCAGCGGGTGCGACGTCGGATGTCGCACCCGTTTTTTTACGCTGCACAAAAGCAAATATGGG